>CAZCBF010000011.1:0-24698 GCA_964496895.1 uncultured Methylophilaceae bacterium | reverse complement strand
GAGTTAACCCGCGCTTCAGTAGAAACATTAATAAACTTGGGCAGCGCAGTTGCAGCCAAGATGCCTAGTATCACAATGACTGAAATTAACTCAATGAGTGTAAAGCCTGATATGACGTTATATTTGTTATGTCTATACATCTGAGCTGTTATTATTCTTCAACTGAAGAATAATAACAGTCGTCTATCTGTACAAAAATTAAAAAAAGCGCTTTATATTTGTTTTTTTTCGTTTAGCGCAATCAGTAATTACTTAACTTTCTTTGCGAAATAGATCAAAATTGCTGTAATCAAGACGCAAATAAATAACAAGACGTAGATGCCAGTAGAACCAAAAAAATCCATTACAATCTCCCTTACTTAGTGCAAATTAATGTGACATGAGTCATCAATATAGCAGTAACCGAACGCAGTTTCAATCATTGAGCCTACGGCAAATGCCGATCAAATTTTGGCGCTACGCATCAGCTTGAGCAAAATGGCGTCTAGTTGATTGGACTGCTGTAAAAATTGATAAAACTCTTGTTCAGAGCTATCAAGGTTTTCGACCAGTTTTTCAACACTGTTATTCGCGGCCATTAATGCTTCGGCGCGTTTGTCTAATGCAGATTTATGCGCATTGATCTGAGTTTCTAATTCGCCAATGACTTGATTTAACCATAAGGTACATTCCTCTTTGGTTTCTTCAAATATCTGTTGAATTTTAGCGCCTAAAGCGGTGTAAAATTTACGAATCAGGTAGCGTTTTTCAGTCAAAATATTGACTGGGTCGCGGCAGAATTGATCCGTTTGCGCTTCTAGCTCTTTCATTTTGTTTAAGAAGTTACTCATATCTAGCTCTTTTGCTTCTGTCTTTTCAAAGCCATGTTTGCTCCAAAAGAGTTGATACAGATTATCAGCACTATCTTTAATGATGGCTGCCTCTTCAGTTATGTCTTGGGCAAGGTCTGATGCTAGGCCAGTTAATGCGCGCATATTGCGATTCAAGCCAATGGTAGTGAGGCTCTCACCAATCTCTTGTTTGGTATCATCTAGAATGCTATTTAAGTGACTGATACTGAGGTGTCTCAGTAGTTTATTACCAATACGTTTGATCTTGTCGCAGCCTTCATTATAGGTCGCGACTGAATCTTCATAACGTTTACGCTCTGCGACAACATTGGCTAAGATATCGCGCGAGCGATCACGGTTTTGGTCTTGGAGCTCTCGTAATTCAGCAATCTGATCTTTAATATTGGTCAGGCGCATTTGAGAGATTTTTCTAGAGCCGCGAATCATATTGGAACACTCTGAGATAATCGCGCGCCCCAATACTGAATGTTTCGCTTCAATGAGTTGATTAGCCAGCGCTGATTCGAGTGCTTCAAAGCCACTTTTTGCTAATAAAGCTTCATCATTTTTGATTTTAGCAATTAAGGCTTTTTGCGCCGAAATAGGGAATACATTCTCCTCATCCACACCTAGTTCAACCGCTGTGCTTGCCACTTGTTTTTGAATCAAAGCGTTAACTTCGTCTTCTGTTTCCAAGCCATCCCATAAGGTATCAATTTTATTGAGCAAGACCAATTGGTGTTGCGCATGCTGATTCACATATTCGTTCCACATGTTCATATCAGACTTGGTCACACCAGTATCAGTGGCCGTGAGGAATAGCACCGCGTGGGCATTAGGAATAATGCCTAGTGTCAGTTCAGGTTCTGCGCCCATGGTATTGAGGCCTGGCGTATCAATCACAATGAGGCCATCTTTGAGCATCGGGTGTGGGTAATTGATTAATGCATGACGCCATTGTGGGATATCGACAGTGCCATTTTCAGACAAGCTGCGTTGCATTGTGACATCGCTCTCATCCCAAAAGCCTAAGTCTTTAGCCGTTTTCAAATCGACACTTTGTGTCGCAACAAGCGCTTTAAGGCTTTCTTTCATCGCATCTGGCGAAGTGACATCCATCGGCAGTTTTTTCCACAAGCCAGGTTTTGACTTCATTGCAGACACTGTTTCATTACTATGACGCGTATCCATGGGTAGTAGTTTGATGCAAGGGTCATCGTTGCTATCCCAAAAAATTTCAGTCGGGCACATGGTGGTACGGCCTGGTTCACTCGGTAGTAGGCGTTGATTAAAGTCTGCAAAAAACAGAGCATTAATCGTCTCGGTTTTACCACGTGAAAATTCTGCTAAAAACGCAAGCACGAGCTGATCGTTTTTTAAAACATCCTGAATATCTTTTAAGCGCTGTTGCTGTCCTGGCTCGACCAAATCGGCCTGATTTAACCAAGACTCATATTCGTGCACGATGCCAATCAGCTTCTCTCGCCATTGACCATATTCGTTGATTTTAAAGCCAAGCGCAGATTGCGGCATTGAACTCGAAAGGTGTGTTGTAATTGTGTTCATATAACGATTACTCTAAAAGCGGTGAAGCAACTGCGTTTCGATCGGTAATAAAAAACTGGATAGCACTAATTGAGCAAGAATGATAAAGACTAATGGACTTAAATCAATATTACTCACCATAGGTACAAATCGACGAAATACCGATAACACTGGCTGCGTTAAATTATCTAAAACGGGTGCAATCATTGAATGCGGGTTAATCCAGCTAAGAACGGCTTGAATCAACACGGCATACATAAAGATGCTAATACTTATTGAAGCTACACTAACAATCGTCGCTAAGAGGACATTTAGCCAAATGCCACTACCCGCGACTGCAAAAGGAAACCCACTGATCACTAAGGTGATGAGCTTCAAAATAAACTGAGTCAGAAAGGCCAGTTTTAATGAGGCTAGGTCTATTTTCCTGATGCCAAAAAAATCAAATCGTGCCAGCAGCTTACGCATAGGCAACACAGCAAAATTGGTTAATGTCGCGACCATTTCTGCAACAGGGTGTTGAAAAGGGACACCCGTTAAATGAAAGAAAAAACGCAACAAAAATGCAAGTGTTAGCAAGCCGAAAACAGCATTGCATAAAAATAACATTGCATGATTGAACATGGGCGGTTTCCTAATTTATTTTCATTAATATTGTTTTGTAACCATCGCTATTTAGAGAGCATGTCTCCTAATATGACGGACTGGTCAGCAGCGGCTTTAGCCGTTTCTACAAAAATGCCTTTTAGGTTTCTGTCAGCTAATACGGCTAAGCCTTTTTCAGTGGTTCCGCCTTTTGACGTCACCTTTTCTCTTAACGTACTCACGCTATCCTCACTACCTGAGGCTAATAGACTAGCACCCAGAAATGTTTTCATTGCAAGTTCGTTTGCTTGTGTTGCAGGCAGGCCTAGTTCAAGCGCTGCATTTTGCAAGGCTTCAATACAATAAAACACGTAAGCAGGGCCGCTACCTGATATTGCCGTTACAGCATCCATCTGAGCTTCATCATTGAGCCATAGCGTACTGCCAACTGCCTGCAGCAAGGACTGTGCTGCGTTTTTTTCAGTGGCGGATACTGCTTCAAGCGCAAACAAGGCTGAAACGCCAGCTTGCACTTGGGCCGGCGTATTTGGCATGATGCGAATCACTTTCTGGTGGCCATCCAACCATCTGACGATCGCCGCTGTTTTGATGCCAGCAGCAATAGAAATGATCAATTGATCATTGATGCTGGGTTTTAGAGACTCACATACAGATTGTAACTGTTGCGGTTTAACCGCTAGCACTATAATTTTTTTTAGTGCGGCTTGGTCAATCTGGTCAGTGACTGCAATATCATGATCTTTTTTGAGTGTTGTACGTTTTTCAGCGTCAGGCTCAACCACCAATATTTGACTCTTGGTTTGCTGGTCTTGTCGTATGCCACTTATGATTGCGGTAGCCATGTTGCCACCACCGATAAACGCTAGGTCTAACACTGAATCTTGATCCCTCATCATTGGCTTAGTGTTTTATTGTTAAAGCATTATTCTATACTGTTACCAATGGATTTATTATACCCATTTATGTGAATTTGTTACGTTCTTAAACCAAATATTTTCGATCCGATTCTAACCATATTGGCTCCATTTTTGATCGCAGCCTCATAGTCATTAGACATGCCCATTGAAAGTGTGTCTAAATCATAGCCTTTCGATACTAATCCATCATAAGCTGCCTTGACCATTTTGAATTGCGCATGCTGAGTTTCAATGTTTTTTGTTGGTGCTGGAATCGCCATCAAGCCGCGCAAGCGAAGTCGTTCAAACGTAGAAAACGCACTAGCTAAGGCTTCTAATTCATCGATCAAAATCCCGCTTTTAGTGGTTTCATTACTACTGTTAAGTTGAATGCAGACTTGTAGTGGCGGTAGCGCTGCTGGGCGGGCATCATTCAGGCGCTTTGCAATTTTTAGTCGGTCAACACTGTGTACCCAACTAAAGTGCTGTGCAATAAGCTGTGTTTTGTTGCTCTGAATGGGGCCGATAAAGTGCCAAGTAATATCGAGATCGGATAAGTCTGTTTGCTTTGTCAGACATTCTTGCAGGTAATTTTCGCCAAAGTCAGTTTGACCAGCTAGAAATGCTTCGCGGATCATGCTGGCTGGTTTGGTTTTGCTAACCGCAACCAGTGTAATGGGCTGGTCAGGCTTTGAAAGTGCTGACAAGTGTTGTTTGATTTGCAAAATACTAGGGGTAAGATGATTGGACATGGTCGTTGACGGTGCAATTTAATTAACAAAAGACAGGTTGTTGCTTATGCTGAGTGAATAGCCCGAAAATTATAACAGGAGCAATACGTGGATATTTCAGATTTATTGGCGTTTACAGTAAAAAATAAGGCCTCCGACCTTCATTTGTCTGCAGGCTTGCCGCCGATGATTCGAGTCAATGGTGATATACGCCGGATTAATATGCCTGCGATGGAGCATGCTGAAGTGCATAAAATGATTTATGACATTATGGCTGACTCACAACGCAAGACCTTTGAGGAAACACTGGAATGTGATTTCGCGTTTGAAATACCTGCATTAGCAAGATTTAGGGTCAATGCATTTAATCAGCAACGGGGTGCTGGCGCTGTATTCAGAACAATTCCAAGCAAGATTTTGACACTGGAAGAACTTGGCTGCCCGCCAATTTTTCAAGAAATTGCCAATTACCACAAAGGTATCTGCCTAGTCACCGGGCCGACTGGTTCGGGTAAGTCGACAACGCTTGCAGCGATTGTAAACTACGTTAACCAAAACTATCACAAGCATATTTTAACGGTTGAAGATCCAGTTGAGTTTGTGCATGAATCACAAAAATCTCTAGTCAACCAAAGAGAAGTGGGACCCAATACAAAATCGTTTAGCAATGCATTACGAGCAGCCTTGCGTGAAGATCCAGATGTGATCTTGGTGGGCGAGATGCGAGATCTTGAAACCATTGAGCTGGCATTGAGCGCAGCTGAAACAGGGCATTTGGTGTTTGGTACTTTGCACACGAGTTCAGCAGCCAAGACCGTCGATAGAATAGTGGATGTATTCCCAGCAGCAGAAAAAGAAATGGTGCGCGCAATGTTGTCTGAATCATTACGCGCGGTGATCTCACAAACGCTGTGTAAGACTAAAGATGGCTCAGGCCGCGTTGCTGCGCATGAAATTATGATTGGAACGCCAGCGATCCGAAATTTGATTCGTGAGAACAAAGTGCCGCAAATGTATTCTGCGATTCAAACAGGCCAAAGTCTAGGCATGCAAACCTTGGATGGATCTCTGCAAAACCTATTGCGAGAGAACAAAATTTCAATGGAAGAAGCATCGTCTAAAGCGGTTAACAAAGATGCGATGCGCATTTAAGGTAAAGGTTTTTCATGGAAAGAGCACAAGCGCAGAAGTTTGTTTATGATTTACTCAAGTTAATGAAGCAAAAAGGCGCTTCGGACTTGTTCATTACGGCAGGTTTTCCGCCCGCGATTAAAGTCGATGGCAAGATGACGCCTGTGAGTAATAAAAAGTTGACGCCTGATCAAACGACAGAGATCTGCTTTTTTATGATGAATGAAAAGCAGGCAGATGCATTCCTAGAAGAAAATGAATGCAACTTTGCGGTTGGTGTCCCCGATTTAGCTAGGTTTAGAGTGAATGCTTTTATCCAGCGCGGCTCGGTAAGTATGGTGTTTCGCACAATCAATACTGAGATTCCGCCAATGGAGTCACTTAATTTACCAGCAACATTAAAGAAAGTCGCACTTGAAAAGCGCGGATTGGTGATTGTAGTGGGCGCCACTGGTGCGGGTAAATCAACAACAATGGCTTCGATGATTGACTATCGTAACGCCAACTCTTATGGCCATATTGTTACGATTGAAGACCCGATTGAGTTTATTCATGACCATAAAAATTGCATCGTTTCGCAGCGAGAGGTTGGGGTCGATACTGACAGTTGGGACAACGCCCTTAAAAATTCATTAAGACAAGCACCCGATGTGATTTTGATTGGTGAGATTCGTGATCAAGAAACGATGGATTATGCGATTGCTTTTGCGGAGACAGGGCACTTATGCATGGCAACCCTGCATGCCAATAGTACCAACCAAGCTTTAGATAGAATTATCAACTTTTTTCCAGAAGAACGTCGCGAACAGTTGTTGATTGATTTGTCACTCAACACACGCGCATTTATTTCTCAGCGACTTGTTCCTAAGAAAGGAGAAAGAGGGCGTGTTGCCGCAGTAGAATTGATGTTGAACTCTCCTTTGATCTCTGATTTGATTTTAAAGGGTGAGGTCCATGAGATTCGAGAAATCATGTCCAAATCCAACGAGGCTGGCATGATTACCTTTGATCAAGCACTATTTAATTTGTTTGAATCTGGCAAAGTGACGTATGAAGAAGCCATTAAAAATGCTGATTCACAAAATGATTTACGTTTGAAAATTAAACTGCATAGTGAACGTAATGACCTCGCATTAGAAGAGGACACCATCGGTCATTTGAACTTAGTTTGATATTGAGCACATAACAAAAAAGGCCGAAATTTCGGCCTTTTTTGTTAGTCAGTACCTATGAATTATTATTCAATGGATACTTCTGAACGACGTGCTTCTTGGTAATCTCCATCGCCCTCAGTGCTTTGAGGTTTTCTTAGTTCTATACGCTCTTCAGGAACACCCTGTGAGAGTAAGTAGCTATAGACGCTCTTCGCTCTGTTTTTAGAAAGCTCAATGTTCATGATCTGATTACCAGTAGGATCATGATAGCCAGAAACTACGACTTTAGATTCTGGGTGTGTTTTAGCCCAGCTAATAATGTCGGTCAGTTTTGCTGGTGCAGCAGCAGGCAATGCATGGTAGTTAACATCAAAGTAAACGCGGACATTTTCTGGCTTATCTGCTTCCAGATCAATTGGCGGTACCACGACTTCAGGTGCAGGCTCTACAGCTGGTAATGCTACGATGAGTTGATTGTCGACCGTCACACTAGAACCAAAGTAGGCTTGAGCTTCTTGCCCTCTCGCAGTTTTTGTCGCTTCGCTGTCTACAGTACCTGTTAAGACAACGTGTTTAGCATCACCGCTGACTTTCCAGTCATCGCCTTTAGATAACCAGCTTTCAAGTGCAGGGATATCACCAAACCAACTGATACTACTGCTGTCACCAGTAGAAGCAAAGTCTTCATGACTACCTGCGGCAAAGTTAAATGGTTCCATAGCAGCAGGTGCAGCAGCAACAGGCGCATCTGCGCAACAACTAGCACCATTTAGCCAACGATCATGGTGCCATGCCCATAGTAAAGCGATGATGGCAATTATCGCTATAAACCAGGTCCAGAAGCTATAGCTTGCTGAACCATCTGAATGATATGTATCTGACATAGGATAGAACTCCTTTAAATTCGTACAAGATTAAGAATTAGATAAATGTTTAGGTTGACCCTTAAACACCATGATCCAATTCATCTTGCCATGTCTTTAGTTCTGCCCATTTGTTTTGAGCAGCGAGTTCAGCTTGTTTAGCCCATGTATCAGGGCGTGCTAGGCGGTAACGTGGGCCAGCATCATCCAAGATTTTTTGCATGTCAGCTACAGGCATTTTAGAAACCTCAGCAAAAGTATGATAGCCAGCCGTGTTGAATAACTGGTTGATTTTTGGGCCAATGCCTTCAATCACAGTTAAATCATCAGGGCCTTTGATCTTGAAGCCAGCGGCTTTAGCGGCTGCTTTGTCAAGCACATAAGCAGCTGGAACAGCTGCAGCTTTCACTGGCTCTACTGCTTTCACTGGTTCAACTGCTTTTACAGGTTCAACTGGAGCTACGGCTGCAGCTTTCACTGGCGCTGGTGCAGCTGCCACTGATTGTGTTGTATGTGTTACGGCCTTGTTTTTCTTAAATAATTTGCACAGTAACCAGTTTAATAACCAGCCTAGTAAGGCCCCGAATAAAAACCACCAAAAACAACAAGACATATTGTTACCCCCGAAATATAAGATTGTAAGATTTGTTAATTATTTATAATTCTTTTACAGAATGTAATTGAACACTGGTATATAAGCTACGTCAAGCCCGTTAATGGTTATTAACATGCGTTTATATTGATTGAGCGCTATAAACAAGGCTTCCTGCTACCAAAGTGTGTATCACCGTAGCTGGCATTTCCATGTTTTGGAAGGGGGTGTCTTTACCTTGACTACGTAGCCGTTCTGGCTTAACTATCCACTGGCTATCATTAAATAGGCATAAATCTGCGTCTTGGCCAATGCTTAGCTGTGTTGTTGGACGGTTCAAAATTTTGGCGGGATGATGCGAAAGCTTAGCTAAAGCTTCGATGAGGTCGATTGAATGGTTGTTCGCCCACTTAATGGTCAAAGGCAATAGTAATTCAATCATGCTTGAGCCTACCTCAGATTGCGCAAAGGGTACTTGTTTGGCATCTTCATCTACTGGTGCATGGTTCGAGCAAATCGCATCTATGGTACCGTCAACTAAGCCTTGCGAGATTGCTGCTTGATCCCTAAGGGTTCTTAGCGGAGGAGAAACATGGCAAGCGGTATTAAAAAAGCCGATATCTAATTCAGTCAGGTGTAGATGCATCACATCCACATCACAGGTGATATTGAGACCATCCGCTTTGGCTTGCCGTACCATCTCAATGCCTTCAGCAGTAGATAGCTGGCTAATATGTAATCGCGTGTGGGTGGCTTTCGCTACTTGCAAGATGACAGCGAGTGCAATGGTCTCGGCCGCTGATGGAATGCCCTTGAGTCCTAGCCTTGTGGCAACCTCACCATCATGAACCACACCATCTTCTGCAAGATAATGGTCTTGTGCATTAAGAAACACGGTTAGTCCAAATGTGGCCGCGTACTGCATGGCACGCCAAAGGACTTGCGTATTTGGTATGGCAAAACCAGCTTGCGTAAATCCAACGCAGCCTGCTTCGGCTAACGCATTTAATTCGGCGATTTTTTCACCTTTTAAGCCACAAGTTAGCGCGCCGATAGGGTAAACACTAGCAAGATTGAGTTGCTTGGTACGATGTTTAAGCATCTCTATCAAGCCAGGTTCATCTAAGACGGGGGCAGTATCTGGCGGGCAAGCTAAGCTGGTCACACCACCAGCCACTGCTGCTTGCAGCTCACTGATTAGCGTGGCTCTGTATTCGTCTCCCGGCTCGCGTAGTCGTGCACATAGGTCAACCAACCCTGGACAAACCATCAGGCCTTTGGCATCAATGGTTTGAGTAGCCTTAAAACTAACAGGTGGTGTCGCAATGCCAGCAATTTTGTCATCGATAATAAATAAGTCGGCGATTTTGTCTAGCTTAGAAGCATGGTCAATTAAATGACCGTCTTTAATCAAAGTGTGGTGGGACATTATATTGTCTGTTTGCCTCCGCCTAACATCGCCATCACAGCCATTCTGACCCCAATACCATTGGTGACTTGCGGTAAGATCACCGATTGACTCCCATCTGCAACAATCGATTCGATTTCAACACCGCGGTTCATTGGCCCAGGATGTAGCACGATTGCATCTGGTTTGGCTTGTGCGAGTTTCTCTTGTGTTAAGCCATAAGTTTTGTAGTACTCTTGCGGGCTGGGTAGCAAAGCACCTGCCATGCGTTCGTTTTGCAGCCTGAGCATCATCACAACATCGACATCTTTTAAGCCTGCATGAATATCATGATAAACCTGCACACCTAATCTTTCTACATCGACTGGTAGTAAGGTCTTAGGTGCGATCACACGGATTTCAGGGACACCTAGTGTTGTGAGTGCGTGGATTTCTGAGCGTGCCACTCTGGAATGCAGGATATCACCAATGATTGCAATTCTTAGGTTGTGCAAATCAGGCTTGTTTTGCCGAATCGTAAACACATCGAGCAAGCCTTGGGTCGGGTGTGAATGTCTACCGTCACCAGCATTAATCACATTGATATTATCGGCGACATGTTGTGCAATAAAATGCGCAGCGCCAGATTGTGCGTGACGTACCACAAACATATCCGCATTCATCGCGGTGAGATTGTCGATCGTATCTAAAATGCTCTCACCTTTAGATTGTGACGAAGTGGCCACATTCAGGCTGATGACATCCGCAGAAAGACGTTTGGCTGCTATTTCAAAGGTCGTGCGCGTGCGCGTACTGTTTTCAAAGAACAAATTACATACGGTTTTACCGCGTAAGAGTGGGACTTTTTTGATCTCTCGATCGGCGACACCGATAAACTTTTCAGCAGTGTCGAGAATTTCAATCAGATTTTTTTTCGGAAGGCCTTCGATAGAAAGCAGATGCGTCAGTTCGCCATTAGCATTGAGCTGAGGGTTATTCATCAACGATTACTGTTTACCTGAGTGCATATCGCCGCATTTTAACATTAATCCCCCTGCTTCGTCTTGCTGCAGTTGTAAATGATGTGAGGCATCGATTTGGGTCGCATAGGCGGCAATTTGCGGCATGATCGGTAGCTCGCTACCCCCTCGGTTAATCAGTACTGCCAGGGTGATGCTTGCGGGCCTGCCATAGTCAAATAATTCATTCATGGCTGCGCGTGCTGTTCTGCCTGTAAAAAACACATCATCAATTAAGATAATGTCTTTGCCTTGCACATCAAACGCTAAATTGGTTGGTTTTGCATTGGTTTTAAGGCCTTTGGTGGCGTAATCATCGCGATGCATGGCGACATCCAGCATGCCAGAGGGGATGTTTTGGCTGTCGATTGATTCATCCAAAATGCTCAGCAAGCGGTTTAATACCATGGCGCCGCCATACTGGATACCAACCAGTGCCGCGTTTTCTGTTAGGTGAATGTTGATTTGATCGGCTAAGCGGTCAATCAGTTTTTCTGCCGTAGGAATGGGTAGTGCATTTTTTTCAGTCATGATCGATTGGGCAAGAAAATAAAATGCTAGTGTACCCGAAAAAATTCATGGCAATCATGAAAAAGAAAACCTTAATATCAGGCTAATTGATCAAAGTAACTTTGTAAGATGGTTTGAGCAGCCACTTGGTCAAGCGTTTGCTTTTGTGCCATGCCATGCACGCCTTGTTTTTTCAGTTGCTCACTCGCGTCATAGGAACTAAATCGCTCATCGACTAACATTACTGGTAAGTTGAAGCGCCCGTTGAGACGTCGACCAAATTTGCGCGCCAATTGCGAGATTGTCGTCTCTTCACCTTGCAGGTTTAATGGCAAACCGACAACGAATAAAGTCGGCTGCCAAGCTTCAACCAGTTTGGCAATATGATTGAAGCGGATTTTATTGCTCTCTTCGTCGATGGTCTCGAGCGGGTTGGCTTTGAGTAACAAGTGCGTTCCTGTCGCAATGCCGAGCCGACGTTCACCAAAATCAAACGCTAAGACACTGCCTTTTTTAATGGTATCTGCTTGATAAACCTGCTCGTTATCAATCATGTCATGGACTAATGTCATCTAGGATTTGTCGCGCTTTAAGCGTGACCAGCCACATCGGAAAGCATGGCAGTATTGATGCCCAACAGATCCATGGCATGATCAAAAATGGCTTCATGCTCCGTGTCGTATAACAAATGATTGACGGCCGTCGCTTCTTTTGTATGTACCGATAGCCAAGCATTTTGTTGCATTTCGTCTTCTAATTGACCGGCGGACCAACCCGCATAACCGAGCGATAAACGCATTTTTTCTGGGCCGTTACCTGAGGCAATCGCTTGCAAAATATCTTTTGAAGAGGTTAGTGCAATACCATGATCCACTTGAATGCAGCTGTCCCACTCATCTTCTTGTAGGGTGTTTTGCGTATGTAAAACAAAGCCGCGGTCAGGCTGAACAGGTCCACCAAATAAAACATTTTGCGTCGCTATTGATGGGTTTTCTAAATGGATATCGATTTTTTTATACAACTCGTCAAAAGTCATATCGGTGGGTTGATTGAGCATAATCCCCATTGCCCCGTCTTCATTATGCGTACAGATGTATGTCACTGACTTAGCAAAAAATGGATCATTCATACTAGGCATTGCGATTAAGAAGTGACCAGTCAAATTCATAGGTGTTGATATTGGTTTGATTATTGTTGTGATAGCTTTAAGTCTAACGACTATTACATAGATTGCAATACTTAAACTAATCGACCTTGTATGTGACTAAAGGTTCTGATTAGAGAATTCTACAACTGTGCTAACAGTATTACTCATCGTGATTTATGGTCTTAATTGTGCTTTGCTTTCATTTGCACTTATTTAAAATAAACGTGATAGATTATCAAATAAATATTTACAATGGATTGATGTATGAAGTATGACGCAAATGACCTAGCACCCGATGAGGAAATTATTTCGGATGTTGTCATCGTAGGCGCTGGCCCAGCAGGCATTAGTATCGCAGAAGACTGGGTTAACGCAGGCCACACAGTGAGTTTGCTAGAGAGTGGCGGGGATACCGCAAGCTTTGAAACACAGCAACTGAGCACTGGCGAATTAAGTGGGCATCTATATGAGGCGATGGAATCTACTCATATCCGTCAAGTCGGCGGTACGGCTAACCATTTAATTTTAAAGCTCACAGACAAGCAGTATGGCTATCGCTTTACCCCGATGCAAGCCATCGATTTTGAAGCGCGTGATGGCGTGCCCAATAGCGGTTGGCCGATTACATTAGCCGATCTAGATCCGTACTATGCCAAAGTGCAAGACAAATGCGAGATCGGCCCCTATGACTACTCGGCAGAATATTGGGCCAAAGATCAATATGAAATACTGCCTTTGCCTGATGATTTGGCTGAAAGCAGCGTGTTTATGTTTGGCCCCACGCGTAAATACACCATTGATTTTCCACAGGCAGTCGAAGCTTCTGACAATGTCAGCCTCTATAAGCATGCCACAGTAGTCGAGCTTATTTGCACAGAGGATGGTCAATCAGTAGAGAAAGCCTTAGTCAGGTTGTTTGATGGCAAAGAAGTCTACTTCAAAGCTAAGTATTTTATTCTGGCGGCCAATGCTTTACAGACGCCGCGTTTATTATTAAATTCCACGCGACACCATCCCAATGGTATTGGCAATCAACATGATAATGTTGGCCGCTACTATATGGATCACAGTATTTTGCCGAGCGGAAACTTTGTGCCAGATGATCTTAAGTATCTAAATAAAATGGGCTTCTACGACATGCAAGGCATTAACGGCACTTCGGTGTTAGGTCGTATTATGCTTAAAGAATCCGTCAAGCGTGAGCACGGTCTGCTTAACTTTGTCTCGATTTTATTTCCAATGTCTTGGAATCAAAAAGATCTCGATGCGATGTATAGCTTGCAAGAACTTAAAACGCATTTGCGTTGGAACTGGCGTAAAAAGCCTAAGGATATTGGCAAACATTTGTGGAATTTATTTCAGGGGCGTAACCGACTCTTTAGAGCCGTCTACGAGAAAGTTCGTTATGGCGTACCGATCTTGGTTGGCTTGGGTAATGGAGGCTGGTCTCGCTCAGGCGAGAATGAAAAAAAATATCAGCGTCTGGAGCTGCTCTCATTTGTGGAGCAATCACCCAATAGAAATAATCGCCTGACCTTGAGCGCAGAAAAAGATGCGCTAGGTTGCCCTAAAATTAAGGCGCATTATGAGTGGTCTGATACCGATATCGCAAACTACCAAAAAACGATCGATTTGCTCGCACAAGCAATAGATGCCACAGGCTTGGGTCAGTTTGAGCCATCGCAGTCACCATTGTCTGACATTAAAAAAGCCAATGGTTTACATCACATGATGGGCACTACTCGCATGAGTGAGCACCCTCAAGACGGCGTTGTGGACAAAGATTGTAAAGTCCACGGCATGCATAATTTATTTATTGCAGGCAGTGCGACGTTTACAACCGGTAGCTTTGTTAACCCAACGCTGACTAATGTGGCCTTGAGCCTTAGGGTTTCAGATCATGTCAAAGCATTAATACAGGCTTAGTCACGAATTTTCTTGATCGTGGCGTCTGCTTTACCTTGCGCAAAAGTAATCGACACAGCTTGATCTGACTGCAAAGTTGACGCGTTTGCAATCACTTCTCCATCCGTATTTTCTACAATGGCATAACCCCGTGTGAGTACAGCGCTGGGGTTTAAGTGCTTTAAGCTTTGCTCCAAGCGTTTGATTTGCTGCTGCTGCAGGGCCAAACGTTGGTTCACAGCGTAATGCAGTCTTTGCTTGAGCCGCGTTAAACTGGTTTTTTGCTCTTTAATGCGTTGCTCAGGTGAAATCAGCCTTTTTGCAGCGTAATCTAAATTGAGTGACAGCTGGTTGAGTTCTGCCTTCATCAGTTGATTTAAGCGCTGCTGGTTTTGTGACACTTGTTGTTTTAGGGCAACTTGTGACTGTGTCACCAGTTCGGCTGCTGCGGTAGGGGTTGCTGCACGACAGTCGGCGGCAAAATCACAGATGGTAAAGTCAGTTTCATGACCCACACCACTTACGATAGGAATCTCACTAGCCGCGATACTTCTGGCCACCACTGCCTCATTAAACTGCCATAAATCCTCTAAACTGCCACCACCACGGCAAACGATTAATACATCACACTCTTTGCGCTCATTGGCAATCGTGATTTGGTTAGCGATTGTGCTGGCAGCGCCACGGCCTTGTACCGGTGTTGGGTAGATGATCACGGGTACATTAGGCATACGTCTGCGCAGCGTTGACAGCACATCGCTCAGCGCTGCCGCATCTTTTGAGGTGACAATGCCAATACGACGTGGGAAGGCCGGTAATGATTTTTTGAGGTGTTCATCAAACACACCCTCACTGGCTAATTGTTTCTTGAGCGTCTCAAAGGCTTCAAATAAACTGCCTAAACCTGCCCGTTGAATAAACTCAATACTGAGCTGATAATCACCACGCGCTTCATACAGGGTGACGTTACAACGTGCTTCGATTTCATCACCCTCTACAGGTTGCCAGTCTAGATACTGATTTTGCCCACGAAACATCACGCAGCGTACTTGCGCACGCCTATCTTTTAAGGAAAAGTACCAGTGCCCACTGGATGCGCGCGTAAAACTAGAAACTTCTCCGCGCACCCACAAGAGCGGGAATTGCTGTGCGAGGGTGCGACTGACCAGTTGATTCAGGTCGCTGACAGAGTAGGTTTGTTTTTTTGGGGCGATAGAAGTGTTATTTTCTGTTGATAAAGTGGCGTTTTGCATGCCATATTCTGCAGTCATGGTATTTATCATTTACAATATCTAGCTCATTATAGATGAATCGATGCGTTCGATTAAAGGAATTCAACCATGTCACAAAGTTTAGCCGCTTCGTTGATGTTGCGTAAAAATGGTTATCTATTTGGTTTTTTCAGTTGTTATGCCATCGTTGGTTTAGCGTTGGTGATTCAAACTCAAAACAACCTTGAGCCTTGTCCGCTTTGTATTACCCAGCGTATCTTCTTTATGGTGCTCGGTGCCTGTTTTTTAATTGGGGCGTTTATGCGACCTAAAAGCTTCCAGCAAAAAGTCGTAACCACTTTGCAAGTGCTTGCAGCAATGGGTGGTGCTGGTTGGGCGATGCGGCATTGGTATATCCAGGCCAATAAAGAATCGATGATCAGTGATTGTGGTGTTGGTTTTGACTATATGTTTGAGAATTTTCCACTCGAAAAAGCACTGAGTTTGCTTTTTAAAGGGACGGGCGATTGTGCTGCGATTGATTGGACATTCTTAGGGCTGACCCTGCCGCAGCTTGCCTTGATTGCTTTTGTTTTTTATGGTCTATATGCCTTGTGGTTGGCACGCATTAATGCCAAAGACGTAACTTTTTTTAATGACTAGTATAAAGAAATACGATGAAAACCATTAACGACTTTGTTGGAAACACCCCGCTAGTCAAGCTGCAGCGTATGAACCCTAATCCAAGCAATACCATTTTGCTGAAATTAGAAGGCAATAATCCAGCGGGTTCGGTCAAAGATCGACCAGCCTATAGCATGATTATGCGCGCTGAAGCACGCGGTGATATTCAGCCCGGCGATACCCTGATTGAAGCCACTAGCGGTAATACAGGCATTGCTTTAGCGATGGTTGCAGCCATGCGGGGTTATAAGATGATTTTGGTCATGCCAGAGAATCAAAGCATAGAGCGTCGCCAAAGCATGAAAGCCTATGGCGCAGAACTGGTGCTCACCCCTAAAGATGGCAGCATGGAGCTGGCAAGAGATGTTGCGTTCAAATTGCAAAAAGAAGGGGAAGGCATTGTCTTAGATCAATTTGGCAATCCTGACAATCCGATTGCGCATTATGAAGGTACTGGTCCAGAAATCTGGCGCGATACTGATGGAAAAGTCACCCACTTTGTTTCAAGCATGGGCACTACGGGCACCATCATGGGCACATCGAGGTTTTTAAAAGAACAAAACGCCGATATTCAGATCGTTGGGGTGCAACCAGAAGAAGGCGCACAGATCCCTGGGATTCGTAAATGGCCAGAGGAATATTTACCCAGTATTTACGATAATCAGCGAGTAGATGAGTTACGCTACGTGGGGCAAAAACAGGCCGAAAACACCACGCGTAAATTAGCCACAACCGAAGGTATCTTTGCAGGGATATCCAGTGGCGGCGCGCTTTATACTGCCATGCAGCTTTCAAAAGAAGTCGAAAATGCAGTGATTGTTTCTATTGTTTGTGATCGCGGAGATCGCTACTTGTCCACTGGTGTGTTCCCGAGTGAATAAGACGCCTTGTGTCAAATGCTGCTTACGGTTAGTTGCTTACTAATCAAACCTAAACCTTACCTCATAGCGCTTCAATGTTGCATGCTGTTATGTTGGTGCCTTACAGCACAAGCCATTGATACGATCAGTATTCATATCGAAACCATTGAGCGCCCTCAAATTCAGGCCAAAGAAATCAAAGCAGAGGTTGATTTATCTGACAAACAACCTGACCTTAGTCTCAAGACAAAATACCTATTTCAGTTTGCTGACTGGGCGGCTGCAACATTACATTGCCAAGTGCCTTTGAACTGGCAACATGACTTATGGCAATGCGATCAAGGCAAACTCCAGGCAGCGCATTACCAATCGCAATATGGCTTAAATTTCAGGTTGCTATCAGAGGCTAATGCACTCAATGGCCTGGCAGGGATGCTAACGCTGCAACCGACCTCATTCAGTGATACTTCTGGTTTACATGCAGGTGAAGACGTCGAAGGTCAGCTTGATTTTAAATTAGTCTCTCGGCCGGAGCACCTTTTACTCGACTATGCGATAGATTGGACTAGCGGGGAAGTGTACTGGGAGCCTTTTTATCTCAAAGGCGAAGGGCATCAGCTGACGGGCAAGCTAAAATTGGAGAACGATATCTTGCAGGTTGAGCACGCTGAAATGGTGTTAGACAAGGTTGGGAAATTAACACTTAATGGGCAATACGATACACAACAGGCATCGTTTTTAATATTGGACGCACAACTCCCTAATTTAGACTTACAGACGGGGTTCCCACTGTTGTTCAAACCCTTTTTGCAAAATTCAGCATTGCAAGAGACCGATTTGTCTGGGCTGATGAGTTTTGATATGCAGCTACGCGAAGGCGCGTTAAAAGCCTTTGATTTGAAGTTAAAAGGGGTCACGATTGAAGATCAACAACATCATTTCGGCTTTTCGGAGTTAAGCGCGCATATTCCTTGGGACTATGATGCTAGAAAAGCCGTTCAACTGAATTATGCAAAAGGACATTTGTTTAATCTCGCATTGGGTCAGGCGACGATCAATGCCAGTGTCAACCGATATGCATGGACAGCGCCCCGTATTGAGTTGCCGATTTTAGATGGCGCACTCGTGCTTAATTCAATCTCTGCGGCACGGTTGCAAGGCAACTGGTATTGGCATTTAGGCGCAGATATTCGTAATCTGAGTATGCCGCAATTAAGCGAGGCATTTGGCTGGCCGACGATGCAAGGTGATGCGACTGTACATATCCCACAAGTAACTTTCGCTGATGATCAGTTGAATGCCAATGGTGAGATTGTGTTCAAAGTATTTGATGGTCTTACGCGGGTGACCGCCTTGCAATGGACAGCTCCTTTCGGCGAAGTGTCTACACTTTCAGCCAATGTGCATATGAATGCCCTTGATTTAGGAGAGCTGACGAATACGTTTAGTTTTGGCTCGATCGAAGGGCGTTTAGATGGTGAGGTTTCGCAGTTGGTGTTGCAAAATTGGCAGCCGATTGCATTTGATGCCAATTTTGTCAGTACACCTGGCAAGTATCGCAAAAAAATATCGCAACGCGCTGTTGAGAATATATCAGCCTTGGGTGGCGCAGGTGCGGTAGCGGCAATCCAACGCAGTGTCTTGCGTTTTTTTGAGGCCTTTAATTATCAGAAAATTGGCCTTAGCTGCCTTTTGAGGCACAATGTTTGTCAGATGGATGGTTTGCCAGATGGTCAGGCTAAGTCAACCGATAGGGGCTATACCATCGTTAAAGGTAGTGGTATCCCTGCGATTACCGTAAAAGGCTATAACCACTCAGTGGGTTGGGATGAGTTATTGAACCGTATCAAACGCGTCACAGATGAAAATAGTGAGGCGATTGTCCAATAGAATGATGGATTAATTGAAGGAATCAGCATGAAAGCAACATGGATGGCAGCACTATTGGCGATCAGTATGGTCTTGTCAGCTTGTGTCACGATCAATATTTATTTTCCTGCAGCAGCGGCCGAAAAAGCAGCCGATAAAATTATTGATGAAGTTTGGCAGCTCAAGCAAGAGCAGCAAAACAGTACTGAAGCGCCCGCAGAAAAAGAAACAGCAGGTCAATAAGACCATATAAGGAGATCACGCATGAAAATCAATTTAACCATTTTCAGCCTATTATTCACATTACAAGTACTGTTTATTGGTGTCACCAATGCACAAGCTGATTTAGAAGTAAACACACCTGAAATCGCTTCACTTAAAGCCAGTATGCAAAAGCGACATCAAGCGCTAGCAGGCTTTTATCAAAGCGGCGCGGTTGGTTTGACGCAAGATGGCAAAGTTGCGGTCAAAGATGCCAAAGCAGCATCACTGAAAGATCGCGGTAAAATCAAAAGCCTAGTAGCGGCCGAAAATGCTGACCGACTCAAGCTTTATCAAGCCATTGCAAAAGCCAATGGACACCCAGAATGGCAGGCCGACGTTCAAAGCACCTTTGCATCCAGATGGATTAGCAAAGCAAAATCAGGCTGGTTTTATCAAAAATCGGGTAGCTGGGTTAAAAAGTAGCGCAATTAAAAAAGGTTGAATTAATCAAGCAATCGATTGTTTATCAGCAATTTAGTGCAACGACCACAGGACTAAACTAAACATTCATTCTTAACCAAGCGTGGGTGTTTATTATGGTCGAAACAGATAATGTCATCGATTTTCCCAAAATTGGGCGAGCCATCAATGCTGATGACCAAGGCATTTATTTTGCTAGAAACAGTAAAACTGGGCATTTACATAGCATTTATCGGCTAGATTTTGCACAAGAATGGATGATGCATCAATTAGAAGCAGTTGGTGATGATCACCACGCTTGGCGTTTAATGGCAGCACATGCTAACGACTCAATGGTGAGTATGCGCCAAGAAGACATTGCATTTTATTTTAACCGACCAGAGTTTGAAGAACCTAAAGGGGCGTGGCAAGTGATTTTAAATAGCGTCTTTGGGTTTGGTAAATTTACGCCCGAAGCACCTGATGTGCCTGTGAGCTATGCCATGATTCCTTTTCATGATCTTGCAATGGGTATGCCAATATTGATTACTAAAGCAGATGAATCTGCCTTAGCCCTAGCCAAACAGCAACTGTCACTTGAAACAGCCTAAGTTATTAGCTTAGGCTTTATTACTGATGATTTGCTCGATCATGTCGACTAGTAATGGCGGTGGGTTTTGAAACTGTAAGCCCGTTCTAAAGGCATGATTGTCTTTACTATAGACGCTAAAAATCACTGTTGTCTTAACATCAAACAATTTATTGCTATGGTGCGACTCGGGTATTTTTAAGCGCACCCAACACGTTGTTTTTGGCAACCCTTGCACTGGGCTGCTGAGGCCGACACCTGAAACTGAGATGTCAGTTGTTTTCACAATAGCCTGTGGTTCACCATCAAAAATAGCAAATGCGGTTTTACAAAAAATAATTCGATCACTTTGGCGGCTACTATTTTTGGCCTTTACTGCTGTATTCATGTTACAAATTACTCCTAGAGGGTGAGTCTCACAAACAGCCTAGCGGGGCTTGGATTAGGCTGATTAAACAACAAGTCTAAAGTTGACTATTAGGTATCTTAACGGTTGTTTACACGCGACCTTTAAATTTTTATGTCACGACTAAAGCCGTGTGATTAGGCGTAGCATAGATTTTTCAGTTTTAACAAAATCCAACCCAACGATAAATCCATTTTTTTTTCGACTATAAATACTAGAAATTACTTGAGTTTCAATCTTGAATGTTTGGTTTTGCTCCGTTGACAATGGGAGGGGTATATGCAACCAACATGAGGCTCCTCTTTTTGTATGTACAGGACTGATTACATACACATCAACAAATGAAATGTCTGTTATTCTTACTATGGCGGAAGTCGAGCTACTAAATTTTGCAAGCGCGCTCTTAGAGTAAATCTTACGAGACTTTTCTCTGATGTCACCAGTAGCTGATAGTTTCTGCTTCATCACTAAAGACCTTTTTGTTACCATAACTGCATGTTTTGGGCAGCAATGGCTATAACAAATTTGCGATTTAACTTCAAAACTGCTGCTTTTAGCAGTTAGTTATATGTATCGGAACTTTTAAATAATAATTTAGCATTTAGAGTAGATGTATCCAAAATTAGGAAAAATTCATGCCTACATTGGTATTTGATATAGAAACCATCCCAGATGCTGAGGGCTATCGCCAACTACACAATTTATCCGGTGACTTAAGCGATGAAGAGGTTGTTAACTTAGCCTTGCATCAGCGTAGGCAATGTAAGGGGACAGATTTTTTACCGCTACATCTGCATAAAGTTTGTGCAATTTCATGTGCGATGCGCGAGGAAGATACCTTTCGGATTTGGACGTTCGGTGATTCAGATTCAAGTGAGCAAGAAATTATCCAACGTTTTTTTGATGAGATAGAAAAGTATTCCCCTCAAATTATCTCTTGGAATGGCTCGGGCTTTGACCTGCCAGTCTTACACTACCGTGGACTCATTCACAATGTACAAGCATCACGCTATTGGGATATGGGTGATGATGATCGCGATATGAAATGGAATAACTACATCAGCCGTTATCACATGCGTCATTTAGACCTCATGGATGTGATGTCGATGTATAGCCCACGTGCCAATGCACCGTTGGATGATCTGGCGAAACTGTGTGGTTTCCCAGGTAAATTAGGCATGGATGGCAGCAAGGTGTGGGATGCATACAAAGCGGGCAATATCCAAGACATTCGCGATTACTGTGAGACTGATGCTGCCAATACACATTTGGTTTATTTGCGTTTTCAATTGATGCGTGGCCACCTCGGTAAAAAAGCCTATGAGCAAGAAGTCGATCTAATGCGTGAAACCATTGAAAGCTATGAAGGTAAGCACTGGGAGGCTTACCTTGCCGCTTGGTGATACAGCAGCCCTCACCGCTTAACGACGTTAACTAATTAATAAGTAACCAAGGCCTGCAATCGAATTGGCCGATATCTCAGGCATTTCCGCTAGACTAATGCCTGTTAGTGTTAACGATGTGTCGATAACATTATCACCGTCAAGATCAATGTGAATGGTAGTGCCAGTAAAGCCTTCGGCACCGCCTGCTTTTGTCGATAGAATCTGGCTCGTGCCTTCCTGCCAGCCCCAAATATTCACTTCATCATTGTTAAAGTCGGTCACCGTAGACCAGGTTGTTTCTGTACTACGACCATCTAAATAAAAAACATCATCGCCAGTACCACCAGTGAGAAAGTTAGACCCGATACCACCATCGAGAATATCGTTACCAGCACCACCATCCGCGGCATCATCCCCTCCAGCTAAATTCATAAAATCATTGCGATCTGAACCGCGGATGACTTCATTGCTTTCATCGCCAATCAGACTAAATTCGAGATAAGTGACTGGGCCTTCGTAGACATTAGGCCTGAGGTTGCTGTTGGGCGAGGAGTAGGTTGGCGTATTGATTAAATAGTCTAAACTCAACGTGCCACGATCAAGCGTAGAGACATTTTCTATCTGATCAAGCGTATCAACCCCAAGACTGCTTCGTAGTGTGATAATACCATCAGAGTCTCTGGAGACTTCATAAATATCTGAAGTGTTAATCGGTAACACCAAGGTATCTTCCCCTTCATAGCCAGTAACACTGTCATTTTCCGCTAGCATCGTGATTTGATCATCGCCACTCAAGACAATGTCCATGAAGTCTGAATAAGACTTCTCACCTGATGCGAGCACGCTGTAGTTGATATTTAGGTCACTGAAAGTGTCGGTTTTTCCATTTATTGTTACGGTGAACTGATTAAAGTAACCAGTAAAATCATCATCATTCTCAGACATCGATATATTACCTGAGAAAGAAAAAGAGAAGCCTTCGTTTGAATCAAAGTCGAGACGGTATATCGTCAGCGTGTACCCATCGTAATGGATATTGCCAGACATGGTCACGCCAGTTTGAGTGTGTAGATAGCTAAGTTCATTTAAGCTACCAGAACCAAAAGGGCTGAGGCTACCACCACTATAGGTGGCAATTTGATTGTTATATCTGACTGAAATCTCGTTGATTAGCGGGTTTGAAGAGGATGACAGGCCAGTGCCTTTAGCCGTGCTAATGGCCCCATTATTATGTTCAACTACTAACTCTGTATTTGTCCTTGAAATTGTTCTCTTAACCTCAGCATCACTATCTGAAATGCCTTCATCCGATGTTAACGTTTCAAAAGCAGGAGAAAAATGCGTAGCGAATAAATTATTGGTTTGTTCGGTGTGGTTGATCTCTTGGTTAAATGTTGCCATGTCGATATTCCTTTTGGTGATAATGGAATTAAATCATAAAAAGCCTATGGTTAGCTATGGCCTGATCGGCATAATCAACATTTTTTTTACAATGCTATGTGTTTTGTTTGTTGCTTGAATAATCTAAGGGGAAGGTAACAACTGCGCTTCTGTGCCTTCAATATGCGTTAAGCCCCAATCCAGCATCATGCCCATTACTGGTTTAAGGCTTTTGCCTGCATCTGTCAGCACATAACTGTCACGACGTTTGTTATCGCTTGATTTTTCTTTAATCACTAAGCCGATTTTGACGAGTTTATTTAAGCGGTCTGCCAAAATATTGGTGGCAATTTTCTCAGGCCTGGTTAAAAATTCTTTGTAATACTGGCAGCCTAAAAACAAGTCGCGCACGATCAGTAATGTCCATTTATCGCCAATCACATCTAATGTACAAGCCACTGGGCAGGGTGAGCGAGGCTTGCTGAGCTGAATTTTAGGCGCCGTTTTTGAATGTAATGTCATATGAATTGATCATAAACACTTGACTTGCATTTTGCAAGCTATACAATTGATTGCAAAATGCAAGTAAAAAAACGGGGTCCGAAATGTCGCAAGTGATTTCTGCAGAATTATTACAACAGCTTTGTTTGAATGCGGGTGCTGATGATGTTGGCTTAGTCAGCATCAGTCGTGCAGAAATGGATTGTGACCGTGATGATATTCTCAATGTCGCCCCTTGGACCAAAACCTTACTCAGCTTTGTTGTCCGTATGAACCGCGAGCCCATTCGTAGTCCCGCGCGATCCATTGCTAATTTAGAATTTCACGATCGCGGTGAGAATGTGGATGAAGTGGCACGCAAAGTCGTGACGGCATGTGAGCGCCAAGGCATACGTGCGATCAACCCTGCGATGGGTTTCCCGATGGAAATACAAAAATTTCCTGGCAAAATCTGGACGGTCAGTCACAAATTAGTCGCAGAGGCCGCAGGTTTGGGCAAAATGGGTATACACCGTAATTTGATCCACCCTCAGTTTGGCAATTTTATTTTATTAGGAACAGTGCTCATTGACCAAGCCTTTGAAACCGAAAGCCAGCCAATAGACTATAACCCTTGCTTATCTTGCAAGCTTTGCGTGGCCGCTTGTCCTGTGGGTGCGATAGGCAGTGATGGTTATTTCAACTTTAATGCTTGCTACACGCACAATTATCGCGAGTTTATGGGCGGCTTTAATGATTGGACTGAGCAAGTTGCCGATAGCAAAAGTCGCAATGACTTTCGCACTAAAGTGAGTGACAGCGAAAATGCCTCCATATGGCAAAGCTTATCCTTTG
>CAZCBF010000010.1:0-24706 GCA_964496895.1 uncultured Methylophilaceae bacterium | reverse complement strand
TGATTTTTGGATCGACTAAGCCTGTTGGCCTTGCAATCATTTCAACGACTTTTTGCTGATTTTTGGCTTCATAGTCTGCCGGTGTAGCCGATACAAACACGCACTGCGGCATGATCTTTTCAAACTCTTCAAATTTAAGCGGGCGATTATCCAACGCAGAAGGCAAGCGCCATCCATATTCCACTAGATTTTCTTTACGCGCACGGTCACCTTTATACATGCCACCAATTTGTGGCACAGTCACATGGCTTTCATCAATCACCATTAGCGCATCTTTAGGCAGGTAATTAATGAGTGTCGGGGGCGCCTCACCAGGCTTGTTACCAGACAAGTGTCTGGAGTAATTTTCAATGCCCTTACAAAAGCCGATTTCATTCAACATTTCAAGGTCAAAACGTGTGCGCTGTTCAATGCGATTCGCTTCAAGCAGCTTCTGCTCTTTCAAGTAGTAATTACTACGCTCTTTGAGCTCCTCTTTAATAGACTCAACCGCCCTTAAGGTTGTTTCACGCGGGGTTACATAATGACTTGATGGGTAAATTGTAAAACGTGGAATTTTATTATGCATCTCACCCGTGAGCGGATCAAACAAAGTTAGCGTTTCCACTTCATCGTCGAACATCGAAATGCGAATTGCGGTTTCACTATTTTCTGCAGGAAACACATCCACGACATCTCCACGCACACGAAAAGTACCGCGAGCAAAATCAAATTCATTGCGATCATATTGCATCGCAACCAGCTTTTTGATCATATCGCGCTGCTCTATTCGATCACCAGCCGTAAGGTGCAACACCATACCGTGATAATCTGAAGGGTCACCAATACCGTAAATCGCAGACACGGTTGCCACAATCACGCTATCACGCCTTTCCATCAAGGCCTTTGTCGCAGATAGCCGCATTTGTTCGATATGCTCATTAATGCTGGAATCTTTTTCAATAAACAAATCCCGCGCAGGCACATAGGCTTCTGGCTGATAGTAATCGTAATAAGAAACGAAATACTCTACAGAATTTTTTGGGAAAAACTCTTTAAACTCACTGTAAAGCTGTGCTGCTAAGGTTTTATTAGGTGCCATGACAATCGCTGGCCTACCGCTACGCGCGATCACATTAGCCATGGTATAGGTTTTACCTGAGCCTGTTACCCCCAGTAAAGTCTGATACTTCAAGCCTTCCTGCACACCAGCGGAGAGTTGTTCAATCGCATTGGGTTGATCACCAGCAGGCAGAAACGGCTGATGTAATTGATAATCACTGTTGGGAAACGTTACAAACACTATTGATAGGACCTATTAGAGCGAATAGAATAGTTTAACAGTTTATGTTTTAGTCGTGTCAATGGATACTCAGTACGGTCATAAATATTTAAGAACTTATAGCGTGTCAGAGGGTCTTTTTAAAGTGGTGTTTAAACCTTTACACTTAACTAGCCTAGAGATATCAATATGAGCGTACTAATAAATTTGATTCGCATACTAATACTACCTGCGATTTTAATGACAAACTCCCAAGCATTTGCTATCGACTACGAAAAAATCGCAAGAGCTACCAGTGCGGTAGTCATGATACGCGGTTACAACGAAGATGGTGGGCTCGCCTATGGCTCAGGCGTCGTAGTGGCGAAAGATAAAGTGGTCTCAAACTGCCATGTGTTTAGAACAACTAAAAAGCCCTGGGTCGCGCGTGGAGAAGAAACCTTCGCGGTAACAGGGATACAGGCAGACCGCTATCACGATTTATGTATACTCACGACTGAGGGCTTACCAGTACCTCCAGCCATAATAGGTGATCCTGAAGAAATTGAACGCGGACAAGATGTCTTATCCATCGGCCACTCACATGGTGCGGTAAATGCTTTAACATCATTAGGTCAAGTGAAATCAAGGTACCCATTTGATTCTGGCCACGTAATTCGCAGTACCGCACCTTTTAGAATGGGTGCCAGTGGTAGTGGACTTTTCGATACAGAAGGCAGACTATTGGGGATTAATACCTTTAAAACACCAGGTCGCAGGGCATTCTTCTATTCATTGCCGATCGAATGGCTGGACCAAATTACAAAATTACCCGTTGAAACAGAATTCCCAATCGATGGGAAAACCTTTTGGGAACTTGATGATATTGATAAACCTTACTTTATGCAGGTAGCCATTCCCAAGCTACACAGTGATTGGACAACTGTTGAGAAAATTGCAGCCAACTGGGCAGCAGCAGAACCAAGCACCGCTGAAGCCTGGTATGAGCTTGGCAATGCGCAACTACAGCTTAATCAAACTGACAAAGCGAAGGCCTCTTTCAAAAAAGTGATCGGAATTGACCCGTCATTTACAGAGGCAAAACTACCAGAATAAAGACAAAACAACCTAGACTTCAAAAACATTCAGCTGTTGGGCTAACAAATTAACCCCAACTGTTTGGCCAACATAATGTTGATTATGATTGGGTGATAGCACCATAATCTGCTCGTTATCTTGCAAGGCAAGCGTATAGAGTTTATTGGCACCAAGATGCAACACCTTCACGACTGAAGCCTTATATCTGCCATTTTGACTGATCTCAACATCCTCAGGTCTAATATGCGCTTTTAGCTTATATTGTGAATCAATGATGGTGTTGGCAACTTTAGTCGCACCTAAAGCCGTATGCACTTGCGCACCACCCTTAATTTCAGCATTAACAAAAGCACCCTGCCCGATAAATGAGGCCACGAATTCAGATTGAGGCTTTTGATATAAATCATCGGCACTACCCCACTGCACCATCCTCCCTTCGTGCATTACACCAATCCCATCAGCCATCGCATAGGCTTCGTTTTGATCATGAGAAACGAGAATGGCGGTCATGCCAGAGGTCTTTAATAATAGTCGCAGCTCGTTGGCCAAAGACTGCCTTAAGGTAACATCCAGATTCGAAAAAGGCTCATCCAATAATAACAATGCTGGCTGCGGCGCCATCGCACGAATCAAAGCAACCCGTTGTTGCTGGCCACCAGAAAGCTGATGTGGATAACGGTCCCGCAAATGCTCAAGACCAACCAATGCTAACAGTTCGGCAACACGGTGTGCTTGCAAATGCTTGTCTAATGAAGCGATCCCAAACGCGACGTTATGCCAAACGGTTAAGTGCGGATAGAGCGCAAAGTCCTGAAAAACCATCCCAACTTCACGCTGCTGTGGTGTTAGTTGCTTGGATTGGTCAGCGATCGTACGCTGCCCGAGTATAATATTGCCTGTGCTGATTAACTCAAACCCAGCAATCGCGCGCAAGATTGAAGTCTTGCCACAACCACTTGGGCCTAGCAAACAGGCAATCTCCCCGCGTTGCAGTTGAAAGCTGACTTGATCAACCGCTAATTGCTTGGCGTATTTGACACTAATCTGATTGACTTCAAGTTGTGACATCTCTGGATCTCGAAATTGAATAACTCAGCATGATGACTGGAATAATTCCCGCGACTACAATCATCAATGCCGCTGGTGCCGCATCTGCCAGACGCTCATCTGAGGCTAACTCATAGGCTCTTACTGCCAGCGTGTTGAAATTAAATGGACGCAAGATCAATGTTGCAGGCAACTCCTTGAGCACGTCGACAAAAACCAATAATACCGCTGTTAGAACACTGCCTTTCAGCAATGGCAAATGTACACGCTGAATGATCTGCCTATTGTTCAAACCAAAGGTTTGTGCAGACTCATCCATAGATAGCTTAATACGGCCCAAGCCAGCAGTAACCGTCTTCAGTGAAATCGGTAAAAAACGCACTAAGTAAGCAAAGATCAACACAAAAACAGTACCACTGAATAACAAACCTGTTTCAATACCAAAGTAAGACTGCATTAACGCAGAGAACCATTGATCTAACACTGAGAATGGCAATAAAACGCCGACTGCGATCACAGCCCCTGGCACAGCGTATCCTAAACTTGTGATAAAAACAGCTACCTTTACTGGCAAGGCCTTAATTAAACGCGCGCCATAGCCCAATAACATTGCCAAAATGACAGCAATGAAAGCCGTTGCTGCGGCTAATAACAGACTGTTTTGTACCAATGTAAAAAAGGAAGCATCTAGCAGCTCTTCTGATATGGTGATTGACCATAAGGCCAGTTGAGATACTGGTAATAAAAAACCAAGTGCCAAGATAAACAAACAGCTTAACGATGCGATCAATGACTGCATCTTAGACAGGTGTATGCGTTGAATACTTTGATGTCGTTGACTAGTATGATGGTATTTAGCTTGTCGTCGCTGATAATGCTCAAGAGTGATCAGTAAGAAAATAAACAATAATAATATTGCTGATAATTGCGCTGCTGCAGATAAATCATCCAAGCCGAACCAAGTGCGATAAATACCCGTGGTAAACGTCTGCACACCAAAATATTGCACTGTACCAAAGTCAGCTAAAGTCTCCATCAACACAAGACTCAAACCAGCAATAATGGCAGGCCTTGCTAATGGCAAGGCAACACGGTAAAAACATTGCCATGTATTCATACCCATTGAGCGACTCACATCTAACACGCAGATAGATTGATTTAAAAAAGCGGCCCTAGTCAATAAGTAGACATAGGGATACAACACGAGTGACAACATCAACATGGCGCCATAAATTGACCGCACTTCGGGAAACCAATAATCACCATAGCCCAAGCCAGTCATTGCCCTAATGGTCGTTTGAACAGGCCCAGAAAAATCCAGCATGCCAGTATAGGTATAAGCAATGATATAGGCTGGCATTGCCAAAGGCAGCAATAGCGCCCATTCAAAAATTGCGCGCCCAGGGAAATGACACATCACTGTCAGCCATGCCAGACTAGTACCAATGAGCAAAGTACCGACGGCAACACCAAACATTAAGAATAGTGAATTGGTGATATAGTCCGCAAGCACCGTGTCGACTAAGTGCTGCCACACCTCTGTTGCAGGGACAAAAAGAAAGCCGATGATAATCACCACCGGCAAACTCAGGCTTAATGCGATCAGCAGTACACTTGTTTCTAATGATAAATGCTGACGCAATGAAATGACCTTATTAATTATTATTCATCACTTCCAACCTGCCCTATCCATTAGACGTACAGCTTCAGGGTTATATTGACCCAACTGATCCAGTTGCAAAGTGTCTTTCTTAAATTCGCCCCATAATTTTAACGTATCGCTTACAGCAATACCATCGCGAATTGGGTATTCACCATTGGTTTCAGCATACCATGCTTGCGAAGCATCATTGGTCAGAAAAGTGAGCAGCTTAATGGCATTGTCTTTATTTTTGGCGTATTTCATCATGAC
The DNA here is from genome assembly GCA_964496895.1 of uncultured Methylophilaceae bacterium. Classification (GTDB taxonomy): domain Bacteria; phylum Pseudomonadota; class Gammaproteobacteria; order Burkholderiales; family Methylophilaceae; genus Methylotenera. Next base: position 19,409 of record CAZCBF010000010.1, on the reverse strand, counting down.
TGCACCACTGACATTAACGTGTGCGCCTTTACCAGCCTGATCAGGCCAAAATACCGCAACCTTATCAGCAATTGCTTTTTGGTTTTCATCTTTGCTCGTCAGCATACCAGCCAGATAATAAGTGTTCACAACGGCAATATCACACACGCCTGCCACCGCCGCTTTGATCTGGTCACGGTCGCCACCTTTAGGCGGGCGCGCAAAGTTTTTCACAAAGCCTTTTGCCCATGTCTCTGTTGTTTCTACACCATCATTCGCAATCATGGCAGCAAGCAATGATTGGTTGTAAATGTTATTGGATGAACGAATACAGATGCGTCCTTTCCACTTTGGGTCTACTAATTCAGCATATGTACTCAGATCAGAAGGCTTTACCTTGTCTTTAACATAGACAATTGGACGTGCGCGCAAAGACAAGCCATACCAATGCTTTTCACTATCGCGAAAAGCGGCTGGCACACGTTTATCAAGTTCAGCAGAATCAATTGCTTGGGTAACACCTGAACTTTTTGCACGATAAAGCCTACCCGCATCGGTGGTAATCAGCATGTCTACAGGGGAGTATTTACCTTCAATCTGGATGCGCTTGAGTAAAGCATCGGCCTTACCCGTAATTAAGTTAACTTCAATACCCGTTTGCTTGGTAAAGCGGTCTAGTAATGGCTTGATCAATGCTTCTTTTCGCGCAGAGTATAAGTTAATTTCCTCACCGGCAGTTGCGGTGAGCGTAAAGGCCAGGAGTGAGAGTGTAATCAGTCGTTTAAGCATAGTTTCTTTCAGTCACATAATTATATAAATAATAATCGTTTTCATTTAAAAAAACAAATGCCAAACGCCCCATCACCTAAACTTGCTTATCATTTTCGATAGAAATAAAAAAAACTCCTCGAATGAGGAGCTCTATCTATGGCTTAGTATGCAGATTTAAGCACCATAAAACTGATACCCTAAATCTAAAATTTCTCTCGCCTCATTCGTTTCAGGGCTCGCATCTAGTCCAGTAAAGGTAATCGAGGTGTCAATCGTGCCATCACCATCAAGGTCATAGTGATGTGTAAACCCTTCAAAGCCTTCTGCGCCTGATGCATTTTCACCAGCACGCTTAGTCGATAGCAGTTGGCTTGTACCTTCAATCCAACCCCAAATATTGACACTATCACCAGCATCCGCGCTAAAGTCACTAATTGTAGACCAAGTGCTCGCAGCATCCACCAACGCACCACGGCCATCAATATAAAAAGTATCTCCGCCATTACCACCGGTTAAGAAATTAGAGCCAGTACCACCATCCAAGATATCTTCACCATCACCACCGTTGGCAGCATCATCTCCAGCACCAACATTGATAAAGTCATTTGAAGCAGCCCCAGTAATGACATTACCCTCAACGTCACCTAAGATTTGAAACTCTAAATATGAAACTGGGCCACTATACACATCTGGCGTAGCCTCAATCGACCCGCCATTGCCATCTGGCACTAGAAATACTGGTATGCCAATATTTTGGCCGGCAACAAATTGGTCAATATCGATAATGCTATCATTGCCAAAGATTAACTGTTCGACATCACGCAAGGTAGCCAAGCCTTCCTCAGTTTCGATTTCTACACTACCATCGATTTTGCGTTTAGCAGCCGTAATACCTAAGGTATCAAATAAAAACTTCACCGTGTCTAGACCATGGCCACCATCGATTAGCTCACCAATTTCGGCATTCAGGATAAAGTCGTTACCATCTCCTGCTTCGATATCTCCTTCGCCCTCTGCAGCAGAAATAAAATCATCATCACTAGAGCCGATTAACTTCTCACCGCCAATTGATCCAAAGATAATATCTTCAACATCAAACTCGTAATCATCTCTAAAAGCAAAACGCTCGACCTCTTGTAAAAAACTCACACCCTTATCAGTGACTACTGTAATCAAACCACCCGAGTTTTCCAAACCCAGCAGTGCTTCAAGGTCAAAATCAAATGTCGCCTCATCTTCATCTTCAGACAAATCAAAAGTATCACCAAGATCAGTGCCTACTTTTACATCATCATCGTCCTCCGCATCGGCCTCTTGATCATCAACAGTATCGATCACTTCAACCACATCTGCAAAAACCGTCTCCAAATCTTCGGCTTTGACTGTTTGATCTGCAAACTCAAAAAGCTCAATCGACCGGAAAGTATCCACGCCATTGGGACTAAAGAAGATGATATGCTCAGGCTCGATAATAACTTGTTCAATTTCGTCAGTCGCTAGATCAAATACAACCGTATCTTCACCTTCGCCACCATCGATAAAGTCATCTCTACCCTGCCCTCGATGAAAGTCAAATTCCAACAAATCATCGGCAATGTCTTCTGGAGCCTCGATCAACACATCAGAAAATTGACTCTCCAGCGCAGAAAATTCAACCGTAACATCAGTAAACACAAACTGCTCAACCTGCTCAATTTTCAACTGCCTGTCTTCTGTGATCAACATAACAAATGCATCACCAACCACCAAGGCTTCAACCGCACTGCTTGCAATTCCCAGCTCAACCGTATCCGTACCACCTAAGCCATCAACAACATGCGTTGACTCTTCAACCACTAAGGCATCATCACCTTCGGTGCCTTCAACAAAGTGCTCATCAAGATCAATATCTCCGATACCTTCAAAATCAAGATCATCAATTAACACATCTGCAAACTCAGTAGCCAGCGCATCCAATGAAACCGTTTTATCTGTAAAGATGAATTCCTCAATCGAGATTAATTCGTAGTGTTCTTCATCCGTAAAAATCTCAACAACATCTTGCGCAATAAACACACCTTCAACAGCACTGCTAGCAAATGGCAATGTCAGCGTGTCTTCACCCTCATCACCGTTAACAACATATTCATCGTCTAAGGTTAAAGCATCACTCTCTTGCGTGCCCTGTAAAACATGTCCGTCTAGGTCATTATCAAATAACGCATCATGATCGATTAATATTTCAGAAAAAGTGGTCTCAACATCCCCAATCGCAACAGTTGCATCAGTAAAAACCAAAGTCTCTACCTCCTCAACCTGAATATGTTTACCTTCTGTCAATAATGTAAGTGCGCCTTCATCAAACACAACACCGAGTAATGCCTCCGTTGCAAACCCTAGCTCAAGACTATCTTCACCATCATGGCCAACCACCACATGTGTTTTTTCTTGTAGTACCAATGCATCTGCCTCTTCGGTACCGATCAAAATGTGATCGTCTAATCGCTCTAACAGCTTAAATGCATCAAAATCATTAAAATCGACTTCTTCCGCAGGTGTGTGTTCATCAAAAAAACCAGGTGCTACGTGATTGCGAGGGGTGAGCTGAGTCATTCTTACTCCTATCATTACCGTTAAAATTACATAAAAAAGACGCCGCAGTTGTTAACGACCGATATGTAAAAACATTTAGCCTATTAGTATAATTTTTTTCATTATTTTTCATCTTGAGAATATACGCCTATAAATCACCCTTTAACCTCTGCTAAATTTCCTGAGAATTAGACAATAAAAAAAGAAAAAGCCACTCAGAAGAGTAGCTTTTTAATGATCAGATGAAAGTAAAATCAAGCACCATAGTACTGGTAGACCAGACTTTCAATCTGACGTGCTTCGCTTGTTGCAGGCACAGCCGCTAACCCTGTAAAGGTTATTGATGTATCGATTGTGCCATCACCATCTAAATCATAATGATGCGTAAAGCCTTCAAAGCCAGTTGCACCTGAACCATTTTCACCTTCTAGTTTAGTGCTTAGCAATTGGCTTGTGCCTTCTACCCAGCCCCAAATGTTGACCGTATCACCATCAGCTGCATTAAAGTCCGTCACGGTTGACCAAGTACTTGGGGCATCTGGTGCCGCACCTCTACCATCTATATAAAAAGTGTCTGCGTCTCTGCCACCTGTTAAGAAATTAGAGCCAGTGCCGCCATCGATAATGTCTTGCCCATCGCCGCCATCAGCGGCATCATCACCGCCCAATAGGTTTAAGAAATCATTAAAGATTGAGCCAGTCACAACATCATCTTGCACATCACCAAATAACTGATATTCCAAGTAGTCAACAGAGCCTGAGTACAGCTTAACGTCAGCTTCGATCTGATTGCCATCGCTGACAATATTGAAGAGTGTTTTGACTACCTCAATATCAATGGTTCTTGTTGCTTGATTTGAATTAGCTTCTAGTTGGGTTGCGCTAACAGTTTCATCCTGCACATTGCCAGTGCTATTTTCTAAGGACGCTTCTTCTGCGAAAGGCTCTTCAGCAGTGTCAACTAACTGATCTTCTTGCGTTATTGCGCCCGCATCTGGCTCTTGAGTAAGGTCGATAGCATTGTCGATTGATTGCTCATCCAATGGCGCTACATCGTCAAAATGATCTTCAAAGTCTTCGGCTAAGAGGGATAGGTCTAAGAAATTTAATCCCGTGATATTGCTGGCAGAAATGGTATTTTCGCCGACTTCCAGAGTAACTGTATCACCATCATAATGATAAGCAATTACGTCTGTGCTAAATGCATGGATCGTCAGCGTTTCACTATCAATCGTTGCGTTTATAACATCAAGCGGCTCTGAACTTTCATCCAGCAATGAGGAGATGAGGTAATGTGGAATCACACGATCATCAAATATAAAGTACTCAATATTTGTTACGGTATCAGTGCCCTCGCTACTAACGATTGTAAATGTTTCACCTTCTTGTGTAACACTCACGACCTCGTCGCTGGCGATATTGAAAATGATACTGTCTGTATCAATTCTAGGGTGGCCAGTAAAGCCTAATGCTTGTGTTGTACCACCATCAATATCGTCATCCCCTAGCCCTGGGATAAAGGTATCAAACCCTTCCCGGCCAACCAGTACATCCTGTGTATCGGTACCTAGATATGTCTTTGCATGCACATTTTCTAACCATATATCGAGGACGCTAGCGCCAAGCGTGATATCTGTGAACTCAAATAGTTCAACATTCTGAATATGAGTGATCTCAGAAGACTTTAATAAACCTGTATCAGTATGCAGGTTTACCACACCATCAACATGGGTATAACTAACGACATTAGTAGTGGAAAATGGGAGTCTGACCATATCAACGCCATCCCTGCCATCAACATCACCTGAACCACCAGCGCTAATCAGCAGATCATGCCCTCCAAAGCCAGTAAGTCTGTAGTCATGCTGACCACCTAACAAGATGTCGTTACTATCATAGCCAGCTTTAGTATGCCAGATAGTACCTGGAATAAAAGCAGTGAATAGGTCTTCATAGGCTATTGTTTGATCTAAAAAATCAAACTGCTCTACATTGGTAATTTCAAATTCACCTACACCAACATGGATGAAAATAGATTCGTCGATCAGGCTAAGTGAGCGAATATCAGCGGTCTCATGGTTAAACTGCACCATGTCATTACCTGACCCACCATCAACCGTGGTAACACTAAAGATACTGCTGCTTGCAATGATCGTATCTGCAAATGGTCTAGCCTCTCGGTTAACTTTAATTTGATCTGCGCTATCAGTACCCTGAATGACAATGTTGTTTAAATCATTGGAAATATATGATGCTGAATCATCAACATCGCCTTCAGTGACATCTCCAGCATCAACGGCATACTCTTCGTCTAGTAAGCCTTCGTCAAAGTACTCTTCGAAATTTGTGGCCCGTCCAAGCCTAGAAAAAAGATCATCGACAACAACTTGTTCATCACTAATAAATACCGCACCATCATCACCAGCGCCTATCTGTGGTAACCCATCCGCAAAACGCCTAACAAACCGCACGCTGCCATCATCATCTATAACTGCATGAGGACCATATTTTTCAAGAAACTGCGTTTCAAAGTCAGGTGATGCGCCAAGCCTAGGATCAAGTTCGACTTCTGCACCTGATGAATCAACAAATACCGCACCATTTTCACCTGCCTTGAGATGATACAAACCCTCTGCATCACGCCTAACGATTGGTATCGTTACTTCTTCATCGGTCTGAGTATTCTGCACAAGCTCAGGATTAAAGGCGGCGGGTAAACTTTCAACCCTGACCAAAGCATCATCAAAATAGAAATACTCAAAGGTGTAAAGCGAGACTGTGTGACCAACATCATTGGTAAAGGTGACTTGCTCGCCGTCTATGCTGTATTCCGTAACATCTGCCAAAGCATAATTGAGCTTAATAAAATCAGCACTACCACCGCCCATTAATAGTTCATTAGCAGGATCAAGTACAAAAAAATCTGAATATGGGCTACCCAATTGCGCCTGACCAGCAGTGCCAATCCAATCAACACCAAAATCGGTAATCGTGTAACTATTCTCGGGAATGTTAACCGCTACCCCCTCAAGTTCGGCACTAAATTCGTACACGTTCAAGCCGATGTACACATCGCTATCATCAGAGACAAGGTCTAGTAGATTATCGAAAGATGGAAATTGATCCTGCTCCTGCATATGCACTCCTTACTACACTAGATTAGTAATATTTTTAGTAACACAACTACTACTCAGAACGCTAGGAGGATCAATTTTTGAGCTAATTCTGAATAATAGCCCCAAACAGGACTATTGCATAGATATTATTGAATGATATATTGAGAAAGCTAAAAATAATAAGTAGATCAATACATGACACTGAATTAGATGTGCAACACATCTTTGATTGAGCACTTCATGACTCTAAAGAGACTAAAACCCAATTGATGACCAAGCTAGTTAAATAAAAAAAGCTCCTCAAAGAGGAGCTTTTTAATTGATGAAAAACTTAATCAGGCACCATAGAACTGATAACCCAGACCAGCAATTTCTCTTGCTTCATTAGTCGCAGGTGATGCAGCTAATCCAGTGAAAGTAATTGAAGTGTCAATACCACCATCACCATCAAAATCATAGTGGTGGGTAAAGCCTTCAAAACCTGTGGCGCCAGAACCGACTTCTCCAGCAACTTTTGTAGATAGCAGCTGGCTTGTACCATCTATCCAGCCCCAGACATTGACTGTATCACCCTGTGCTACACTAAAGTCAGTAATAGTAGACCATGTACTTGGCGCGCCCGGTGCTGCGCCACGACCATCAATATAGAACTGATCTGCACCAATACCGCCGGTGAGGAAGTTTGAGCCTAAGCCGCCGTCTAGAATGTCATCGCCTGCACCACCGACTGCTGCATCATCACCTTCAAACAAGTTGATGAAGTCGTTAGTTTCATCGCCAGTCATGACGTCATTTTCGGCATTGCCAAATAATTGGTACTCTAAGTAAGTCACTGGCCCTACGTAAGCCTCAGGTGTGACCTGACCACCGCTAAGTGTCGTAAAGCTTGGGCCGCCATTTTCATTTACAACGAAATAACCCACACTCCTAGCATCCGCACCGTTGAGTGAGGCTGATTCGATGTTGTTGAGTGTTGTACTGCCTGCAGCTGTCGTAATAGTATACGAACCAGCACCATTCACACGTGCAGACGTAATGTCAGAAGCGTTAAAATCTAGCCTTGCAAAGTCACGCCCGTCACCTCCATCAACCGTATCTCCACCATCAACACCGAAAATAAAATCATCGCCTGCGCCTGCATTAACGGTGTCATTGCCTGCACCTGCATCGATAATATCAAGTAAAGCAGTTCCATTTAATGTTTCTGCAGCGTTCGTACCGACTACAACATTGTCAGTTAAGATTGTACGGTCTTGAAGCTGAAGGTTTTCAATATTGGTAAGGCTATCATTACCAGCACCACCATTAATGGTGAATGTATCACCAGATTTAGCAATTGAAACAATATCGCCAGTAGCAAAACCAGCAACAAATGTATCGTTACCACTACCGCCGACAGCAGAGTCATTGCCACTAGTGCCGTTAAAAGTCTGGTCTGATACGAAAGCCTGTTCTAAATTCGCTAGTGCAATTACTGTGCCGTTAAAGCTATAGTTTTCCACATTTCTAATGGTAATGGTGTCATCAGCAGTGCTCAGTGTGACAACACCGTTGGTATTTAAGTAATCAGTAACATCAGTAGTATCAAAATCAAGCTGAACGGTGTCATCACCTGCACCGCCATCGATGTCATCACTACCACCTTTAGGATCGATAGTATCATCAGCCGCTGTGCCCACAATCACAGGATTATCAACACCATCGTCATTACCCGTTGTGCCTAGAATCGTAAACGCGGCTGTCGCAGCTAATTCAGTAGCAAGGTCAGCATACAATATGCTTGTCTCTGTTATGCCATCTGTAAAGACAAAATTCTCAACGTCGCCTATTAAGTCAACGCCGTTTGAAGAGGTAATAGTCACTTGATTCTTAGTATCATCAAATGTAATGGCAGTAACATCAGATTTTGCAACACCCATTTTGACAGTATCATCTCCTTGACCGCCAAAAATCTCATCGTTTCCAGAGCCTTGCGTAATTTCATCATCACCTCGGCCAGTGAATACTTTATCACCACCGGCGCCTGTTGCAACAATATCGTCACCATCACCAGTGAAAAAAGCATCTCGATTACCATCATCATCGCCTGTTAGGTTATCTGCGCCATCGGTGCCAAAAAACAGGTCTTCCGTCGTAATAAAGATGCTAGTTGCTTCCTGATCAAAACGAACCGTTTCGATATTGGTTGCTGTATCTGTACCATGATCAGTAGTGACTATTAGAGTAGTCCCATCATAGGAGATCGACTGAATCTCATCAGTAGAATATTTATACCTTAATACATCACCTGAAAAAGTCTCTCCTCCATCACCACCGTCGATGGTATCGTCACCTTTACCAGGTGTAATATCATCTCGCCCTAGACCTGCATTAATAATGTCATCGCCATCGCCAGCATCGATCAAATCAAAATCATCACCACCAGTAATTTGATCATCACCCTCACCAGTCACAATAATGTCTAATTCACCATTACCAGAAACAACAATATCATTACCTGCACCCGTACGAATATCATCGACACCGTCACCAGTAGTGATCGTGTCATTACCATCATCACCAAAAATCTTATGGCCTGCATCCGTTGTTGCAATGACCGTATCGTCGCCACCAGACGCACTTATTTCAAAACTTAAACCTTGGGTATCACCAGAAATATCAATATTATCTGCGTCGGCAGTACCATTGATAATGGTTAAATCACCATTACCATTGGCCGTAGCGTCTTCGTGGGTTAAATTTGCCATTTATTGCTCCTCAAAATTTAGACAACCTAGCTAGGAAAGTCGATTATGCAAAATTCTCATTAATGAAAAATTTTATTTTTCGTTACATTTATTCATTAACGACTCAATATCAATAGAATTTAATACAAATTGACAGGTATTTATAAAGTAAAACTTGCCATTAAACAATAGCCCATTTGGGCTATCTCAAAGAGATCAACTAAACCAAATAGATAGATAATAATTGCACAACAAGATGACAAGTTTATATAGATTAAGTAAAACTAAAGTGCGAAAAACCCCCCTCAATTGAGGGGGGTTTAGTAATGCTAGACTAAACTTAAATTAAGCACCGTAGAATTGGTATCCTAGGCCGCTAATCTCTCTAGCTTCATTCGTTGCAGGCGCCGCAGCTAACCCTGTAAACGTGATCGAAGTATCAATATCTCCATTGCCATCCAAGTCATAATGATGTGTGAAACCTTCGAAGCCTGTAGCGCCTGAACCAGCTTCACCTGCAACCTTGGTTGATAGCAATGCACTTGTGCCATCTATCCAGCCCCAAACGTTAACAGTGTCACCGTCTTCAGCACTAAAGTCCACAATCGTCGACCATGTTGTCGGCGCATCTGGTGCAGCACCACGCCCATCAATATAGAATTGATCTGCGCCAGCACCACCTGTTAAGAAGTTTGAACCCAAACCACCATCAAGAATATCATCACCAGCACCACCTTCAGCAGCATCATCACCAGCACCTAAATTAATAAAGTCATTAGTAGAATCACCAACCACATTATTGTTAGCGCCATCTGCGATCAATGTAAACTCTAAATAATCAACAGGGCCTTCATAAGCGGTAGGTGTTAGGCTAGACGAGCCACTACCAGCATCTTGTGATGTAAATACTGGACCACCATTTTGTTGAGTAGCCACAAAACCTAAGCTTGATTGTTCACCACCAGCTAAAATAACTGACTCAACACTACTGAGTGTTGTTGTACCATCGGCTGTCACAATAGAGACTGAACCATTTTCATTTTCAGTGGCTGAAGTAATGTCTGATTCAGCAAACGTAAACTTAACTGTGTCACTACCAGCACCACCATCAACATTTTCACCTGCGGCAACATTTAATACGAGGTCGTTACCCGCACCAGCATTAATGGTATCCATACCTGCACCGGCATCAATCACATCTGCATTTGCACTACCGGCTAATGTTTCACCTGCGCTAGTTCCTAAAGTGAGGCCATCGACTGCAAAGATGCCATTAGAAAATTGTAATGTTTCGATTGAAGTTAGCGTATCAGTACCCTCTTCGCCAACAACAGTTAATGTCGTGCCATCTGAAGTGAGTGAAGTTAAACCTGTGGTTGCATAACCAAAGACCACTTTATCTGTACCATTGCCACCATCAAAAGCATCATTACCACTAGTGCTGGTAAAAGTATCATCATCCACAGTTGAAAATGTACTGTCTAGGTTTGCTAAAGTAATGGCTGTTGCTGTATCAGAAAACTTAAAGTTTTCAACGTTGGTGATCGTATCTACACCTTCACTACTGGTAATGGTGACTGTCGTGCCATCATTAGTATAAGCAGTCACATCAGTAGTCGCGATACCAAAAACAACAGTATCATCTCCATCTGCACCATCAACTGAGTCATCCCCAGCCATTGGTGTGAAAGTATCATCACCTAAAGCACCGACTAAAGCATCAGCGCCAGCTGTTCCTGGGATTGTTTGATCTTCAACCGCTACAGCTGCAAGTGCAGTATCTAGGTCGCCAACTGATGTTATTGTTGTATCAGCAAATTCAAACATTTCAACATTCGTAATCTGATCTGTACCTTCATCATCACTAACAATCGTAATTGTCGTGCCATCATTGGTATAAGCAGTGACATCTGCGACATTAATACCAAACACAACAGTATCATCACCAGCGCCACCATCAACAACATCATCACCAGCACCTGGCGTGATCGTGTCATCACCTGCACCACCTGTGAGCGCATTAGGGTCAGTATCACCATTGATTGTCTGAGCATCCGTACGGACAGCATTAAGGCTTGCATTTGCGTTCAAGTCGGCTGCAGCGATCACAGTACCATTAAAGTCAAAGCTTTCAACTTCTGTAAAAGTATCAGTGCCGCCAGCCACACTGGTCACACTAATCGTTGTACCATCATTGCTATAGGCAGTCACATCAGCAACTGCAATACCCATCACAGCAGTGTCATCACCATCATTACCATCTACTGTTTCATCACCTGCAGAAAGTGTGATCGTGTCATCACCCAAGCCGCCTGTTAAGTCTTGGTTTGTACCGTTGCCTGTAGGTGTCAGGTCTTCTGTATTAACAGCCGCAAAGGTATCATCCATTTCAGCTAATGTAACGGCTGTGCCATTAAAGTCGAAGTTCTCAACATTGGTAACCGTAGTAGTATTGTTACTAAAGGCATCAATTGGTCTAACCAAAGTGATCGTCGTGCCATCATTGGTGTAAGAGGAAACATCAGCAACAGCGAAAGAAAAGTTGACGGTATCATCATCATCACCACCATCGATCGTATCGCTGCCGCCATTAGCGTTGATAACATCATCACCGCCAAGGCCATTAATTTCTTCGCCAGCTGCTGTACCATCTAGCGGATTATCTGCGCCAGCTGTACCTTCAACAGGAAGGCCAGGCGTACCAGCAAACTCAGTTGCGATATCGCCAAATAAGACTGTTTCGCCACCACCATCAGTAAACACAAATTCTTCTACATTGTGGTAGGTATCAACCCCTTGTGAGGTAGTAAGGATCACTTTATTGTTAGCTGTATCCAGCGTGACTTCGGTAACATCTGCTTTAGCCACACCCATGGTGACTGTATCAGTACCTGCACCAGCATAGATTAAGTCATTGCCGCCAGCTTCAGTAATCTGGTCATCGCCACTACCAGTGAAAATTTTATCCACGCCGTCACCAGCATTAACAATATCGTCACCATCACCAGTGAGGAAAGTTTCACCACCAGCAGTCCCGCTAGCACTGAAATCGTCAGCTGTTGCTAAACCCAATACTAAACTTTCACTTAAAAATACGCTTTGTGCTTCAACTTGAAAACGCATCACCTCCATGTTAGTAGCGGTATCTACACCATTATCACTGGTTACAACAAGTGTAGTTCCATCATAAGCAATAGACTGAATGTCATCTAAGGAGTGTTGGTATTGCAATACGTCGCCAGAAAAAGTCTCGCCACCATCGCCACCATCAATCGTATCAATACCTGCACCAGGTGTAATGTCATCGCGACCTAAACCTGCATTGATCGTATCATCACCGTCGCCAGCATCAATTAGGTCAAAGTCATCACCACCAGTGATGTCATCATTGCCATCGCCTGTAATAATAATTTGCTCTTCGCCATTGCCAGCAACAACAGTATCGTTACCTGCACCAGTACGAATATCGTCTTTACCATCACCTGTAGTGACATTATCATTACCACCGTCACTGGTAATCTTATGGCCAGCATCAGTTGTTGCAATGATCGTATTATCGCCACCAAGCGCGCTTATTTCAAAGCTTAGCCCTTGAGTATCTCCAGAAATATCAATCGTATCTGCATCAGCAGTACCGTTGATGATGACTAATTCACCATTACCATTTGCAACTGCATCCGTTTGATCTAAGTTTGCCATTAATTACTCCTTATTTTAATCAATGAATTGGCTTAACTGAAACTACCAACTAGGCATGAATAGTTTTCACATATTGAGCTATTTAAACACGATAGCATGCATTTAAACAGTCATTTAAAGGGTTTTTTTAATGCTAATTTGAAGATACATGCACAATAAACATGTCTTTACAAAAAGATGGCGCGAATTTCTAGCAGGCCGTTCGGTTATAGCTTAGCTAACTTCAATCAGACCTAGCTTGAGTGCTTTAAGTGCTGCTTGACGTCTATTCTGAACACTGAGTTTTTTGATGATGTTTTGGACATGGTTCTTCACAGTAAGTGGGCTAATATCCAAAATCTCAGAAATATCACGGTTAGTTTTACCATGCTGCACCCATTTAATGACTTCAACTTCTCGCGTACTCAGCTTTTTGATATTTAAATCATGCTCTCTACCAAGACTTCCTTCTTCATAAATCACGCTATCGATAATGTTGTGCAAATATGGCATTATTAGCTGTAATGCATGCGCCATTTCAGGTGTCGGTGCAGCATGCAATCTTCCAAACATCACGATAGAAGCTTGATTATTAAAGCCATGCAAAATAAAGCTTTTGAGTTCACTTTCAGAAAGCTGCTGCTCATCAAACGGTATTACTGAGTATTGTTGGTGATCAACCGATGGTGAATCATTAGTAATAATTAATGGCACACTATTTTTTTGCCAGCGCTCAATCAATGTTGGCAACATACCATCTTGCTGTGTGATTTTATCCAAGGTTTCATGGTTAAAATAGCGACTACTGGTTAAAAAGTTGTATCGATATTGATTGTCATTGATTTGATATGCATAGATGAGTACGTCATGACCAATGAGATATTGAAAAATACTTTGTGTCCAACGAAATAGTTGAGTACGATTTTTGATCGTTAAGGCCGCTTCAATAACCTCCATGAATATTTCACGCTTCTCTTGATCAAAGTCAACCAACTCAATATCTGCAACAGATAGCTGCAAATCAACCTGGTCAAACCGGTTAGGATCATCGTTCATATTCATATTTTTAGAAATACCAAGACTTCAGAAACGAAGGCCAGTATTCACTTTGAAAGTTAAAGAATTATGAACAATAGTTGCAAATAGGTATGAAACAATTATGACAGCCCTATAGGCCAAATTCAGTCCAAGAACAGGACTAACGACTTAGTTATTGATGCTTTTCACGTAATAAATTCAACTGCTCTTCGAGCCATTGATTATATTGCTCTACTCTATCTAGCACGGCCTGTGAGACTTTATTGCCTGATTGGCTATTGTTACTGGCAGGATTAGGGCTGCTTGTTGATGTTGCATTGGCATTTGAATCATCTTCAGATCCAGTCTGTGTGTTTAACAGACTAGCGTTAGCGGGGTCATTAGTGGATTTTTGTTGGTTATTAACACGACCAATCGCAAACTTGATATCAGAATATTGCGGGGCTGCGCCAGAAACATGACGAATGTTAAACAAGGAAGGCTTAATGACAGGTAAGTTAGATTGACTAGAAACCCCCAGCAAAAACTTACCTTGCTTGATGAGCATCCATTGTCCATCACGCGTCATCGGATCAAGATACGCCTTTCTTAAATGACGCTTTAACTGGCCACTACGCTTATCGCTCAGTAGGTCATCGATTGATTTAGGGTATGTCTTGGCGGCAGGAAAACTATGATAATAACTATCGATCGCAGTTTGGTAAGCTTTACCAATCGCTAACAGCGATTGTTCTTTTTGCCTTTGTGATTCAAAACTCCAAACACTACCAACCGCCGCCATGCCGATACTGGAAATAGCAACAATCATAAGCAAACCAAGATATGAAAAACCGTTAATTTTCGTTCGCATGGTCAATGCAGTGGTACTCACCATTGTGAATAAGGTTGGTTGTTGGTACCAATCATCGGACTGAGTGAATAGACATCGTACACATCAGCACCCTCTCGAGGATCCTTAGCTTCACTTTCATAGCTGCGTAAGCCCCATTGAGGATCATCTTCGTAGTCAGGACTATAAAATGGATCTTGCGGAATTTTACGTAAAAACCTGATCAATTTTTTATTCGGATCTTTGCTATCTTGAATGCCATCAACCAATACTTGTAAATTTGGCGGATACCCTGAAAGCCCCACTTTATTTACAATTAGCCCTTTATCATAAGCGAGTTTATACGCATCCAAAGCCTCTCGAATGTCGTGCAAGCTTTCTCTCAACCGCGCTTCTTTCTGACGCTTAACGCTTGTTTGTAGCATGGGCAGTGCTGCTGCAGCCAATACCGATAGAATCACGACAGTGACAATTAACTCAATGAGAGTAAAGCCATTAAACCGATGCCTAAAATCGCCTGTTTTAAATATTTTCATCAATCGTATCTATTAAATCGGGCGCCTCCTCTGCAGCGGGCGAAGGCACAGCAGGCTGAGATGACGACTCTAATTGGCTATTGTTAGGCGAACTGCTAGATTCAGTGTTCTTATTACTCTCTCTAGCCTCTTGCTTCGCTTTAGCCTTTTCGCGCGCTTGACGGATGCGGTCACGTACAGACTGCGCCCTTTCGTTTGCCTGCGCGCGTTTACGTTCGCCAGATGTCAGGACTGGTGTTGAGATCACATTCGGTTTATCCGTAATGACAGATTTGGTACCAGACCAATATTCGATATCATCAGCATTGGGTGGCTGAATATTAGAGATAATGCGCGGCGTGATCGCAAGGATAATTTCAGTCTTATCCTTCTTATCCTCTTGGTTGGAGAAAAGGCGCCCAACAATTGGCAAGTCACCAAGACCAGGCACCTTGATTGCATTTTTGCGCTCTTCGTCAGAGATTAACCCAGCCAGTATCTGCGTTTCACCATCCTTAAGTCGTAAGTTGGTTGTCGCTCTACGTGTGCCGATGGTGAAAGCTGTCGTACCATTAGAGCTTTGTGCTCTAGCACCTAGCGAGTTGACTTCCAGGCCAATCAAAATATTCACATAGTTATCCAATGTAATTCTTGGTTCGACTTCTAGCTTAAGGCCAACATCTACATAAGTCACATTCTCTGAAACATTGCCATTGGCCCCAACGATATTTGAAGTAAATGTTGGCACTCTTTCTCCCACATGGATATTGGCTTTTTCACGATTGCGCACGCGAATACGTGGGTTTGATAACAAATCCACATCTCCGGTTTCTTTTCTAAAGTCAGCGCGTGGATTAGGGCCAACTTGGTAGTTTTCACTTTTCAGTTTATCAATGTTGGCGAGTGTTAAAATGCTATCAGCAGCGGAAGTTGTACCATCTGCAGCAGTGGTCGTGACCGTACCCAATGCCACGGATAAACTACTAGGATAGGTAATACCGAGTTGTTGCAACCTATTGCGAGTAATCTCCAACACCTCCATCTCTAGCATGACCTCAGGATCTGCCAAATCATTACTATAGATTAACTTCTCAGCCAACCTGATCACATCTGGCGTATCTCTAAGCACAATGCGATTCAAGCGTTCGTCGACATACACGTCTTTAGTCTTGAGTAAGGTTTTAACCATTGTACCAATCTGCTTAGCATCCGCATTGCTGAGATAAAAACTGCGTAGCATTAAGTCTTGATAGTCTTTTAATTTTTTAGGTGTGTTTGGATAAATAAAGACGGTGTTTTCCGACAATATCTTCTTCTTCAAACCATTGCTGGCCAACACCATTTCAATCGCATCCTGTATGCGCGCATCTTTAACAAACAGAGTCACCTTGGTATCTTTTTTGATGTCTTTATCTAGAATAAAGTTAATCCCTGTCGAGCGAGACAGCGCCTCAAAAGCCACCTTCACTTTAGCATTGCGTAGCTCAATAGATACAGGTTTGTCGTCTTTTGGTTTTAATGCCGGTGGTGCTGTGTCGATAATACCCGCTTGCACGCTAATGTCTTTTTCTACAGATTGTGCCGCCTGAGAATGCGGGTCCTCAAGCAACACATCATGCACAACATCAGCTGCCGCTTGTGTTTTATTTTCTTTCGCGAGTGCTTCTGCTTTTGCTAGCTTTTCTTGATGCGAGCGCGCACGCGCGAGTGCTTCCTTGCCTGCATAAGCACTAATACTATTGGGCATGATCAACAGCACTTTATCGTAAAGCGCGAGTGCTTGCGCATAATCACCCGTGGCTTGCGCTGCTTTTGCTTCATCAACCCATTGCTGCGCATATCGGCTTTTTAACACCAGTAAATTTTTGCGGTATTCAGAGTTATCGGGGTTTTCCAATACGCGTGATTGCGCAATATCTAATTTTTCCTCTGGTGTCTTGCCTTTATTATTCGTTTCATCCCACGGGACAGTCACACAGCCACTGAGCAACAGCGTGAGGCTTAAAACAAACAAAGGTTTACTGATCTTGTTTAAGGTCATTTAGCTTCCAATACAAAGATGCCATCTAGGCAATCAACACACATCTAACTTAATTTTTCTTTAACGTTGTTTCTTCATCGAGTGGTATATAACGCAGCACCAACACCACTTCATCTTCTCGTTCTACACGCCATTTTCCAGCGATCACATCACCAACTTCCACTAATAGAAGCTTGTCCTTGTTTTGTAGATAAATCTGTTTATCATCAAATTTACCCACATACACAAATGGCACTGGCGGTGCTTTGGGTTTTTGAGCGATCTCAGCCTGTGCCGCGGCAACCGCAGAGACCACTTTTGGTTTCACCGGTGCCACATACCAAGATCTAATTTCAAAGGCATTACCGACTTCAATGACCTCATCAACTTCATGCGCCTTCAAGCCATCAAACAGACTAGCATCCACTTGGTGCATGGGTTCTTTGGGCCCACGTTTTGGCCTAAGCGTGGGCTTGTTACGCAGCGTTGTATTCGATTGCTTAGCAGCAGAAAAGTTAGTTTGCATGGCCCCTTCGTCACGCACATCTTCTTGTAGTGACATATAAATCGTTAACAACACGGTAAGCCCGAGCAACCACCAGAGCCAACGACTAGTCCCTTGTACATTAGCCATGACTATGCATCGCCTTTTGACAGCTCATTAAAAAACAGCACCAATCGTATACGCGCTTCTACCGTTCTGCTCTTAATCGTTTCTCGTACCATCTGAACATCTGTAATCGCTAACATCGGCATGCTGGCGATTAAACCATTCATAAACACCCTGATATTTTCATAATCACCCTGTATTGGCAATGTAATTTCATATTGGGTCAATGGCGATTGCGACTGGTTTGCCTGTTTACTCTGCAAGCGCCTAAGATTGTAATCACCCTTATCTAGTGTTAGACGGTGTGCCATGGCTTCATCATTAATCTGCGCCAAAAGATCTGGCAAAAGTTTAGGGTGCGGAAACCTTTTGTAAAATTCAGCGACTTGCATTTGCACTGGCAGTGTTTCATTCACCTCAACTGGTTTTTCTGCAGTCGATTGTTTCGCCAATTGTTTTGTTTGCAATTGTGCAACAGCAATCTGGTCCAACATCGGTACAATTTTCAACCAATAGGTCATTAACACGAGGCAGAGTAGCAAGCCGCATAATATTGCCGGTAGGCTAAATCGCATCAAAAGCTGCATGCCATACCAGCGTAGCAAAGAAAAGTTAAGGTTTTTGGTCATGACTGATCTTTCCAGCTAGCATAAATGGTAAATAAGACCGGCTTACTACGATCGGCATTGTCTACACTATGACTTTGCAAATACACTTTATCCAGTGAATCTGATGTTTCTAAGCTGCGAATGTACACAAACACCGCATCCAGTGTCTTGGCCTCACCGCGTAAAATAAGCAAGTCTTTTTGATCACTCGGGCTGAGCTCTAACAAAGCAATTGACTTGTGTTTGGTTTGCTCTATGGTTTGAAACAAAGGCTGCCAAGGAATCGACAACTGATGCACTGCCAGCTTGATCAACCCCACCTCTCTTTTTGGCAGCTCAAAAACCTTTTCAGTTGCCTCAGACGCCGCTTGACTAGGCACCATCATTCTTGCTTTTGCCAGCTGAGACTCTGCGCTAGACAAGCGTTGTTTAACCGAAAAATAATGTTGAAGCGTCAACAAACCGAGTAATAAAAACAAGGCAAATACCAACCATGTAAACCAACTCACATCAAACACAGAGAATGGCTTGGGACGAATAAAGCTCAATTGCATATGTGCACTCATGCGGCGATCGCCTTATTGCTGATTTGGGTCAAGTCATAACGTGCCTCTTGCAACCATTGAACATTCCAGCCTTGCAGCTCGAGATTATTAAGTCGTTCACCCCGACTGAGCTGCAGTAACGGCGCATGAATATAGACCGTTGGCGCGGCTTGATTGTTTACAGCGTTTGTTAAGGTCGATCGGATCAGCATCTGCTTAAGCAACAACGCCCAGTCTTGTGCCAACACTTCTGATTTAATGCTCGTCACCTGCCCTTTTGTCAGTTGCATTAAGACTAAGCGATTTTGCTCGATCACCACTAGGTAGCCTAATGCTTTTTTTAGTTCACGCGCAAAAGCGCCAGTGACAGTATTGATGTAAGGCGATACTGTATTTAGTTTTA
>CAZCBF010000009.1:0-25504 GCA_964496895.1 uncultured Methylophilaceae bacterium | reverse complement strand
GTCTCAATCAAGTCATAGGCTTGGTTGAAAAAATGGTTGATATAGTCTTGCTCTAAATCTGCTACTGCAAAGGCTTGTGTCATGACTGATGGAAGGCTTTAACGCTTGATTAACATGCCCTGGCCAGTTGGCAAGGGCATCACACGATAACCACGTGTGTCAAACCAAGGGTCTTCTGCTTGTTTTTGTGGGCGATAGATCCCACTCCATTCGTAATCATCTAAAATCACAACACCGCCGCTCACCACACGATCGAACAAATGATCAAGGCTATGTAGCTCAGCTTCAGCATTATTTAAGTCTATATGAAGATAGGCGATTTTTTCTGGGGTGGCATCTGCAAAAACGTCTGGAATAAACCCTTTGACTAACTTCACTTGATCGTAATCGGCAAATCTCGCGATGACTGATTCAAAAAAACCTTCTTTTTGAAATTCGTTCCCGTGATCCTTAACCGGATTGTAATCGTAAGTATCATAACCCCAAAAATTTCTAGGAAAGTCAGTGCCACCAAGATAATCCATAACCGTTTTGATACCACTGCCTTGAAACACGCCACACTCAACAAAGTCACCTTCTAACTGCACTGCATGATAAGCCGCAGTCGCCAAGATGTAACGACGCCATAAAATACCGGCATCTGAATCAATCGTAATGTTGTTTTGCCATGCACTGACAAAGGCTTCATCTTCAAGACAAGATAAGTTGCGTCCCCATGTTAAAAAGTTATCGCTTAAATGATAACCAGGCTGTACCAGTTTTACGGCCTCTTCCATCAAGGTTTGAAAACGTTCGCGATCGAGTACACCCCAGTAACTATTGGTTTGAAACGTTTTCACATTATCCATTTCCAATTTGGATAACTTAGGTAATCTTACTAAGGTTTCTTCATTATCTTGTAGTGTAAGGCCATGTTCTGAGGCAAGCACGCGTGCAGTTGCTCTTTCCAAACCATATTGCACACCATAGTTCAGCGCTGTTGTAGCTGCTTGAACATCATCAAGCGCAATTAAAGCATCAAAATAAGTCACCCAGTATTGCTCCTGATCGGGATCAACTTTAATCGCTTGCTTAAATCTTGGTAGCGCAGCTTCCACACCCAGGGTACTCACTTCAACAATGCCTAATTCATGATTGGCATAGGCGTGCTCGGGATCTATCTTTAATACTTCAAGGTATAAATTACGCGCCTCTTCATTTCGCTCATGCTTAGCATGCTCCTGTGCCATCAGAATCACTTCATCCATTGAGTCTGCTAGTGCACGAGAGTTATTGATAACTTGTTGTGAAGATTGTTGCGTTTCTTGTTGTGACATGGTTTAGCCTTATTGAGGTACTTAACCATTATTCAATATTGCACTGAAATTTAAACACCACAATAAAGCAAAAAAAGCACTGTTAGTTTAAAAATCACATTAAGAAAAAAACTTTTGCACCGAAGAAATCACATATTGGACTGCTTGATCCGATAAATGAGGACCCATTGGAAGGCTAATCACTTGGTCCGCATACTGTGAGGCTAGCTGTGTTTGCTTTGGAGGGAAATGTAGCGTCTCATAAGCCTTTTGAGCATGTGGCGCCACTGGGTAATGAATTAACGTTTGTATACCATCCGCTTTTAATGCCGCTGCAAGCACATCTCTCTCGGGTAATGCCAAGACAAAAACATGCCAGACAGGTGACACCCCTTGAGGCACTTTTGCCATTTGAACAGGCAAGTCTTTGAACGCAGCCAAATACTCAGCAGCAATCGCCTGCCGATGTTGATTCCAAACATCTAAATGCTTTAATTTTACAGACAGCACCGCCGCTTGAATTTCATCTAACCGGCTATTATCACCTTGCACCTCATTGATGTATTTTTGACTGGAACCATAATTACCAAGCTTTGCAATGGCAGTGGCTAAGACATCATCATTCGTCGTCACAGCCCCGCCATCACCCAATGCACCTAAGTTTTTACCCGGATAAAAGCTCCAAGCCACGGCATCACTATGCCCACCTATTTTTTGCCCTGCAACACTGGCACCATGTGCTTGTGCAGCATCTTCAACCACATAAAGATTATATTCTTGAGCCAACTGAGAAAGCGCAAGCATATCCACAGGCACTCCATATAAATGCACCGCAATGATTGCTTTGGTTTTAGGTGTGATATTGGCTTCGACTTGCGCCAGATCTAAGTTAAAACCATCAGACTCTGGTGCGACTGGGACGATCGTTGCACCGACAGCGCTTACCGCTAGCCATGTCGCAATAAACGTGTGTGCGGGGACAATCACCTCATCACCTGGCCCAATATCCAATGCTTTCAATGCCAATTTCAAGGCATCTAAACCACTGGCGACACCTACACAGTATTGTGATTCGGTATATTGTGCGAACTTTGATTCAAATTGCCCAACGGCATTGCCTTTGATATACCAGCCTGAACGCGCCACTTTGAGTAATGCAGACTCTATCTCTGTCTGCACACTCTCAAAATTGGCTTTAATATCTAAAAAAGGCACCTCTTTCAAGTCATGCATATTCAGCAACTTTATCCTTGGCCCATCGCGCATGCATAAAGTCATCGTACTCACGATAATAATCAGACTCATCGTATTTATGCGACGCCAGACACATTAATACCGAGCCTGAAGAAAAGTTATCGATTTCACGCCAAATCATTGGGCAAATATATAAGCCATAGTAAGAGCGTGATAAATGAAAGGTTTGTTTATCTTTGCCGTCATCCAAGGTGATGTCAAAACTACCTGACATCGCGACAACAAATTGATGTAACTGCTTATGTGCATGACCGCCACGCGTTGCACCACCGGGTACATCGTAAACGTAATAAGCGCGTTGTATTGCAAAAGGCACTTGTGCATCACTCTCCACAAAGGTTAAATTTCCTTGCGGATCGTGTATTTTGGGCAACTCAATAATTCTACAATCAGATAATGACATCATATATCACTTCGGCCTGTCACGCAGACCTATTAAATTTCTAACAGCATATAAAAAACATTTACTTCAATTAGATACAACCAGCTTAAATCAACCTAATTGATTGAATTCAACAATAAATGGTACTTTTCTATTTTTATTAAAAATGTAAACAAATACTTTCAACACGACTAAGAGGACTGATGCTTTGCAGCAACAATACCGATATTAGCCAACAAATCATTAGGGATTTGGTTGGAAATTTCATTCAATGCGCTCAACAAATCATGCGAATAATCCAGCATCATTGAATTAGGCAATGTCTTTAGGAAAAAACCAACTTCTTCAACCGGCTCTAAACCAGCTGCCCTCACATCAAAAGCCAGCGTCTCCAGCGAATAAACACGCTGATGTCCTACCAAGTGATCGCGCTTAGACAATGAGTCCAACGCAGGCTGCAAGCCCATCATTACTGCCAACTGGCGATGAATAGAATTTTTATTCGGTACAACCAAGATCATCTTGCCGTCCTCGGCTAACCAGTGTGACATTAACTGTAAGATTTCTTGCGGTGCATCAACATGCTCTAACACATGCGAGGCCAATATCACGTCATATTTGGTTTCAGGCTTGTAATCTTCAAACAAAGTATCTACACAATTAATATTGGGGTGTTTGCGCTGTGCTATGCTAGCCAATAAACTGGCCCCTTCCAGTACCGTTAACTGGCAGCCAGCGCCTGCCAACGCAGCGGTGACAATCCCATCGCCATAGCCCAACTCAAGCACTTGTTGCTGGGGCGAAATTTGCTGTAGCAACCATGCAATAAAATGCGTCTGACTAATATTCTCAATATGAATATCCGAAATAGCATCATTCGCATGATAATTCGCGGCTATCGTCTCTAACGTTTGCTTTCTTGGGTCCATGATGACTGCTCCAATCTCTGGCTAATTTTAGCCCTTGGATAATTTGATGATTAAAAGATGATGATGAAAACCCGCTGGCTGCACCCAATAGCTGAACCTCTGGGAACATGGTGTCAACAACATGGCGCTCTGTTTTGAAGGCCTCAATATTCGCAAAACTAGCCAGTGGCAAAGCCTGATTCATATTAATTTGTTTAATGACATTCAACGTTGCTTGGCTAGCCAATACACCCATCTTAATCAGTTCTGCATTCACAAATGCTAATACATCAGAATCTTGCTGCTGTTTAGCCGCCATCAAATCTGCATTTAGCTCAATCACGAGTTTGTGTGATGCGGTCTCTTGCTTAGCACAATACGATTGGTCCGTTATACGATACGTTAGGTAGTCAGGATCAGGAATCGTTAAAACACTAAACGATGTTGCCATCATTCCTACTGGCACCGTGACAAATAGCAGTACTAGTGAAGCCTTTTCATAGTGTTGTACCTGATGCGCATTATCTGTGAGTAACAATAACTGCGACAAACTGCCTGACCATGCCAACTGTTCAGTCGTGATTTGCGGGTGATGTTTAAAGCTAATCTTGTAACCTGATTGATACTGACACACCTTTTCTGGCTGTTCGTTTATCACCGTTATGTTCGGATGTGCCAAGATAATCGATTGCAATTTAGCTGCTAAATCACCAACTTGTTCACCAGAAGGATAACTAAATTCTGTTGCAGGTAAATCCTGAGGTGATGCCGTAAAGTATGAGTGTAATGTTTCTGGATAAAATAGTGGCAACCATGGCACGCGATGGTAATAAGCACTTACCTTACTGGTACTACAATTAAATAACTTTTGGCAAAAAGGTTCTATGAGCTGCTCATGTAGGTATTTTCCATGATTAGCAATCGACACTTCAGATAACGCATACCCCTCAAACTCAGCCGCTTGGCCTTTGTACTTAGCATGTAATGGTTGATCAGCTTGGTTGCAAATCGCTTGCAAGTCAGTTTTGATTCGCGCTGCATTGGGCAATTGGTTTAGCGCCTGCAGATGATTGGCAATCATCATGTCATCATAGATCTTCCCATTCACCAGCATCTTAATCTCATCTACTTGATGGGTTGTTTGATACTGCGCGACATAAGCTTTAACTGTGTCAGAAAAACGTCCTGCATCATTACGAATGCTTGGGTCATAAGTATCAATATCGGCAATGGCATTCATATTAAATGAAGTAAACTCATGCAACACCATGCCCGCATCAAACCGATGCTCGCCAAACTGTAGCGCACTAAAATGCCCGCCCCAGCTTTTTGAACCATTCACCAAGATCACTTCCTGGCCTTGGTCTGCCAAGGCTTTAGCAGCAACCATTACCGATAGCGCATTACCAATCATCACCTGTTTCTTCATACGCCAGACTCCAGTTGAATGTTCATATAAAGCTCAGAACCATTTTCGGGCAGATGTTGACTCATGTTGTATAAGCCATCGAGTATTTGAGGTGTGAGTAAACCATTACCTTGCAAATCAGCCATTTGCGCATGTGTGAAAGGCTTTATGAAAAAGCTACCTGATTCCAATACTTTAAAACCTGCTTCGTGCACTAATGCGGTTAGGCTTGCAAGGTCAAATGTATGCGATTGCTGCATAGTTTGTTGTGTGGCTGATTTGAGGTAAGGACTCTCAATCAAGCCCATTTCAACGGCTAACAAGCGATGGAATGACTTGGCATTAGGTACGTTAATATGCACAACCGTATCCGAATCACACAAATGCGTTATTGCTTGCAACAATCCCAAACTGTCAGGAATTTCATGCAGAAGACTAGTGAGCAAAATTAGATCATAAGCTTGTTGTTTGAGCGCTTCGGCTTTGTCTTGCACTGTGCCTAAAACCACTTCTACATTGTCATAATGACTGGCATCACGTTTCGCTTGCGCATAAAACAACTCGCCAGGCTCAATAACCGTAAAGCGTTCAAAACTAGCACAGTGCTTAAAGTAAGCATCAGTGCCACAACCAACTTCCAAGAGACGCTTTGCATGGTATGAAGCGACCACTTCATCAACCTTACGGCGCCGATACTGCACTTGGGTTGCCTCGAATGGCAACACTGCATAATCCGCCTGATAGTCTTCTAGGTTTCTCATGCGTTAAAGTCCAAACGAAAATCAGGCTTTAAAGACTCACTAAAGCCAAGGTTGCGCTTAAATTGGGCAATTCCATAACTGGGCTCACCACTCAATGAAGAAGTACCAACATCAAGCAGAGTGAACTCATTTTCCTGACAAAACGCATAGATATGTGAAGCAAGTAAAGTAATAGGACTATAACGTTCATAACCTGCAATATCGCCCCAGTAAAAAACATATAACACCGAAGCAGATACTGCTATGCAAATGGCAGAAGCAATCATCAATGCATCTTGATTATCTGAGTCATGTACCGAAAATAGATGATATCTATCTGGAAACAGCGCAAGCATTGTCTGAACTTGTTCAAGTGTCATTGTGAGTGGGAAACCTCGACGTGCTCTATTTACTTTGATTACTTCATAGATCTGAGCGATGTCCGCTAAGGGGTGATATTGGCTGACAAAGCCCTCATTCAAGCACTTTTTAATACGTTTCCTATTTCCAGTACTCACACGGCTACTCAATGGTTCAGTATTAACAACCATGTCATAATTCAACTCATGGTTATTGAGCTGGAAACCATTACGCAATAAAATATTAGTCATCAATGCTGACAAAGCTGCATCATGGCTGAATGGTGCTAACTTTATGGTCACTGACTTGGCTTGCCGCACCTTCAATAGCTGAATAACCTCAGCTACAAAAGTCTCTAACACTGGCAATTCAAGTGTAGTGGATAACGACAAACCACCAAAAGTGCCTCTTTTGGGGCTGATGTAATGACGATCATTATTTGCTTCAAAGAAAGCAAGTTTTGCGCAAACTTCCTGCTTGCTATTCAATAACTGAATATACAAGTCACTTGGTGCCGCGTGTAACTTAAAAAAATCTGCATCATTAAATAAATCTGTCACCTTGTCAGGCACAAAGGCATTGATGAGCATATGGTGCTTATCGTCAATATTAATCTTTTGAGGTGTATGTAACGCTGTCTCTTTGTGTGCAGAAGAGTCATTCGTTGCAAAATCAATTTCTATGACATGACTCATTGCTACTTCTCAAGAGCTGCGAGCACGCTTTGATAGTTTTCTGGTGTGCAATGGTTTGCATAAAATTGACGTGATGCAGCAGTGAGTTCAGTGTGGTTTTGACGTATGAAACTCAAGCCATTAACAAATGATTCAATATCATGCCAATATGTTGTCTCTTTTGCATTGCTTCCGATATTCAAATGCCTTGGGCACTCAAGCGATTTGAATAACAATAGAGGGTAGCCAACGCCTTGCGCTTCAATTTCAGACTTCCCTCCTCTTACTGGTGCGGACCCAATAAAGATATGAGCATCAATGTCTTTTAAGCCTTCCCATAGGGACGGTACATTACCTTTATAAATAAACTGCTTTGCATCAAGGCCAGCGTTAATCAAGTCCTGCTGAATGGTATACAAATCCTTATCAGGAATCGTACCAAAATGATAATGCGAACTTTGGGTCTGCTTGATTGAGTGAATAATAATACTGGAAAGGCTGAAAGCACCTTCAGTCTTAAATTTTCCAAAAGTGCCAGCAGTGACTGTTGAACATGACTCTTTAACATTTGAAAACGCTTTGGCACCCAAGTCTTTAGCCGATGTAGGTAATAACACGGTACTACTATTTAAATCTTCTGCGCAATTTTTCGCCAATCCAGCAAATAAGTCGATATGCTGAAAGTGCTTAGTATGATTACCAAGTGAGGCATTATGATCTGCATGATGTACGAAATAATAATTCGTACTCAATGAAGACTGACACGCAGCAATTGCGACACTATCATTATGATGCACGAATAAAAATACATTTTTAGCTAATTGATTAATCAATGCAGCCAAGCGTTTACTTTTAGCCAAGGGATTCTCCTTGGGTAGCAAGATCACCGGGCATTCTGGAAATAGATGAGCGACTTTTTCAAACATTTTTTGCTCTGCTGCACGACTATAAACATCAGTGATTACCATGACTGGGTTCTCAACCTGATTGATCATGGTCACTATTTCCTTAGTATGCCCACCATAATCGTATAGCTCAGATGCAAGTATCAAATTAACAGTTTTATTATCTCGCGATATGACGTTACTAATTTGATAGTCAAACTTAGCTAACAATTGGTCAAAATATGGGGTGAATATTTTATGACCGACCAACATTGGGGTCTGTACTAATTCAGAAATGGTGGTGTCAATTATTGTGAGGACCTGATCGTAATACTGCTGTTCAACCCAGTATTCAATAAATGGTTCTATGAGTTTAGTATTGATATCAGCTGAAAGTGGTCGATTATTTATTCCAATTTTTCGTGAGGACTGATATTCAGCAACTTCACGTACATTGGATGCAATCATTTGACTAAGCGCTTGTTTAAAGTCACCCGGATTTACTGATTGTTCTGGATGATGTTGGACAGATTCTTGCGTTTGCGCTTGGTCACATTCGAGATGTAATTGTTCTGCAAAAGCATCGCTAAGGCCGTGCTTCAACCCCAACGCTATTGTGGATCTTGCTTTATCAAACTGGTTACTCAACATCAAAGCATCTATGTAGCTTACCCAGTATTGTTCACTGGTAGGGTCTGCTTTAACTGCTTTTTCAAAATAGGGTTCTGCCGCAAGTACATCTACTAATTTTGCTTGCAGCATCCCATAGGCATGATTGGCTTCAGGGTGTAGCGGCTGTATGGCAAGCGCTTGGCTAAAAAACCGCTTGGCTTCGTCATTTTGTGATTGATATGCAAGCGCTTTTGCATTAGAAATTAATGCAAGCACTGTAGAGGCATCGACCTCTTCCTGAGAGACTTGTTTATACTCAACGACTGCTTCTGTAGACATTCTGCACCCCATTGACACATGGCAATGTCTCAATTATGCAAGAAATACCTTAACAACAAAGATTCAGTCAAAACAATAATTTACATTTAGTTTAAGGAATAGACTAGGAAGTATCCTCCTTATTATTGAATATTTTCCTACATGAATCAGGAATATCCTGATTAGATAAATAACTGCCGGACAGGTAAACCCGCATAGTCCATAGATTGGGTAATACCGTGTTTAAATGACTGATCTTCGATGCCTTGTGTTTTGTTTTGGAAGGCGTTAAATAGCTCAATAAACAAATCCCAATCATCTTGACTCAACACAAACCCCGCATCTTGCATAATGCGTTGCGACAGATCAAATAATTGGACGGGCACATCCGCTGCTGGTTTCGCGCAACTCGGGATACGGTGTAATGTGAGGTATAAGCCCCTAAACACAACAAACTCAACAGGTAAGGTGATTGAGAAGTTCCATTCTAGATCAAAGAACACGCCCTTATCATTCTCTACTATATAATTCGTAGGCGTAGCATCAATGTAATTTGCTGGCAGCAAATGACTAAAGTGCCTTAATGGCTCAATGGTTGACTCTTTCGGCTGTTTTTCACTGTTGGATAAAGCACGTAACCAGTGATTAGCCCACTGATACAGGTCTTGATAACCCCAGTTGGGTTGATTCACAAGCTTGAGCAAAGCATCATACCAAAGCGTACCTTGGTGATATGGTGCTTGATCCCAACCAGCTTGTGTCTGTAAGGTATGCGCCTCACCGATCATACGCGTTATCGTTTGTAGGCCATGCTGTGCCATCACGACTTGGGTTTCTTTAGCGAACTGTTTTGGCCGTTGCGCACCATAATGCGCAGCCAATACTGGCTTATCAAACTGGTCGAAAGCTTTACCTTGCAGCCTCGCCACAAATAAGAAAGAGTTAGCAAGGTCTTGACCTAAGCCATTACGGCCCACCACTTGCCAAGCATTTTCCAATGAAAAGGTTGGCCTTTGAGGTTTTTGCCAGTCATGAACATTCGATCCAGATAACAAGGTACCCACATCAAACCCCGCCTGATCTGCTTGATCAGAAAAGCCTAATGGGTACACAATTGACACAGGTGTTTTATAATCTGGGAGCGGTACATATAATTCTACTTCGCTAAAACCTACATCATTCATCCGCTTAGTTAATTCCTTACGGCCAAAAGTGATTGCTGTCTTGTCGGTATAGGCATCATTGATACCAAACATCGGCGCACCCAAATGATCTTCATTGGCACCAGCAAAATATTTCAAACCAAGCTGGTTTTCAATAGCTAGGATTAATATCCCATCTTCTTTTAAAAATGACTTCGCCGCGTTAAGCACAAACTGTACTGGATCTGGTTCATCTACGAACACTTGAGAATACTCAAGCACGCCGATCAACGTAACCACATCAAATTTTTCTTCTGTGTTCAAATTTTGAATTAAATCGGCAATCACTGTCACATTTTGTAATTCTTCACATCGCTTACCAATCACGCGTGCACGGTCTGGGCTACCCTCTAATGCCACGACTTCACCGCCCAACTCGCCAATAAAGCGCGTGACTGCACCGCAGCCAGCCCCTAGCTCTAACGTTTTACCTTTTGCAATCTGATTGCTGAATGGCCTGAGCAAATTCGCCCTCAACGGAGTAAGGTGATAATGCATCGGCCAATCTGTCGCATGTGCCATTAATCCTGGCGAAAACACAGATCTATCTTCCGTCTGCGACATAATATTAAATAATTTACTTTGTGTGTCACCCACATCTTTATAGGTAAAAGCAGACTGGCTTTGTGGATAGTAATAATGTTCTGTGGGATGGTATTGATAACCATCAGTGATCGCTGCCGCTCCACTGTTTGGTGCAAATTGTACTGCTGTGTTTTCGTTAACCGTGGGTGAATGTTCTTCTTCGAGCGGCTTCTCTGACTGATCTTTTTGCTTAGATAAAAACTTTTGTGCCAAATCTTGCGCTTTTGGTGAAGATAAACTGTATTGCTGACCTAATTCTAAAGCCTCCAATACAATTTCAAGCGAAGCTGACTCCATTAACGTTTCAATATAGCCAATCCAATGAGACTCAGTTTGTGGCTTATTCGTCACCGCTTTTTCAAACTTTTTCAAAGCGTGCTCACTGCCACTGACTTCCAAATCGATCAATGCAGATTGATAGTTGGCATCTGGATGGTCAGGATGCTGACCTAGCACATGATCTAATAAAACGATCGCTGTTTTTTGATCCCCAGAGGCAATCGCTTGCTGCGCCTGCGCTATGGTTTGTGTCACTTTTTCTTGAATGTTATCGTCGTTGTCTGCCTGCATTCGATGCGCCTATGTTTATACTTTTAGTCAAGTCACATAATGCATGTCTTACAACAAATTTTAAGTGCTAAAAACACCAACAATTACTTGGTAGTTCACTATTAATAACGACTGGTCCAATTTGTAACCAAAATGCGACTAAGGCTGCATATCCATAATACGTTGCATCAAACCTTGATAAACTGTCTCAGATAAGCCTTTACGCTTGGCCATATTGAGCTGGTCTTTTGCATTACCCCAAACTTCATTGCGGATTAAAACCTCGACGAAAAGCGTACGATACTCGAGCTGATCTGGACTATTTTTTACTGCCTTTTCTAAATAGCCTTGTGCGGTATCACATGAGCCCGTCTGCAACACAATTTCCGCCGCTAGATACAATGCCTCACTTTGATCTGGCATCACAGCAATCACTTCCTCATACAGCGATAATGCCTGTTCATAACGACCAGCTTCACTGTGTGCTTTGGCGATCCCAAGCACTTCTTTAATCGAATCCGAAAATGCTTCGTTAACGTTATCAAACGGTTCTGGGATAGCATTGGGCTCCCATTTGGCTAGATACTGCTTATAAACTTCATACCAAGCGCTGTTATACCCACCAGCACTTTGATGAGTCACATTTAATACCCATGTACCTAATTCCAAGCCTGCAAGCCTTGCACTGCGGCAAAAATCCATATCATAAAAATGAAATTTAAATTGCTCATCAAACCTTACCTCGGCTTGTTTTAAACGCAATGCTGAAACAGTCAACATCACACCATCCAATGTCTCACATGCTTGTTGCGAATCGCCGTAGTAATTAATCAAACCATGTGGTTCTTTACCGCATGCCGTTTGACCGCTTAAATACGCCCCCTGATCCATTTGGTTAGGGTTAATAAACAACCAATTAGCTTGCTTAGGTGCTAAACGCTTATTGCCTGCTAAACCAACAACATCATAAACATTCACCGCGTCATCAAGGGTTTCAAAGAATGTATTATCATCGATCCATACGTCATCATGAATCAAGGTTAAATAACAATCATCAGGCGCAGCTTCTATCAAACGGTTATAAATTGTTGGCAAGCCTTCTGTATTATCAGTGGCAATATGGTGACTAAAATGAAAGCCTTGTTTCTCAAGTTTCTTGAGTGAAATTCCAAGTGCAGTTTGCGCCCAAAAATCAGCTTTTGTGCTGCGCGTTGCACTCACAATCACATGTTTAGCAACACTATCGCCATTGACGGTTTCTATTAACGTATTTTGTTTAAACGCATTTTCAGGCTGTTGCTCATAGTCGTGCCAAATACGAGTTAAAGCTGTTTCAAGGTTACGGGTAAATTGTTTAGCATCCCCAAATGGGCTCGCCATGATACGGTCTCTTAACGAAGCGCGTATGTCAGCTAGTTGCAGCAAATCATTGGCAAATCTAATTATTTTTTGCACATATTCTGCCTCATCATGAGCAACCCAATCTGGCAGGTCAACCGCATGCATCAAGCTGGTACTTTGCCTCGAAACTAAGGCATTACCAGCCATTGCCAATGTGGGCACGCCCATCCACAAACCATCACTTGCAGTGGTACACGATGTAAATGGGAAAGCATCAATCATCAAGTCAATTTGGGCGAACGACTCCAAGTACTCTTGCCTTGGTAAACTGCCAATCAAACTTACACGAGATTGATCAATGCCTAGCTGCGAAAATTTTGCATGCATCTGCGCAACAATCTTGTCATCTTTAAAGACTGACGTGATCCAGCGAAGTTGTAAATCACTTTGTTTTGCTAAACAGGTAGCCCAAAGTGATAAGACCTCATCGGTCACTTTTGAGTAATTGTGATAGCACCCCAATGTGACATAGCCGTTTTGCAGTGCTGGCAGCGGCGTCAGCGCAACTTCTTCTGTCGGCGGTGAATAACAAAAACGTGAAACAGGCAAATAATGTGGCTGCTCTGTAAATTGATCTGCGGTCTCAACAGGTGCACTGACTTCATCCAATAAAATGTAGTCCATTTGCTCAATGCCAGTGCTAGCCCAATAGCCTAACCAAGTCACTTGTACTGGGGCGGGCTTGTAAGCAAACATTGGCAGACGGGTACCACCAGTATGTCCTGACAAATCGATTAAAATATCGATTCCATCCGCATGAATTTGCCTGGCAACCTCCTCATCACTTCTACCAACAATAAGCTCCCAAGCGAAAAAATATGGCTTGATTTTCTGGGTGACGTAATCCTCTTTAGCGTTATTGGAATACGCATAAAGCTCGAACTGTTGTTGATCAAAGTTTTTTAATACTGTAGTTAGAAAGCTGGTGACGGGATGTAATAGAAAGTCTGCCGAGACAAATCCGACTCTTAATTTCTCACCCGTTTTACGCGCCCTCCATTGGTCAAACTGAAGCGTGGCAACCTGAGTTGCCATCTTGCCATAGCGCTTCAACTGCGCCATGATCTCATCTCGATCAAATGCATTTGAATAGCACATATCAAACAATAGATTGTGATAAGACATGAGCCTTTCTGGCGCAATTTCAATCGCTTTTTTATTGAGTTCTGCCGCTTCAACTATCTGGCCCTTGCCTTGATAAATAGAGGCAAGGTTTATCACTAAATCATGCGCTTCTGAATTGATTGCCAAGCCTTGTTTAACGTAGTCCTCAGCTTGACTTAAGCGACCTAAGCGCTTGAGTGGTAATGAAATATTACTCAATGCCGGAATATTATTAGGGGCTAATGCAATGACTTTCTCAAATTGCTCAACGGAATCTTCAAAATGATTACAGGCTTGATATGCTAGCCCTAAGTTATTAAGCGCTACTATGTTATCAGGCTCAATCTCTAACGCTTTTAAACCATATTTAACCGCATCATAAATATGACCTTGATTGTATAAATACAAGGCAAAATTAACAAAGGCAATGGCACTATCAGGAAAGCTAACGAGCGCTTGCTTAAAGCAGTGCTCAGCCTGATCAATACGGCCCAATTCGTAATACAGCATACCAATCGAACAAAGGATTTCTGGATTGGCATCGGCACTTCTAAAACCAGTAAGGTAAATCTGCTCAGCTTTTTGGAAGGCTTTATGCTGTTGAAGGTATAGGCCATAATTATTATATAAATTAATATCATCAGGTGCGATGCTGATGGCTTTTTCATAAGCCGCATTGGCTTGTTGAACTTGTCCATTTTTACCTAGCTCAATGGCTAAAGTCAGATATAACTCAGAGGACTCATGATTGGTGTTCGTCACCTTATTCAGACAATCAATTGCTTCATCTACTCTATCGAGCCGATCGAGCAAGCCAACTAATTTCAGATGTGGCTGTATGGTATTTTGATCAATCTCAATCGCTTTACGAAAAGCCTGCTCTGCCAAATCATACTGCTCACCGGCTTCGTAGGTACTACCTAAGTTGAACCAAGCTTTTTGATTTTCAGGCTCTATTGCAATGGCATTTTTATAGCTGCTAATCGCTTCTGTTAATTGCAAAAGGTCAAACTGTGCGTTACCTAAGTTGTAAAGCACATCAGCATCATTGGGGATGAGTGACTTTGCCTGATGTAATGCCGCTATTGCCGCTTCGTTATTGCTAACGTTTTGCTCTGCTGCGCCTAAGATTTTCCAATACAAACCATTGCTGGGGAATTGTTTTAGCAACTGTGTCGCTAGCGCTTTACAACGCTCAAATTCCGTTTCATTGAAAAGTGTGATTAACTGAGCATGCTCAGCTTTGTCGGGTAACGCTTGTTTCTGCTTAGGAAACAGCCTTCTCAATTTAGGGTCAAGTACGGGGGTTGGTTTTTCGCCTGGGTTAGCGATGATATTATTTTGTTTTTTTGTATCTTGGTTATGCATGTTCACTTGCTCTGGTGAGTATCTGCAGAAAGGCAGAAAACAAGTGTTTATTATTGTCAATAACTACATGTTTAGATCAATGTAAAAGACTATAAAAGCATATTTTGTTTTCAGTTTTAAAACACGGATTGTGTGAACAGTTAACTGAAAGCAAAGAATTTACTCTACAAGATTGTTTTTAATCGCATAGCGGGTGAGCTCCGCATTATGCTTTAGCTGCATTTTTTCAAGTAAACGAGAACGATACTGACTGATGGTTTTGACTGACAACGACAGCTTTGCAGCAATATCACTGACTGACAATCCTGAGGAAATCATAATCAACGTTTGGAACTCTCTATCTGACAGCGACTCATGTGGCATGGCCTCTGACGGGTCACCCACTTGATTAGCCAGCACTTCAGCCACTTCTGGCGTAATATACTTACGTCCTTTAGAGACTGTTTCAATGGCATTGACCAACTCAGATGAAGCACGCTCTTTAGATAAATACCCTGATGCGCCAGATTTAAGTGCGCGTACCGCATATTGCTCTTCTCGATACATCGACAGCATCAGCACAGCTATGTTCTTATTGTCTTTTTTAATGTATTTCAAAGCTTCAATACCACTGCGATCTGGCAGACCAATATCCAACAACATGACATCTGCATCGGTATCTCTACCGAGTTGAATCGCTTCAGAAGCATTTTGTGCTTCTGCAACAACCTCCATATTGTCTGTCTCAGCTAAAATCTGCCTTAGTCCAGCCCTAAGAATTGCGTGGTCATCGGTAATGATTACTTTAATTTGATTTTCAGACATCTTTATATTTATTCTATATTTTGTTAGCGATTATGCCTTAGTCCTACATGACCTAATACAAAGTGTTTACTTTTCAACACCGAGTCTGTGATCTCAACACTTTCAAAGATTATCATACTTAATGTAAAGAGTTAACAGTTTTATTTAAGTCATTGACCATTTATTTTAACCGTCAAAATTTCAAGCAGTTAGTAACAATACATCTCACAAAAAACGAATGGCTGTGACAACTGACAGGTTTAGATATGCAAATTAGAGACCACGCTAAACTTAAGCAGTTAAATGATTACTTTCTTGGTAACACCACAGATACTTTGGTGCCTTTTTTATCTCCTCTTAAACGGGACACTTTAAACTGACCATCAAGTGCACTTGCGCGCTCTTGCATACCACGCAAGCCAAACGAGTTTTCTTTGATCTTATCGACTGGTTTAATGCCTATCCCATTATCTAAAATAAGCAACTTTAGGGAAGCATTGGTGACTTGCAAATTAACAAACACCTGAGAAGCTTGTGCGTATTTCGCAATATTATTCATCGCTTCCTGACAAATTCTGAACAACGC
Source organism: uncultured Methylophilaceae bacterium (assembly GCA_964496895.1). Taxonomy (GTDB): domain Bacteria; phylum Pseudomonadota; class Gammaproteobacteria; order Burkholderiales; family Methylophilaceae; genus Methylotenera. The sequence continues at coordinate 9,091 of CAZCBF010000009.1, read as the reverse complement.
CATTTCATGGGTACGCGGTGCGTCTACATCGGGTTCGTTACTGATAAACTGACACGCAATGTCCGTTTGTTTTTCAAACTCAGTGGTTTGCCATTGCAACGCTTCAACAATGCCAAATTCAATAATATTAGGTCTGAGGTCACTGCAAATACGATGAATGGCTTCATAAGTGCCATCGACAATCGCTTCGACTTGATTTAATTTTCCAATTGAGACGGTACTTTTTTCTTCAATCGATTGCTGCATGGCAGACAAACCAATTTTAATGGCAGTCATATTGCCACCTAGATCGTCATGAATTTCACAAGCAATTCTGTGCCGCTCATCTTCACGGATATGGTTCATGTGCGCAGTCAACTCTGACAAGTTACGGCGAGAGGTCTCCAAATCTGACTTTTCTTGCATTGTGTTGGAAATATTCGTCAAAAAACCATCCCACTGCACATCTTTATTATGTAGCTTGCGTGGTGTTGATCGCATATTAATCCACTTAGTGTCTTTCCAATCAGCGATCCATACACGACCGCTCCAATTCAGTGGCTTGAGCGCTTTACGAGATTGCTTAAGTTGCGCTTGTAGAATAGCTAGGTCCTCTTCATCAATCATCGCATAAAACTGCAAATGATCTGCCTTAAGCACATCAGGCTTACACCCTAATAGCTCTTCACTACCCTCACTGACATAATCAAACTGCAATTGCTTTTTCTTATCCAATCGAAACTGACAAAACATACCTGGTGCATTACTGATCATTGCCTGATAACGTAACTCACTTTCCTTTAAAGCACTAGCAATGGCATTATTTGAAGCTGCGTCATTTCGCACAATCACCACGTAAGCTTCATCCCCACTACTAACGTGCAAGATTTTAAATTGGGCTTGATCCACATACACGACTTCGGGCTGCGTTTTACGGCCGCGCTTGTTCTCAGCCAAACTGATTTGTAAGTGGTGTAACAAAAATGATCGACTTAATTGAACCAGCTCTTGCAAAGGCAAGGCATATAGCTCATCAAAACTCAAGTCAGTCTGCTGATAGATTGAGGAGCTAACCGCCAGAAGTGATAAATCATCAGCGTCAAGAATATAAACTTCATCATAGACGCCATCTAATAAGGCATTAAATAGTGGGGATTTTTTGAGGGGCTTGGGCATGTGTTAAACAGCATCGCTACTATGAGCAGGTAAATCTTCTTCCGTCATCGCTTTATTTTTCCCTGTTCTTTTAGCAAGGTACATGGCTTGATCAGCGCGATGTAATAAATCAGCTGCCGCCTCGCCCTTACGATAGAGTGCCGCACCTGCACTAAAAGTAATGACCAGTTGCGCTTGGTTAGCCATAAAAAATGCCTTGGTCAATTCACGTTGTAGACGTTTGAGAGATTTCGAAGCCTGTTCAAGCGCAGTATCGGGTAGCAATATCACAAACTCTTCGCCACCAAACCGGGTCACAACATCGGTAGGCCTCACCGTAGACTTAACCACTTCAGCAAGGTGCTTCAATGCATCATCCCCAACATCATGGCCATAGTTATCATTCAACTGTTTAAAGTTATCAATGTCTAGCAACGCAATGGATAATGGTGTATCAGACCGGTCTGCACGAGCGATTTCAGTGGCAAATGCCTCGTCCATCCCACGACGATTTAAAACACCCGTCAGCTGATCAACACGCACTTGCTCACTCAAGCTACTCAATTCAGTTTCAAGCGCTTCAATTTTGGCTTGAGCCTGTTGCACCTGTTCTGACTGGGACAGCAAGTCATCACGAGAGCGTGTTAGATCTGTTTGCATCGTATTAGAAGCTTGCATAAGGGTCTCAACTGCTTGGTTGATTGAAACAAGGTCATCTGATTGCGATAACTTTTTTGACACATCACCAATGACAGTAGCATAGTTACCTGTTTGGTCTGTCATCTGCCCCAAGCGGTCAACAAACGTTGCGATCATTTGCTTAAACGTTTCCTTTGATTCATCAAGGCTATGTTTGAGTAGTCCCTGCTTGTAGACCACCTCTTTCAAGCTTTGCTCTGCCTCAGTCAAAGCGGCGCGTTCAATAGGCCCGCTAATCACCGTCTGAATCGCTGAGACCTGACCGCGCAACCACGCATCGTCGTCAACTAACTGACCAACATTATCTAATAGCAGTTTCAACATGCGAACGAGGTCATTTTTAACACCGGACTCATTGGCACCTATGAACTCCACCTTAACAATCAATGCCCTAAATGCCTTAATCATTTCTTGCCACTGATTAAGCTTTTTGGCTTTGTCTGCAAGTTTATAAACTTCTTGCGCGCGCGCTTGCAAATCGGGATAACCATCAAGTCTAGGAATAAAACCATACTTAATAGACTGTCGTAAAACTTCTTTCAACTCATTGAAGCTTTGCTGAAAAGGATCTGGTGTTTTGTTGAACACACCATTATCTTGCCGCTCAGAAGCATCAGCAGTAACATTTGGTTCGCTACTTTCTGTATTAGGCAAAACAGTATCACTATGGCTCGGTGTAGTCTGCGCTTCGAGCACCTCAATAGCATCGACACTGCCAACGGCCTGATAAGACTCCCAATGCTTTGCCAAGCCTTGTATTTTCTCTGGTAACTGCGCATCACTGCCAAAGTTTTTTAACACCTTATCTAAAGCATCAGATTTTTGTTGGCTGGTCAGACCTTGCTGCTTTTTGGCCCAACTATTTAACAACATCTGAATCGCATCAGGCCAGATTTGCGAAGCCTGAATGCTCATATCCATGCCATTTTCTAATGTTTGAGGCAGACTGGCCCACCCCTCTTCTTTCAGGCATTTCTGCCAGCTATTGACCCAACTAATCTGGGCTGCAGATTGCGCATTGAGTTGAGACAGTGCATCATTAAGCACCGCCTCAAAGTTCTCTGGCGCGCTAGACCCGTTAAGCTCATGAAAAATACGTTCATAATTATCTGGCGACGGCTCAATACGACGCACTGCTAGTTGCTTAAATGTCTCTCGGGCTATTGCCAAAGTGTTACGCTTGGGAGCTGTGTTCTGTTTAGCCATATTTTAATACTTCAATAAAGATATCAACGCGTCTTGTTGAAAAACCATATAGATCATTATCTTACCATTCAACGCTCATATAATACATCAGTTTCTTTTAAGCATAAGCAGTCCAATATGGTTGGGTAAGCAGTCGGCCATACCCAGTAAAATAATAGGCCAAGTAACGACAGATGCAATAAACTGTCATAATTTGCTACGTAACCTTAACAATCTTTGGTAGAATTGCATCAGGCGGGTCTCCTCGCATTGTTAGGTAGCCAATCTGGTCAGGTGCGGAAGCAAGCAGCCACAACTACTGAGCGAGTGCCGAGGTTAAGGCTCGCCGCTTATTTATTTCTTCCTATTCAATATGCGCTATCAAGTACTCGCACGTAAATGGCGGCCCCGATCATTCGACACACTGGTTGGACAACCGCATGTTGTCAAAGCACTGAGCAATGCGCTTGAGCAAAACCGCCTTCATCACGCCTACCTGCTAACAGGCACACGCGGCGTTGGCAAAACCACCATGGCGCGCATTCTCGCCAAATCATTGAATTGCGAAACAGGCATTAGCAAACAAGCTTGTGACAACTGCCCTGCTTGTCAGGAAATTGATCAAGGAAGGTTTGTAGACCTCATAGAGATTGATGCTGCAAGTAATACTGGCGTAGATGCCATGCGTGAATTACTTGAAAATGCACAATATGCGCCAAGCAAGGGTCGCTTCAAAGTCTATATTATTGATGAAGTACACATGCTGTCGACCAGTGCATTTAATGCAATGCTCAAGACGCTAGAAGAACCACCAGAACACATCAAATTTATACTTGCGACAACCGATCCGCAAAAAGTACCGGTCACAGTACTCTCGCGCTGCATTCAGTTCAACCTCAGACAGATGTCCAGCAGCGATATCGTTGCACACTTACAAACCGTACTCGCCGAAGAAAAAATCGCCTATGATATTGAAGCACTAGGTTTAATCGCACGCGCCGCACAAGGCAGTATGCGTGATGCCTTGTCGTTAACAGATCAAGCCATTGCCTATGGCGAACAAACGATCAAAATAACTGATGTTTCCACGATGCTGGGGGCCATTGACCAAAGTTATTTATTTAAGATTTTGGACGCTTTGATCGAGGAAGACGGGCAGCTCGCCATCGCACAAGCAGATGCAATGCAAGAGCGAAGCTTGTCTTTTGAAACCGCGCTCGATAGTTTTTCGCAGCTCCTGCATCACATCGCCATGCTGCAAACAGTGCCAAACAGCCTAGCAGATGACTTTCCTGAGCGGCAAACCCTATTGACGTTTACCAAACGTATCCCAGCAGATTTACTACAACTTTATTACCAAATTAGCATTCTAGCCAAACGTGATTTAAGTCTTGCGCCAGATGAGTATGCTGGATTTACCATGTGCTTATTACGCATGCTAACGTTTGCACCTCAACACAAGCTTGCGCAAACCACTCAAACCAACACCACGGCTGAAAAAAAAACACTTGCGCGTGACACGCTAAACCAAAGTAGTCACAATACCAAACAAAACGCCTCTGAAGACAAGGCCAAAATCAGTCACTCAGGCAATCAACCTGTGCCGAATCAGACAGCTTCAGACGTCACAGCGCAGAATAATGATAACAACACAACGCAAAGCATACGCTTTGATGGCAATTGGCGCGGACTGATTAAGCAATTAAAGCTTGGCACGACACGCACACTTGCACAAAACTGTGAGGTTAGTCATTATGACGAACATAGCATTAGCTTGTTTGTGCAAGCTGAGCAAAAACATTTGTTAATGCAAAACTCGAAAGATAAACTGTCAGCAATGATCGCTGAGCATTTTAAGCAGAAGATCCAACTTAATTTTGATGTTGGCGGTAGTGGCGATACACCAGCCAAGCAAATTAAAACTGAAAAAGCAGTACAGCAATCACAGGCTGAAGAATCTATTCATAACGATACGTTTGTTCAAGCCTTAATGCAGGATTTTGACGCCTCAATCGTCAAGCACTCGATTAAACCTATTGAATAAAAAGGAGAATGATATGAAAGGTGGTATGGGAAATTTAATGAAGCAGGCACAACAAATGCAAGCGAACATGGCAAAAGCTCAAGAGGAACTTGCCAATATCGATGTTGAAGGTGTGGCTTCTAACGGATTAGTTAAAATACAGATGTCTTGCAAGAACATTGTCAAACGCGTTTCAATCGATGATAGCGTCATGGATGACAAAGAAATGTTAGAAGACTTATTAGTCGTTGCATTAAAAGATGCAGCAAGTAAAGCCGAGGCAACCTCAAACGAAAAAATGTCGGGCTATATGCCATCAGGCATGAACTTACCCTTCTAAGCGGCACATGCAAAACCCACCATCGCTTGACCAACTGATAGAGAGCTTGCGCTGCTTGCCTGGCGTTGGCCCAAAATCAGCACAAAGGATGGCTTATTATCTTTTGCAGCGCGATAGAGATGGTGCCCAGCAACTCAACCGCGCACTGAATCAAGCGTTGTCTGTTGTGGATCACTGCCAGCGCTGCAACACATTTAGTGAACAACCGATGTGCCCTGTCTGCAGCCAGAGTGACCGTGAGCAATCAAAACTATGTGTCGTAGAAATGCCCACAGACTTAATGATGATAGAAAACACGCACACCTATGATGGCTTATATTTTGTATTGATGGGCAAGCTTTCCCCGCTTGACGGTATCGGTGCCAAGGAAATTCATCTCGATCGACTCATGAACCGCGCCTTAGATGGCAACGTCACCGAGGTGATTCTAGCGACTAACTACACCGTAGAAGGTGAAGCAACCGCGCACTATATTCATGAAATGTTGCAGTCTAAGGGCATTAAAACCACCAGAATTGCGCGAGGCATGCCGATGGGTGGTGAAATTGAATATGTCGACACAGGCACACTCGCGCAAGCACTACTCGAGCGCAAAGGCCTATAAGCTCGCCTGAACAATTGGCAATAATGCTTGGGCATCCTTAATCAAACAATCAGCTTCCCATCGATCTGGTTCATCTTCTTCAGATAAATAACCAAACAAGGCGACAACGGTTTTCATCCCAGCAGCATTGCCTGCAACAACATCTCTGTGCGCATCGCCAACATAGATCACCTCCTCAGGACTAACTTGCATTTCTTCGCACGCCATCAGCAATGTCTGTGGTGATGGCTTGGCTTCAGGCGCGTCATCACCGCAAACCAATGAACCCGCATGCACATACAAGCTACTCTGCATCAATGGTACCGCCTGTACTAGTGGTAAGGAAAAGCGCCTAGGTTTATTGGTTACAATGCCCCAAGGTATATTCAAGCAGGCTAAGTTAATTAGTAACGCTTCAATACCTGGGAGGTAGATAGGCTTTCGCGTTAATGCTAATTCGTACAAATGCAAATACCGCTCAACCATCCCATCAAAACCATCAATTTGGGGCTCAATATCAAACCCCAGCTTCAGTAAACCTTTGGCGCCATGCGAAGCAACTGGCCTAATAGATTCAAACGGCAAAGCCGGTAAATTATGTTCTGCGCGCAGCTGATTTAGCGCAAACCCCAAATCATGCGCAGTGTCTATTAAAGTGCCATCTAGATCAAACAGTACTGCAGTCATAAGGCTTGCTTAACGGTATGCACCATATAATTGACTGAGGTATCTTCAGTTAAAAAATAGTGGTCCGTAATCGGGTTGTAACTCAAACCTTTTAAATGTTGCGCCATAAGGCCAGATTCACGCGCCATTCGGCTCAGCTCAGATGGCTTGATAAATTTAGCAAAATCATGCGTGCCTTTAGGCAGCATATTTAAAACATACTCTGCACCGATGATGGCAAATAAATAGGCTTTAGGATTGCGACTAATCGTAGAAAAATACACTGTACCGTTAGGCTTCACTAATTCACTACACGCTTGGACGATACCCGCTGGATCAGGTACATGCTCCAACATTTCCATACAAGTGACTACATCAAAGCTTTCAGGTTGCGCTTCGGCTAACACCTCTACAGGCGTGTGATGATATTCTACAGAGGCGTTAGTTTCCAGCTGGTGTAATTTTGCCACCTGAATACTCTTCTCCGCCATATCAATACCAGTTACCTGCGCACCGAGAGCTGCCATCGCTTCAGACAAAATACCACCTCCGCAACCCACGTCGAGCACCTTCAGTCCTGATAACGGAGAGTGGCCATTAATCCAATTCAAACGCAGTGGATTGATCACATGCAAAGGTTTAAACTCGCTATCAGGATCCCACCATTTGTGCGCAAGTGCTGCAAATTTATCAATTTCTGCAGCATCTACATTTTTGCTTTCAGCCGTGCCTATTTGTTCTGACATGATTATGACCCTTTATTGAGCGATGCAATTTGTGGTTGCCAACGATAAATGATTGATTTAAGTTCAGCTAATTCGACCCCGCTAAAATTACCCTCATGATACCTAAGCTCCCCTGCCACCCATGTGTGCGTCACATGCTCTCTACCACAAGCATAGACTAAGTGCGACAGCGGATCATAGCATGGCGCTATGTCTGGTGCAGTAACATTTACCGCAACCAAGTCAGCCTGCTTACCCACAGCTATCGACCCTATTTCAGACTCCAAACCTAAAGCACGAGCGCCGTTGATTGTCGCCATCTCAATAAGCTGCTGAGCAGGCAAAACCGTTGCATCCGATGCAAAGCTTTTTGCCAACATGGAGGCCAAACGCATCTCTGCAAACAAATCGGTACGGTTATTACTGGCTGCACCATCAGTACCAATCCCAACATTAATAGAGGCATCAAGCATAGCGGGTGTATTTGCAACGCCACTGCCTAACTTGGCATTTGAAGCAGGGTTATGCGCAATATGACAACCATATTGCGCCAATAATTCACGTTCTTGTGGATTTAAATGCACGCCATGCGCAGCGATTAACTGCGGACTAAGTAATCCGAGTCCATGTAATCGCTCGATCGGCCTAACACCATACTGGTCGAGTGACTGGGCTATTTCATCTTTGGTTTCATGCAAATGCGTATGGATAGTGAGCGATAGCTGGTCAGCATAGGTAAGCACCTTTTCAAAGGTTTCATTCCCAACTGTATAAGGGGCATGTGGTGCTAGACTAGTGGTAATCAACGCATCATCGCGCCAACTATCGTGCGCCTCAAAACCCTGCTGTAAATAATCATCAGCATCAGCGCCATAAGCACTTGGAAAGTCAATCACCACCAATCCGATATTGGCACGAATACCCATTCGCCTCACTGCATCAGCAGTAGCCTTCGGAAAGAAATACATGTCATTAAAGGTCGTGACACCGCCTTGCAGCATTTCAGCACAGCTCAGCAGCGTTGCATCGTACACGAACTCTGAATTAAGGAGTGCATTTTCCGCAGGCCAAATATAATCATTCAACCATGGCATTAACGGCATATCATCGGCATACCCTCGCAATAGTGACATCGGTGCATGGCTATGAAGATTGATAAGCCCAGGCATAACAACTTGCCCTGGTAAGGTGTAATGGCTATCCGTTTGATAACGCGCCATCGCATCTGTATGCGGCAGAATATCAATAATCCTACCCTGCTCTATGATAATTGAATGCTCTGTAAGCAGTGGCGCCCTCTTGTCCAGTGTCACAATCCATGAAGGAGAAATAATCTGGCCAACCGCTTGAACTGAGTGTGTGTTTTGATTCATAAGTATTATATTTTACCCAAAAAAAAGCCTCGCTAACGCGAGGCTTTCATTTAAAAGTTAGCTAATAATTATTGGCAGCCAACTTCTTGTGTGTTTTGAGCAGTAATTTCAACACGTCGATTAGGTTGTAAGCAATCGATCAGTGCTTTACCACGCACGCCAGAACACTCAACGATAGGCTCAGATTCACCACGGCCACTCGCTTGTAAACGTGAAGGATCAACACCTTGCGATACTAAGTAGTTAGCTACCATCGTTGCACGACGCTCTGATAAACGTTGATTGTATGCAGCTGAACCAATACGGTCAGTATGACCAACCACCATCACAAGCTCAATGCCTGGATTTGAATTAATTTGAGCA
>CAZCBF010000008.1:0-25756 GCA_964496895.1 uncultured Methylophilaceae bacterium | reverse complement strand
TTGTACAAACTCTGAGCCTGGGCTGATGGTGTCACACAAGGTTGCTTCATCATCAAGCTGCTCGCGCATTTGGTCAAAATAAGCCACCTCTATTTTGGTGCCTAGCTCAACCTTACCGCTGTCAGCTTCTAACTCGCCCAAAATGATTTTCAGCAATGTGGACTTGCCGACACCATTAGCCCCAATCAAGCCAACCTTATCCCCACGCATGATTTGGGTGCTAAAGTCTTTGATCAGTACTTTGTCGCCATAGGATTTATTCACATTTTCTAATACTGAAACAAGCTTGCCGCTGCGCTCGCCAGAATCAAGATTGAGTGAGACATTGCCTTGTCGCTCGCGTCTGGCAGAGCGTTCTACCCGTAATGCCTCTAAGCGGCGAACACGTCCTTCATTTCTGGTGCGACGTGCTTTAATGCCTTGTCTAATCCACACCTCTTCTTGGGCTAAAAACTTATCAAACTCTGCATTTTGTTTGGCTTCTACTTCGAGCAACTCTGCTTTTTTAACCTGAAAATTACTAAAGTTGCCTATGAAGTTGGTCAGCTTACCGCGGTCTAGCTCAGTAATGCGTGTGGCCAGTTTGTCTAAAAAGCGACGGTCATGGGTGATAAAAAGCACCGCCCCCTTAAAGTTCAATAATAGATCTTCTAACCATGCGATGGCCTCTAAGTCTAGATGATTGGTTGGCTCATCCAGTAATAAAACTTCTGGCTCAGCAACCAATGCACGACCCAGTGCAACGCGCTTACGCCAACCACCAGACAGCGTATTAATCTTAACATCGGCTTCAAGTTTTAATTTGCTCAGCACTATCTCAATGCGAGATTGTGCGCTCCAACCATCTTTTGCATCCATTGCCTGTTGCAGCGTTTCCATGGTTTGCATCAGCGCTTCAATATCTGCCTCTGGCTCACTCATCGCGGCAGTGTTTTCGTGGTATTGCAGCATAATTTCCTGCAAATCTCCCAGACCTTCTGCCACTGCCTCAAGGACTGTGTGTGCTTCATCTAACACAGGCTCTTGTGGCACATACACAATCTGAACGCTTTTATCACGCCAAATTTCACCATCATCTAGCTTTACCGTGCCTGCAATGGCTTTGAGCAAACTGGATTTACCTGCGCCATTACGGCCGATAATACCTACACGCTCGCCTGCGTCTAATTGAAAAGCGGCTTGGTCTAGCAGGGCATGGTGACCAAAAGCCAATGAAGCGTTGTCGAGGGTAATGTAAGGCATGAAGTGACCAGAAAATTTGCAAAGAGCAGATTATATACAATTAAGCTTGGTAATGTAGGATGGTCTAATTAATCACCTCTCCTAGAATGTCATATTACAGTGCTATGCTAACGACAGAAATCATCAGTTGGGTTCATCATGAAAGCATATCTTTATTTGGCTATTGCCATCATTGCTGAGGTCATTGCGACCAGCGCATTAAAAGCCTGTGGCGAATTTACCAAACTAATACCAAGTTTATTGGTAGGCTTTGGCTATTTAGTCTCGTTTTACTTTTTAACGCTGGTGCTAAAAATGCTGCCCGTAGGGATCACTTATTCAATCTGGTCAGGTATTGGTATTGTACTGGTGACACTTGTCAGTGCTTATTTGTATGGAGAAGTACCAGATTGGCCAGCGATGATCGGTATGGGTTTGATTATCGCTGGTGTGGTAGTGATTAATGTTTTTTCAGAGAGTATCCCGTAAGCCTAACTTCTTCAATGACTAAGCCATATCTTATTTGCCCAACATCGCACGAATATTGGCCATTTTAGATTTGCCATATTCGCGGCTGGCTTCGGGGTCTTTTTCTGTGGCGCTGCCGAAGTGTTTGAGGTCATCTTTGGGCATTTCTTCGATAAAGCGGCTGGCTTCACAGGCTTGCATTTCGCCCGCTTTTTTACGTTTTTTGCACCAGAAGATATTGAGGGATTTTTGGGCGCGGGTGATGCCTACATACATAAGGCGGCGCTCTTCTTCTAGCCTAGTTGGTTGGATCGTGGCGAGTTCTACACTCTCGCGGTGGGGGAGGATGCCTTCTTCTACGCCGATGAGGAATACATGGCCATATTCCAGACCTTTTGAGGCATGTAGGGTGGAGAGTTTGACAGCATCAGGTTCGCTATCTTCACGGCCTTGCATGATGCTCATGATCGCAACCATTTGTGTAAGTTGCATGAGGTTACGGCCTTCGGATTCGTTGCCATATTCAGTGCTGTCCGCGCCTTTTTCGGTGAGCCAGTTGACGAATTCGGTGACGTTGTCCCATTTGACTTCGGCTGCTTTGGTGCTGTCATCATGGTCGTAGAGATAGGCTTCATATTGAATGGCTTCGAGCAGGTCGTTGAGCACTTCGCCCGCTGGGTCATTGACGGCACGTCGTTGTAGGCGGTCAATGAATTGGCAAAATGTGAGTAGGTCATCGAGTTGTTTATTGCCAATGCTGCTTTGAAACTCACCTTCAAATGCGGCTGAAAACAGCGAGCAGCCATGGTCTTTGGCATATTGGCCCAAACGTTCTAGTGTGGTATTACCGATGCCTTTTTTGGGCGTGGTTGCTGCACGGATAAACGCGGGGTCGTCATCTTCATTGGCAATCAAACGTAAATAGCTGATGATGTCTTTGATCTCGGCTTTGTCAAAAAAGGATTGGCCACCTGAGATAATGTAAGGGATCTTGAGTTTGCGTAAGGATTCTTCAACCAGTCTTGCTTGATGATTACTTCGATACAGCACTGCATAGTCTTTAAAAGAAGTTCTATTTTCGAACTTATGCGCTTGGAGCTTGATGGCGACTTTTTCTGCTTCTTCATGCTCACTATTCGCCGCATTGATTGAAATCAAATCACCAGTGCCTAGATCGCTCCAGAGTGTTTTATCAAACAGCTTGGGGTTGTTGGCAATGACTTGGTTGGCCGAACGTAAGATGCGCACGGTAGAGCGGTAGTTTTGCTCGAGTTTGATAATGTTTAAGCGGCTGTAATCTTTGGTCAGTTGGTTAAGGTTTTCAACATCTGCGCCTCGCCAACCATAGATCGCTTGGTCATCGTCTCCCACCGCAGTGAATTGTTGACGTACACCCGTGAGTAGTTTCACCAATTGATATTGGCAGGCATTGGTATCTTGATATTCGTCAATGAGCAAATATTTGAGGCGCATTTGCCACTTGTCTAAGACTTCACGATTGCTTTGAAACAGCTCAACGGGTAATTTAATCAAATCATCAAAGTCTACGGCTTGGTAGGCTTTGATGGTTTGCTCATAAATACGATAGACCTTAGCCGCACCCATCATGCCTTCGTCTTCGGCATCTTTAATGGCTTTGTCGGGGCTGACAAATGCATTTTTCCAATTGGAAATCTGTGATTGCACATTGCGCAAGAGCTTTTTATCTGTGGTGGCCAGCGTATCGGAAATAATTTTTAGACAGTCAGCACTGTCGAGTATAGAGAAGCGTTTTTTGTAGCCTAAGGCTTCGGCTTCGGCGCGTAAAATCTTGAGTCCAAGTGAGTGAAAAGTGGTAATGCTCAGCTCTCTAATATCCACATCTTTCATCAAGCTAGCCACACGTTCTTGCATCTCGGTAGCGGCTTTGTTGGTAAAGGTAATCGCCGCAATTTCACGCGGCTGATAGCCCGCTTGGGTAATCAAATAGTTGATCTTTTGCGTGATGACGCGGGTTTTACCACTGCCAGCACCGGCTAGTACTAATAATGGACCATCAAGATATTTAACCGCTTCACGTTGCGGTTCGTTGAGAGTACTTAACATACGATTGGATGATTGTGAGGCTGTTTGATTTAAATGCTAAGGCGAGATTTTAGCGGTTGTGTGCGTGTAATACCACTTAAATCTGGTTTATTTTGTGTGGGCTTTTTTTGCACTAAAAAAGTGCAAAAATTAATAGTTACGTCGTTAAGTTAACCGATAACTTTCAGCAATAAGCAGATTTCTACTGGTACAAGCTTTGCTTAAGTAGTAATAACCTTAAGTAGTATCGGAAACAATATGACGCAATCGACTTTGGCTTTTTTTGATGAGATGCATGCCAGTGGCAATTGCACTAGAGACATTTACCAACGCTATCAGCATTGGCTGGGTAGTGTGCCGCTGAATGAGCTTGCGGCTAAGCGCGCTGAGGCAGAAGTGCTGTTTAGACGCGTGGGTATTACGTTTAATGTTTATGGTGAAGATGAGGGCGATGAGCGTTTAATCCCATTTGATATGATTCCACGGATGATGTCTGCTGAGGAGTGGTCAAGCTTGGAAGCTGGTGCGATACAGCGCGTCAAAGCACTGAATCTTTTCTTGCATGATATTTACCACAAACAAGACATTATCAAGGCAGGTATCGTACCTGAGAGTATTTTATGCAATGGGCAATTTAGGCCAGAAATGGTCAATGTGCATGTGCCTAATCAGATTTATGCGCATATCGCAGGTGTAGATTTAGTTCGCACAGATGAAAATCAGTTTTATGTGTTGGAAGATAATTTGCGTACCCCGTCTGGAGTCTCTTATATGTTGGAGAATCGCAAGATGATGATGCGTTTATTCCCCGAGTTATTTAGAGATTACGCGATTGCGCCAGTGAGTCATTATCCGGGTGTATTGCTGGAAAACCTTCGTGCAGTCGCACCGGTAGGCGTGCAAAACCCAACAGTGGTGGTGTTGTCTCCCGGTGCCTTTAACAGTGCGTATTTTGAGCACGCGTTTCTGGCACAAGAGATGGGTGTGGAGCTTGTGGAAGGACAAGACTTATTTGTGCGTAATAATGCGGTGTATATGCGTACCACACAGGGGCCGCAGCAAGTAGACGTGATATATCGTCGCCTTGATGATGAGTTTATTGATCCGTTGACGTTTAACGCTGACTCTATGCTTGGTGTGCCTGGTTTGTTATGTGTGTATCGCAATGGTGGGGTGACCTTAGCTAATGCAGTCGGTACTGGTGTGGCCGATGATAAAGACACTTATATTTATGTGCCTGAAATGATTGAGTTTTACTTAGGTGAAAAACCAATTTTAGAGAATGTACCCACCTATCAATTGAGCAAGTCTGATGATTTGAATTATGTGTTGGCACATTTGCCTGAGCTGGTGGTGAAAGAGGTGCAAGGCTCTGGCGGTTATGGCATGTTGGTCGGCCCAAAAGCCAGCAAGGCGGAGTTGGCAAAATTCACAGAGTTGATCAAAGCTAATCCTAGCAATTATATTGCGCAGCCTACTTTGGCTTTGTCCACTTGTCCTACATTGGTAGAAGAGGGTATTGCGCCACGTCATGTTGATCTACGACCATTTGTTCTGTCGGGCAAAGAGGTGAGCGTGGTGCCTGGCGGTTTATCTCGGGTGGCGATGCGTAAAGGTTCATTGGTGGTGAACTCGTCGCAAGGTGGAGGCACCAAAGACACTTGGATATTACAGGCACAAGAGGCCAATGCGCTGCCATTAGCGCAGCAAGGTATGCAAAAGGAGGCTTCAAATGCTAGGTAGAACCGCAGATTATTTATATTGGATGGCACGCTATATTGAGCGCGCAGAGAATGTTGCACGCACTTTAGAGGTGACCTATCAAATGAGCTTGTTGCCATCGGCAAAAGGCAATGAAAATGCCTTGTGGTCAGATGCTTTGGCGATTTGTGCTGATGAAGATGCCTATGCAGAAAAATACGGTGCAGTCACCGCGGCTAATGTGATCCGCTATTTAACGATGGATCGCGATAATCTATCCAGCATTTACAATACCCTCAAGTCGGCCCGTGAAAACGCGCGCTCTGTGCGCGTGGCGATGACCAGTGAAACATGGGAAAACATCAATACACTGTGGTTGGAGTTTGGCCAATATCGCAAGAAAGACCTGACGCAATCAGGCTTGGGCGAGTTTTGCGAATGGGTGTGGACGCGCTCACACTTATTTAGAGGGGTGAGTTTTGGCACGATGCTACGCGATGAAGCCTTTTGCTTTGTGCGGCTGGGTGGGTTTATTGAGCGCGCGGATAATACGGCACGCTTACTCAGTGCCAAGTATTTATTATTAAACCAAGCTGAGCCTGAACAAAGCAACGCTGATTATTATGAATGGAGTGCTGTTTTACGCACTGTGTCGGCTTTTCAGGCGTATCAAAAAATCTACAGCAATGCGATCGAACCCAATAAGGTGTCAGAGTTATTAGTCTTGCGCCAAGACATGCCACGCTCCTTGCATGCTTGCTATAGCGAGATTTTTAATATTATTGAACAAGTGTCGGGTGCACGTGAAAACGAAGCGAGACGACTAGCAGGAGAGCTACATGCCAAACTGCGCTTTGGCAAGATGTCTGACATCTTAAAAGAAGGCTTAGCGTCCTTTTTAGAAAGCTTTATTGATGCTAACAAAACATTGGCAAACGAAATTCAGCGCAATTTTGTGATTGCAAATACTTAATATTGATCGGTTAATGATATGCGTCTCAACATCCAGCACAAAACACAATATGTCTATAGTGAGCCAGTGGCCTACACCATTCAGCATTTGCGACTTTGGCCGATCAATGGCCTAGGTCAGCATGTGAAAGCGTGGAATATCAACATCAATGGTGGTCATATGCACCGTTTTTTTGATACCTATGGCAATGTCACACACACCTTGGTGATAGACGAACCGCACCAAGAGCTGCTGATCTCAGTCTCTGGAGAAGTCGAAACAGGTGTTGGTGGCTTGATCCCTACACAATCATTGCCCATGGGTATTTTTTTGAGAGACACCCATTTGACTCAGGCCAATACGGCCATGCGCGAGTTCGCCAGTCAGTTTGATGAAGACTCCTTAGAAGCCATGATGGCGGCGCTGCGTGAAAAAATGCATTATCTCTCTGGGGTGACAAAAGTTGACACCACAGCTGCGCAAGCGTTTGAGCTAGGCAAAGGCGTTTGTCAGGATCATGCGCATGCGTTTATTGGGTGTTGCCGCAGTATTGGTATCCCTGCAAGGTATGTGAGTGGCTATTTGTTTACAGAAGATGGCAGCTTGATGCAAACCCATGCATGGGTAGAAGTTTGGCAACATCACCACTGGATAGGTTTGGATGTCTCTAATGGTATCAAGGTGGGTGAGATGCATGTGCGCGTTGCCATTGGCCTAGATTATCGCAGTGCTAGCCCTGTGACTGGTACTCGCAATGGTGGCGGTGCTGAGGGTATGTCGACTTCTGTTATGGTGAATCAAAATCAAGAGCTGACGATGCTAGAACAACAAGCCCAGTCTCAAAGTTTATTTCAACAAGCGGCTTTAATCGTACAACAGCAACAGCAGCAATAGGTGTTGTTTGCGCGGCCTGTTGATTTCAAGCCTTTGACTGTACCTCGCAATGATTTTTGATGGTAAGATTCATTCATTTTTTTGAGCTTGTTGTATGTATCCATTCCAATGGCAGCGACTCTGCCTGTTTAGTTCTCATCGATTCTCCATGACGCGTTACTTGTGGCCAATGATAGGCATGTTACTAGCCTGCCAGCTTGCTTGGGCAAAAGAGCCTAGTGTGATGATCCCGCAACCGTCGAGCAATGCGCAAAAACTCTATGAAGCAGCAAAAGCTGATTTGCTACAAATTCGCGTGCTGCTCAAAGATGGTAGAACACAGGCGTCGGTAGGTTCTGGCTTTTTGATTGGTCAGAGCAATTTAGTCGTGACTAACTATCATGTGATTTCGCAGTTGGTGATGTATGAAGGTAAATACGTGGGCGAATTTGTCGACACCAATAAACAGCATGGCGCACTCAAACTAGTAGCCGTAGATGTCTTACATGATTTAGCAGTACTCAAAGTAGATAAAACAGGCACTGGTTTTTTTAAATTGGATGACTCATTGCCTACACTCTCGCAAGGAGAGTATTTGTACTCTTTAGGCAATCCTTTGGATTTGGGTTTTGCGATCTCAGAAGGCACATATAACGGGGTGGTTCGTCGCAGCTTTTATGATCAGTACCTATTTACGGGTGCGATTAATGCTGGCATGAGCGGAGGCCCTAATATTACCGCCAATGGTGAAGTTTCAGGCGTGAATGTGTCGAAACGTATTGATGGCGAGTTGGTGAGCTTTTTGGTGCCAGCCAAGTACATTCGCACTTTGTTAACACGTGCTAAGACACAAATTGATGTGGCGCAGACCTTTAAAAAAAATGTCGCCAAGCAGTTATTACAGCATCAAAACCTTATCGTCGACAAGATACTGTCTGAGCCTTTGCAAATACGTGATTTGGGTCATTATCAAGTGCCTGTGCGCGAGTCGGAGCAGCTGCGTTGCTGGGGTAGTGTGATGAATAAGCCTAAGGCACATTTTGACCAAAGCGATATCCGTTGCTCGATGGAGCACGCGATTTTTATCAGTGGATATCTGCAAGTCAGTGATGTGTCAATCTCACATCAATATACTAAGGCAACTAAGATGGGGCGTTTGCGCTTTTCTCGTTTGCAAAGTGAATCATTTGCGAATGAGCGCTTTGGCCGCGCTAAAAGTCGCTATGTAACCACACCTGAATGTCAGGAATCCTTTGTAGAAAATGCCTCACTGCCGCTGCGTGCAGTATTGTGCGTCAAAGCCTATCGCCAATTTGAAGGGCTATATGACTTTAGCCTGCTCACAGTTTCGGCAGATCAAGATTTAGCCAGTGTCGAGAGTCGGTTTGATTTTCGTACTGTGAGCTATGAAAACGGCCTGAAAATAACCAAGCGCTTTTTAAACGCCATTCAAGTAGCGGAATAATGATGCAAAATACTGATAACAACCATTCCGATAGCCCGATCAAAGCGCCATTTTTTATTGAGCAAGTGCAAGCAGATGGGCAGTTGATTAGCCGTCATCGTTTTACCCAGCTACCAATTACGATTGGGCGTGGCTATGACAATGACTTGATCTTGGATGATCCTTATATTCAAGCTAATCAAGTGAGCGTTGCGCTTGATGATGCAGGGCGATTTTTAGTGCAGGGCTGCTCAGGTGATGATGCAATTACTTTTCAGAACACACCTCAATCTGAATGTCATCCAGAAGCAGGGCAGTGGCAAATAGGGCAAACCCATTTACGTTTACGCCATGCTGGTTTTGCGGTAAGCCCTGCGATGTTTCAAGAGAGGCGATCGCAAGATGCTGCCAATGTTGACGCTCAGGCACTGAGTTGGCAGCCAACACTCCTGAGTGTATTGGCATTTGCAGCAGCTACTTTTTTCACACTATGGGTACATGGCACAGCCTCGATCGACAAGCTTGAAATCGCGATGGGTTTATTGGGAATGTTTGCATTATTAAGTCTGTGGGCAGGAGCATGGGCATTGCTGACAAAAGTGGTGGGCAAGCACCAAGCCAAATTCAAGACACATATTGTCATTGCGGTGATTGCTAGCCTGATTTTATTCGTCTGGCCTTGGGTGTCAGGTGCATTGGCTTATGCCTTATCGCTACCTGTGCTAACCCAGTACAGCATGCATGTGATTGTGTTGGTGAGCGCTGTGATGATTTATTGGCACCTTAAGACGGTTAAGCCTGCACTTGCAGTGCGCAGCCTTCCGATTGTGGCGTCATTGGCGGTGCTGGTTTCTGCTTTGCTAATCTGGAACAACGTTGAAAATTATGGCAAAGCGGCTGATGAACAGTTTATGTCCGACTTATTTCCGCCATCGATTAGGCTCACTGCCAATCAGCCTGCTGATGATTTTATTGATACTGCCAAAGTGTTTAAAGCAGGTTTGGATGCGGCAAGTAAAGAGGCGATTGAAGAGCTAGAGGCGTATTAGGCCACTGAGATCTACATAAATGACCAGGCTAATATTCGTGTGATTTTATTCCCTTGCTGCATTTCAATCACTTTGATACGTCTGGCTTTAAGTCGTTTTAAATACGGCTTTGCATCGTCTAATAACTGATTTCTAGAGAGTAAAGTGGTGAACCATCGGCATTGTTTGCCATAGGCGATGCTTTCTTCAATCATTGTGCTTAGAAAGCGCGCCTCGCCACCTTCACACCAAAGCTCTGTCCCTTGGCCGCCAAAATTAAACTGCGTTTTGTATTGATTGCGTTTTTGGCCTTTGCTTCTCGCTAGATTATTTGTTTTCTTGCGATTACTCTCTTGCGCGGCGAGTAAAGAAGCATGGAAAGGTGGGTTGCAGACTGAGACATCAAACTGGTCATCGGCATTGATCATGCCTTTGAAAATGTGTTGGGTTTTGGTTTGCAGGCGTAATTCAATCGCTGGTGAGAGCGCAGGATTGTGGCTCAGCACTGTTGCCACATTGTCGAGCGCTGTTTGATCAACATCACTCGCAACAACCTCCCAATTAAATCGACTGGCCGCTAGCAAGGCATAAATGCCATTTGCCCCAGTGCCAATGTCTAGCAATTTGATCGGTGGTTTTCTATTACCCAGCAAATCAGCAATATAGTGCAGGTAATCCACGCGTCCCGGTATCGGTGGACACAGATAACCTTCTGGAATATCCCAAGATGCAATCTGATAATGATGTGCGAGTAGAGCTGTATTTAGTGCTTTGACGGCTTGAGGATCAGCAAATTTAATCGTTGCCTCTCCAGCTGGATTCGTGGTCACGAAGGGCGCTAAGGCAGGGTAGGTTTGTACCAGCGCTGTAAAATCATAGCCATGATTATGCAAATTATTGGCGTGCAAAGCCTTTTTAGTCGTTTGCATATTATTGTTCTGGTGAGTTGTCAGCTTCGTTAGTGGGTTTTGAAGCTTCGGGCTTACTCGCTATTTCTGCCTCAGCTAGCATGGCTTGTCTGCTGGCGGGGGACTCCATACTAATACGCCCAATGGCGCCACTACGATAATCGGTTAAAAACGCCATCGCAGTGCGCTCCATATCCCATTCGCCATTGCGCTCGCGATAGGCGCGACGTTTGGCAATGGCTTCTAAGAGGTCTACATTATCCATATTGGCAATGTCGATTTTTTTTTCTGTGAGCTTATAGCGCTTATCTACCAGCTCTTGATAGTTAGTGAGTAAATTTGTGCCTAAGAACAAAGCCACATCCTCATCGATGACCGCATTGCGCCCAATCGCATGACTGGCTGCGAGCATAAATCCATCTGAATCGTGTTCGATTTTAGGCCACATCATGCCGGGTGTATCCGTGATCTGCATAGTGTCAGATAAGTCAAAGCGTTGTTGATTTTTAGTCACAGCAGGCTCATCACCAACCTTGGCAATGCGGCGATTGAGTAGGGCGTTCATTAAGGTGGATTTACCCACGTTTGGAATGCCCATAATTAACATACGCAAGGGTTTGATATGCGTGCCACGGTGTGGCGCTAGCTTGAGTGCCGCGGCAGGGACTTTTTTGGTCTCACCTGGTTTTTTGCAAGAGAGCGCAATCGCTTTGGTATTGGGCTGCTGGTTAAAATAGTTGAGCCATTGTTGTGTGACTTTTGGATCAGCTAAGTCAGCTTTGTTTAATACTTTGAGGTTTGGGCGCTGGCGAAACAAGCGCATGTCATTAATGATGGGGTTATGACTGGCTTCAGGAATACGTGCATCTAGCACCTCGATCACAATGTCGCTGAACTCCATTGTTTCTTCGGCCTTGTTGCGTGCCTTGGTCATGTGACCGGGATACCATTGAATTGCCATGTGAATCTTCTGTGTAAAAGCTGACCATTTTAACATTGATCAGCCTAGAGACTGCCTGTAATTATTGGCGATACTTTTGGCGGATCTTTTGCCGATAGGCGCGGCGTTGTTCTAGCGTCATGCTTTGCATTTTTTGATGATACTCTTGTTTGAGCTTCTTTTGCTCTTCTGCAGGGAGCTGCTTGAAGGCTTTACGACGCTCCTGAATTTTTTCGCGCTGTGCCGGGCTGAGCTTGTTAATACGGTTCAGTCTTTTTTGGATTTTTTGTTGTTTTTCTGGCGGTAGATTTTGCCATTTTTGGCTTTTAGCTTTGAGCCGCTTTTGGTGCATATCTGGCAGTTGTTGCCAATTATTTTGCACAGGGGCTAAGAGCTGTTGCTGATTGCTATTGAGTGTATTCCACTCAACACCTTCCGCGTATGCGGTGCTTGTTAAATTGAACAGGCTGGCTATTAATGCACTTATTATGAGGCTGTAATATGCAATTTTTCTCATCAATAAATCCTTAATAAACAATTAAATAAAATCAAAAATTAAACTAATACTTTAACTAAGCACTTTGGTCTTGCTCTGCAAGCCAGAGGTAAAAATCTGGGTCAGCAGACTCATCTAGCGACTCAGCACTTGGCGCATCCAGCAAGTCTAGTAAGGCGGTCTGGTTCAAGCCTTGGTCTGAGTAAGGTGATGGCTGCTCGGCTAACCGCGGTAATATTAAGACAACGGCCAGCACACTGGCAAGTACGACATTGCCAGCAGGTTTGCTAAACCATGCCAAGGTATCTGCGATGATTGTCGTTAGCGCTGAGGCTTTGGGCTGTTGTAAGGCTGCCTGCCTTGCTTGGCGTAGCTGTGCTTGCGTCGTGTCATCAAGCGTGTCATGCGACAAGCTGCTTTTTACTTTTTGTTCAAATGGTGTGTGTTGTTCAGTCATTGTGGTACTCCTGTAAACTGCTTTGCAGTTTTGCTAATGCACGCGCGTAGTGTGTTTTGACACTACTTTCGCTACATTGCATGGCTTTGGCAGTTTCTCTAATATCTAAGCCTTCCCATAACCTTAGTAAAAACACTTGCTGTTGCCTAATGGGTAGCGTTTTTAAGGCAGCCTCTAATGCTTGAATAAATTCAGCATTTTGTATTTTAAAGTCTGGCATGACTTGATCCAGTGCTGGCTGCTGCATCAATGGATCTTCAGCACTTTCATTGTCTTCCTTTTGCCTGGGTTTTAGCAATACGCGAAAAGGGCGTCTAAAATTTTGCTTGCGGTGCCAGTCTAAAATACGCGACTCTAAAATGCGATAAAACAATGGCTTCCAGTCTGCTGGCGTTTTATCACTATATTTTTGCACCAACTTCATCATGGCATCTTGCACCAAGTCTAGCGCATCCTCTCTATTGCGCGTTGCCAACATAGCAATGCGAAAGGCACGTTTTTCTACGCTGGCCAAAAAACCATCCATGGTTTGATCTGTCATGCAATCCTGCAATTCATCAAAAACTTTATCCACGTTGTCTAATGCGTTTGGCATTCTGCCTCACTCTGCATTGATACGGTCATCCTTTTATTGCTAAGTGTAGCAGCTTTGTAGCGTTTGCCACGCTACCCAGCTGTACTCAGTGAAAGACTAGCTTCTATACTAATTACAACGAACATTCAGCAATTTTGACGACAAAGCGCTAAAATACAGCCTATGAAACTACCTGCAGACATTAACCCAGACCAATCTATTCCATTACTCAAAGCGCTGCATATTCTTACGCGTGATGGTAAATTGAATCAAGATAGCCGTAGAAAACTCAAACAAGTCAATCATTTAGTTAATTTTATTAAACCTTTAGTTGAAGATGTGTTGATACAACAAGAAGACGTCAGCATTGTTGATCATGGTGCGGGAAAGTCTTATCTAGGTTTTATGTTGTATGACTTACTGCTCAAATCAAAAGCGGTAGGCGAAGTGATTGGTATTGAGTTTCGCAAGGAATTGGTAGAAAAGTCTATTGTCCTTGCGCAGGAATGTGGCTTTGAACGGATGCGCTTTGAAGGCATTACTGTCGCAGAATCAATGGCTTCTAGCCAACTACCAGAAACGGTTGATATCGTCACCGCTTTACACGCTTGTGATACCGCTACTGATGATGCGATTCAATTTGGGCTGAGTAAAAAAGCTAAATTTATGGTGCTAGTGCCTTGTTGTCAGGCGGAGGTTGCAAAGGTAATGCGTGCGAATAAAAACAAAGCGCTTTCTGAGACCCCGTTAAGTGAAATTTGGCGCCATCCGATTCATACGCGTGAATTTGGCAGCCAAGTGACCAATGTCTTGCGCTGTTTGCAGTTGGAAGCCTCTGGATATCATTTGACGGTGACAGAGCTAGTAGGCTGGGAGCACTCGATGAAGAATGAGTTGATTGTGGCGAAATATACTGGGCGGCCTAGAAAGAATGCAAAAGATAGAATGGATGCTATTTTATCTGAGTTAAAGGTAGAGAGTATACAGAGCAGGTTTGCACCAATTAACAGATAAAGTACGGTATTGTTTACTCAAGAGAAGAAACAATTACTGTTAAAACTAAATAATCCGAGGGCTAGTTTTTTAAAACAGCCCTCTAGATTTAAAGCAAGTTAAGCGACAATATTTAGTAGACGCGCTTAACCACCACTTTAGCCACTGGGTTACGCCAGTCATATTTTGATGGGCCTAGCACTTCGCCGCCATTGACTTCATCAGCGGGTAATAAGTGAAATCCATTACTCACATGTACAAAACCTTCGTCATTATCTGCTGGCTCAGAAGTTGGTTCACCACCACATCGTGGGCCAGGCATGTTTAGACAGTTTTGATCGTTATACTCAGTACCTGCATCATAGGCTTTTAGGTAGTATGTAACAGAGCCACGGCGTGGTAAACCTAGTGAATCACCGCCTACAAAAGTATCGTTAGTAGGAATCAACATGCTGGCAATACTTAAACGCTTGCTGTGGCGGTTTGTTTCGACTCGTGTCTTGAAAGTTTTACCTGGCTCCAATAAGCCGCCCACAGTTTGCACATCAGCAGCAAAATCACCATTTGACTGTAATAGTTCTGTCATTGGACCAGTATCACCTGATTCCGCAAGGATTTCTAATTCAGGACTAGCTGGTTTGCCAAGATCAAAAATTGACAGGATTTTATGGTGCGTAGCAAGGAGTACTGGAGTGAATGTTTGTGCTGCAGTGATGTTAGTAATTTCAACAGAATACATTGCATTGTGACGCCCGCCCGCAGTGGCGATTTGTGAGGCTGAGAGTAGTGCTGCCGCGACGAGTACAGAGGCTTTAATTTTAGTCATGGTTATTTCCCTTTTTTACGTTAGTTAATTAGCATCTCTTGTGTTGCTAGTGACTAGTTCGTAATAAGAGGGAAAAAAGAGACATCTAAATCATTTATTTGTGAAGTTTGTTGATCAAGATGATGATTTTGTGGTGGATATTATGGGGTTAATGGCGAAAGTTAGCAGCCAGATGTGGATGATGTGATCGCTGGAAATTGCCCAAATGATTGTGGTACAACATAGCGTACTTTACAAGTTTCTGGGTCTTGCGCACTTTTCACTTTGTAGTCAGTTGTTGCCCAGTCAATGACGGTTGCACTGATGTCACCACCGATATCAACCCAGTCAGTGATACCGAAATAGCTTGGTACTCTCGACATGCCAGTAGGGTATCCTCTAAATAATAGCCCACTGATACCATTAGGGCCTTCTATCAAATCAGAAGTCTGTTTACTAGCATCACATGGTGGGTTAAGTTGGCACACTGCAAATGCGTTATGAGCTGCGGCGCTCACTGTACTGTGTGTTTCTTCTACTAGTTTGAGACGTGCCTCTAGACTGACGTTGATGAATTTAGGCAGTGCCGTTGCGGATAAGATGCCAAGAATAACAATGACTACAATGAGCTCTACTAGGGTAAAGCCGTATTGCTGAATCGCATGGAAGTTATTTCTTTCTACTAATAAGTACATTAAACAATCTAACGGTCCTAATCGATAGGAATTTAATGGCTTTTCATTATTTATTAATTAATTGTAAGTGGCTTCTGGAGTTTTAGACTAAGCTCCCATAATATTACTTTCCACACCTTTGAGAATGTTATAGTGAAGCTTGTTAATGGGCTTGGAAAAACAATGAAACTAAATCGCGCATTGATACTTTTTTTGCTTGCTGTATTCAGCTTTATCGCTGGGGCAGTCTACGATCATGAGTCATTTAAGCCTGATCTCAAGCGCCTTTATATGCAATCTAAAATGGTCAAAGACCAGCCACCAGTGATTTTTATTCATGGGGTGTTAGGCAGCCGTTTGAAAGATGAAGCCTCGGGTGAGGATGTATGGCCTGGGGCAATAAGCCGTTTGCTAAGCCATGATTATTCAGATATTGCCTTGAATATTGACAGGCAGTCCTCCTCCAACCCTGACCATGTAACCCCCTATGCTATTTTTGATGGGGCTGCGGGTAAGGATTTTTATGGCAAGATTGTAGAAACCCTGTCAACGGTGGGGGGCTATAAACTCAAACACATCGGAGAACCTGCTAATCCAGCTGATAAAAACTACTATGTGTTTTTATATGATTGGCGGCAAGATAATGTGAAATCTGCCAGCCAGTTATGTGACTTTATTGAGCAGATTCGTAAAGATTACAACGATCCAAACCTTAAGGTGGATATTGTTGCGCATAGCATGGGTGGGCTTATCACGCGGTATTACCTGCGTTATGGCAAACAAGATGTGATCAATGACAATGATTTTGATCAAAAATTAAACATGTATGGCGCTGAGCGTGTGCGCAGGGTGGTGTTGCTGGGCACACCGAATCTTGGCTCGAGTAAAACGCTGAATTTATTTATTACTGGTTTGGATATCGGCATCAATCATATTGGGACTGAGACGCTGGCCAGCATGCCGAGCTTGTATCAATTATTTCCTCATGCGGTCTCCAATTGGATTGTCGATCAAGAGGGCCATATGCTAACGCGCGATTTGTTTGATGTGGACATTTGGCGGCGGTTTGAATGGTCGATTTTTAATCCAGAAGTCAGAGCGCGCATCACCCAACAATTTACTGATGGGGAAAAAGCACAAGTGCACTTAAAAGCGTTTGAGCACTATTTTAAAAACCAGCTTGAACGCGCAAGACGCTTTGTCTGGTCATTGAGTATCAAAGTCCCAGACAATCATCCAGACATTGTCGTGTTTGGTGGTGGCTGTAGCTTAACGCCAGCACGTATTCTGGTAGAAGAAGTAAATGGTGAATCTATGGTGAGAATCTCGCCAGATGATATTTTAAACCCGGTGGAAGGTGTGGATTATGATGCCTTGTTGTTAGAGCCTGGGGATGGTTCTGTGACCAAGGCTTCTTTGTTAGGCCGCGACAAACTCGACCCGAGTATTGATCGTCACAAGTATTTGCACTTACCGATTAGCCAGTCATTCTTTTTGTGTGAGTCACATGCCAGTCTGACGGGTAATTTAAACTTTCAGGATAATTTGCTTAATACACTGTTATCCAGAGAGATGTAAGCAGCGTTTGGGAGAGAGAAAAATGAGACTGCATAATCGATGTTTGGCGGCACTAGCCGCTATCTTTAGCCTTTGCCAAGTGCATGCGGCAGAAGATCATACCTATTTAGCGCAAAATTGGACTGAGCAAGACCGCCAGTTTTATTACTTTGCGGACCAAGGCTCGCGCCTATTGGATTACGATATTTTCTTGAATATCGAGCAAGTGGATTCAGAAGCCTTGTTTCGTGATGATCAATACCTTGCCTCGTTTGGGTTGATTCCAGCAAGGAGTAGTAAAAGCAATCCTGATGCTTTGCCCATTGGTGTTAGTCGTAATCGCGACAAGATCGGGTTTACCTGCGCGGCCTGTCATACCCAAGAAATTCACTTTCAAGGTCAACGCTTGATGATCGATGGTGGGCAAACCATGTTTGACCTGCAACGGTTCTTAGTAGAGATGGATGACGCCTTGCAGGTGACAGTTGAGGATGCCGAAAAGTTTATGCGCTTTTCTAACCGTGTGTTGGGTGAAGATGCAACGCCAGCAGCGATAACATCACTCAAAAGCCGTTTGCTTGCCGAGTACCAAGCGCGCAAAGCTTCCGATGATGTGAACCATACCGACCTCAAATATGGCTATGGTCGCTTAGATGCTTTTGGATCGATTTTAAACAAAGCATTGCAGGCAACGGGTGCAACAAATAATATGAACGAGCCGAATGCGCCGACCAGCTATCCTTATATTTGGGATACGCCACAACACGACTATGTTGAGTGGAATGGCTCACAATCAAACTCCAATATAGGGGCGTTAGCGCGTAATGTAGGAGAGGTGATAGGGGTGTTTGGTGCGTTAGAAACCGATACCACGCATTGGCTGGGTTTTGTTGATGGCGGGTATCCATCCTCTATACAAACCAAAAACTTACGTAAACTAGAAAAGGTGGTGGGCAAACTCTACTCACCGCTATGGCCTGAGACTTTTCCCAAGGTCAATCAACAGCAAGCACAACGTGGGCGGGCGCTTTATCAACAATATTGCATTAGCTGTCATACGGATATTAATCGCACTGATCCTGCAAGACACATTAAAGTGCGCATGAGTACGCTAAGCGAGATTAAAACAGACCCGCTAATGGCAGAAAATGCCATTATGCGCCGTGGTAAGTCGGGTAAATTAGCCGGCAAGCCTAAATATTATATTGGCGGGCCACCTTTGGCTGAAGAAGCAAAAGCGATTGATATTGCCAATAACTGGATGGTGGGGGTGATTAAAAACAACCCGCTACAAGCTTATTTAGCCAAAAAAGATGCGCATGACTTTGGCCATACTGATGCAGTACATACACCTAAATATGTGGATGGGGTATTGCTGCCAGCTGATGAAGCGGTGTCTGAGCAAGCCTTACTTGCCTATAAAGCAAGGCCACTCAATGGTGTTTGGACTAGTGCGCCGTTTTTGCATAATGGTTCAGTGCCTAATCTCTATGAATTGCTACTGCCAGCAGCTCAGAGGAGCAAAACCTTTTATGTTGGCTCAACTGAGCTCGATGCCAAACATGTTGGTTTTGACACGCTAGCGAGTGAAGATGCGTTTTTATTCGATACGTCGATTGCGGGTAATAGTAATGCGGGGCATGAGTATGGCACGGGTGAGTATGGTTTGCCCGCATTGACTGAAGATGAGCGCTGGGCCCTAGTCGAGTATATGAAAACACTATAGCGCCTGTTACGCCTAACGTTGCACCATTAAAAGAAAAAGGACCAAGATGTCTGACAATATTGCAACTTCAACATCCGCGTTACAAGAAGCCTTTGCATTAAAAGATAATTTGAGGTCGATGTTTGTCCGTAGGGCGAGTAACTACGCATCGATTGATGGTATCCGTGCGGTGTCGATATTGTTAGTCATGGTTTATCACATCTTTTTGGTTTATGAAAAATCGAACCCAAATGAATCGATTGAAAGCATGCTCAATCAGCTCGGTATGGGTTGGTCTTGGGTGGTGAATGGAGATAAAGGTGTGGATGTGTTCTTTGTGATGAGTGGGTTTTTGATCACTGGAATCTTGCTACGTACCTATGCCAAGCTTGGGCATCTGAATCTTAAGAACTTTTATATCCGGCGGTATTTGCGTTTAACCCCTGTCTACTATTTTATGTTGGTGGTGTATTTTTTATTATCAGCACCTAATAGCGAAAATATCTGGGCGAACTTCTTATACGTGAGTAATTTTATTGATTACAAAGATCAAGCCGCGGGTTGGACCTGGAGCTTGGCAGTAGAAGAGCAGTTTTACTTTATTTACCCGCTGATTTTGATTGCGATACTGAAATTGGGACGACACCCTGGTTACTGGCTTGTGGGTTTGTTGGTGCTGTCATTGTTAGTCAATACTTGGATTGTTGTGACTGACTCGCAATTGAGCACAACGCCCTTTAGCCAAGTCTATACCAATGACCATTATTACAATCATTACTTCACTGTGATTTACGATAACCTCTACACACGCTTTGGTGGATTGGTTGTGGGCTGTATTGCGGGCTATGCCATGCACTTTTATCCTGCACGCGTCAAAGCACTCATGAATAGCAGCGCCGGTCTTTTGCTCACCTTGCTTGCATTGATCATCATCGTGCTTTTCATGAGTTTGCCCTTGTACTTACCTAAATACGATGCTTACGGCTGGTTACATATCCTATACGATATTAGCAACCATACCTTGTTTGCGATTGGGTTAGGGCTGCTGATTTTAGCCTTGATTTTGCAAGAACACCGCTTGGCCAAATCATTAAATTGGCTGTTTTCACTGCGTGTTTGGTATCCGATCGCGACACTTTCCTATTCGCTGTATTTGATTCATTTGGTTGTGATGATTGCTGTGATTCCGCCATTGATGCAAAGTGCAAACTATACGATGGGCGAAGTATTGCTCTATGGTGGTTTTCTCAGTAGTGTGATTAGTTTTATTATTGCAGCACTGATGTATCTATTCATTGAAAAACCAGTCATGAACCTCAGAAAATGATAGAAGGTTAATATGCTTAAAAAAATCGGCATTGCATTATTACTATTGGTTAGCCTGCTAGTGGGGTTGATTGCCTATCATTGGCAGATTCATGCGCAGGTCTCTGCCAATGAAGCCATCCCCGTGAATGAGTCTGATGAGATTGCTATTGCCGCAGAGAAGGCCAAAGAGATCGTAAAAGGTTTGCAAACCAGCTATGCTGCGCGCGGAGTGCATGCCAAAGGCCACGCTTGTGTCAAAGCATTGGTCACTGTGCCTGAAACCATTAGTACAGCCTTACAGCATGGAGTGTTTGCACAGGTGGGTAAACAATATAAAGCGTGGATACGCTTTTCCAATAGTGGGTCAGATATGGCAAAAGCGGATGATCATGCGCGTGATGCCCGAGGCATGGCGATTAAATTATTGCATGCGGGGTTGAATCTAAACCATGGCGATACACAAGACTTTATAGCGCATAATAGCCCTGCTTTTTTTGTCACTAGTGTGGCTGATTACAATGCGTTTGTTGCCACTAAGGGTGACCCTGCTTATTTCATACAGGGTTGGAACCCGTTGAAATGGCGATTGCGTGAACTCTGGCAACTGGTCACTGCCTATGCGCCGCCGCCAGCTAGCCCCTTATGGACAGAGTATTTTAGTAATACGGCTTATAAGCTAGGCCCGCAGCGCGTGAAGTTTAAAATGCGGGCTTGCGATGGTTTAAATCAAACGGCTATACCCAAAGAAGGTGATCCAGATTTTTTAAAGCATAACCTCAAGCAAGAGTTAGCGAACGATCCTGCATGCATGCAGATGATGATGCAACGTCAAGACCTCAGTAAAACCATGCCGATAGAAGATGCCACAGTGTTGTGGAAAGAAAGTGCCGTGCCTTTTGAAACAGTGGCTAAAATAGAGATCCTCAAACAAACGTTTGATACGCCAGAACAACAACAGTTTTGTGAAGATTTATCGTTTAACCCTTGGAACGCCTTATCTCAACATCAACCACTCGGTGCGCTCAATCGTGCACGGCGAGCAGTCTATGATGCTAGCGCTTCGATCAGACACCGGCTCAACGGGCGTACTGTGCCTAGTCAGTTAGATTGGTGAGCTATTAGCTAGTCACCGATTGTACTTGTCGTAAGCCAAACTTAGCCATACGGCGTAAAAGCTGTTTAAACTGAGGCGTATATTGCTCGGCAAGGTGTTGCGTAAACACTGCAATGATAAATGTAACCATGGCAGAGGCCACAAACAAAAGTTTTACAGGGATATTAGGCATGATCGCAAGTAAAGCTTGCTGTACTGGGTAAGCATACAAGAACAGGCCATAGGCATATTTGCCTAGTCGGTTGAAGGACCTGATGCTGCCTTTAGGGATGTAGGCGATATAGAAAATAATAAACGGTAGTGTGAGGCAGTACACATTATAAAAGTAGCTAGGAAACAATGTGGTGAGCATCAATGCTGGCAAAGTTATCCCAATCCATGCAGAACTTACCGTGAGGCTATCTTGCCATAGCCGGAAGCTGGCACCGATCGTAAACAGCGCTATAAAATGTGTGATCATAGGTGAAAAAACGACTGCTTGATGATTGAGTATATCGAGCGCCAGTGCGTCAATTGCCAGTAGTAAAATGATATTTTTTGCGCTAAAGCGTTGATCATACTGACTTAGAATATCCGATAATTTCAATAGCGAAAATAATAAACCATACAGCATCACTAAAAACGATAGCATCCAAAGGTTACCATTGGTTGCCGTGATGGCATGTTGGCTAAAGGTTGCAGGCAAGTGGCTTGCTGCACCTGCGATTAGCGTCAGGTTCTTACTCAAAAACAAAAGTGTTTGTGTGTCGCCTAAATAGCTTAGTGGCGTCAACTCGGTAAAGGCCATCCCAACTAAAAAAACGGTAAAAACTGTGGCTAGGATTAACTGTGGCATTATTTTTAGTACGCGATTACCAATAAAGCCATAAGGATCTTTTTGCTTGTAATAGGTATGGGTCAGTAGAAATCCACTAATAATTAAGAAAATATCTATGCCAACATCTGCCCAAGAGATGCCCACGGCTTGATATAAAGGGTCTGCTTGGTTGTCGCCTAATTTAAGGGTATAGCTCAAACTAAAGAGTATGAGTGATGCTGCAAAAAATCGGATGAGGTTAAAATTGTTTTTACGGCTGGTTTTGGTACTGAGTTCGGATAATGGTGCTGACATTCTTACCTATCTATTGCTACTGATTGCAATGCGTAATGATTCAAAATACTGTAAGCCTACGCTTAAGTTGTTAAGACAATATTATTCAACAACCTTGCATGGTTTAAAGTTTTGATTAAGATTCATTTGTAACGGTTAATTTGAAAGTAATCACTGAGGATTAAAAATGAGAGTGTTTTCTGTATTAATTTTATGCTTATTCAATGTCAATATTGCCAGTGCGGAACCAATATTTAAGCCGCGGATTAAATTAGATTTTAGCGGTATATATGATTGCAAGGGTATGGATGCACATGAAGGCAAATACACTGGCGTTGTGACTATGAAAAAAGTTGCCGAGCATAGTAAAGAGGGCTATGTCAGCTATGACTTTACGCTACAGGTGCCAGATTACGGCACCTATCAAGGCCATGCCGCGGCGCGGGGGAGTTTTGCTGCGATACATTTTGCCTTGCCGTTAGCTAATGGGCTTTATGGCGGCAAAGATCAAGATTATGGTACTGGGATTGCCCAGTTTACTTCAGTGAAGGGTAAGTGGCAGTTTGTAAAGTTTTATTACGAGCCTGATTACAAAGGTGGTAATACAGGATTGGAGACTTGTCTACAGCGCTAACTTAAAGTGATAGATTAACTTTGTGACCCATTCGGGCTATTGTCTAAGGAGTGTTATTGAATCAGCATTAAATAACCAAATAATATATAAGGTTCAGTTATGCTTAGAGCAATACTCTTTGTCCTTGCTTGTGCGACGACAGGAACACCCCATGCTGAGATTATTACTGAATGGAATCTAGATGGCAATGCGGGTAATGAATCCTTTGTCGCCGCGATTAATAATGCGCAAGGTGTGGCCGGTATGGATTTAGAGCGTGGTGGTGATTTAAGCGCTATAGCCACCGTTGATACTTTTAACTCAGGTAACTGGCATAATTCTGAAGCTGGTGATTATTTAAGCTTTGGTTTTACGGTGGCTGCTGGTTATAGCGTGGCGCTATCGGATTTAGAGATTGCTTTGCGTGCTTCGAACTCTGGTCCTGGCTTTCTTTCTTTGCGTTACAGTGGTGACAACTTTTCCACTGACCTTGAAACATTTACGCAAAACGGTAGTTCGGTCAATAGGCAACCGGTAGATTTATCTACACTCAGTGGATTAACCGGTGCGGTGGAGTTTAGAATTATGCCAACGCATAATGCATCCGCTGGAGATGCGAATGCAGCCATTGGCTCACGCGGTACCTTACGAATTCATGAGCCTACAGGTCATAATGTTTTATTTAATGGGACTGTTAGCACCATACTGGCTGTGCCTGAGCCACAAACGTATGCGATGTTTTTGCTAGGTTTGTTGATGTTGATTTTCCCCACCCAAAAAAAGCAGTTATGTACTAACAAAAAATAAGCGGGAATACCAACACTTCATAACGTAACATTTGCTACATACGCATTATTTTTAAGCACGTAAATTAAATTTATCACATGTTGTGATGTTTAATTTAAGGAGAAAATAATGCATAAAGTTACAAGAGTAGCGTTTATCACACTACTAGTTACTAATACACAATTAGCGTCAGCGAATGCGGATGGCTGTATGTTACGCATGCCTGTACAGAATGATCAAATTGGTATGAAGGTTGCACTGCATACGGCGAATAAGACAACTACTAATCACAACACTGAGTCACTTTATAAGCGGCTTGGTGGCTATGACGCGATTGTTGCTGTCGTAGACGATTTAATGGTGAGATTAGTCAAGGATCAACAGCTTGGTCGATTTTGGGCACATCGTGGTGATGACGGGGTTAAGCGTGAAAAGCAGTTGGTGGTTGATTTTATTGTCAATAAAGCTGGCGGAAACCTAAATTATGGTGGGCGTGAGATGCTGGAAAGTCATACAGGTATGGGTATTAGTGAAAGCGATTGGCAGTTGTTTATAGATTATTTAAATCAAACGCTAACCAAATTTAAAGTGCCTGAACAAGAAACCAGTGATGTGGTGAATTTTATGCAAAGCCTCAAAAAGACAATGGTGGGTGTATAAATGCTCACTTAGCTTTCGATCGTGGTGGTGATTTTTGTCAAGCCAGCAATATCCTTGAGCCTAATCAAGCCACGATTGGATTCAATGTAATTTGATGACACCAATGTTCCAATCAATCTTGCAACAACTTCACGTGTTGTACCCAAATGACTTGCTAGCTGTTGTTGTGTCATATTGATTTCACCTGAGGTAGAGGCACGTGTCAGTAGTAAATGTACTAGGCGCTGATTTTGTGTATAGGCATGCACTTGCTCTAACTCAGCCATTAAGCTAAAAACCGCTGTAGAGAGCGAACGAATCGTAATGTCTTGTACTGCGGTTTCAGTTTGAAACAGCTTGCGATATAGACTGCCATCAATAAAAGCGACATGAGTGTCTTTTTCTGCTTCAACCCAAGCTGGGTAACGTAGGTCATTAAATAAGCAGTTAATGGCAAATACACACGTCTCACCGGGCTCAATTTGATATAAGGTTGCCTGCGTGCCATTGGGGCTTAAACTATAGACTCTAAGCAAGCCATCGAGTACAAAGTAAGCCCCTGAGATTTGTTGCCCTGGCGATAATACCTCGTCATAGGCTTGGCAGCGTACTTCTTTCACTTGGTGCAATAAAAGCTGTTTACTTTGGCTTGTTAATGCTTGATAAAAACCAATGCGCTCAAGGTTATCCATGTGCAATAGTGTTTGTTATGCTGATGAGTTTAGTATGACTTAAATGCCAACGTTATCCAAGCGTCAGTGCATGTTAAAATAGCGCGCTTATGAGTGCAGCAAATCCGAATTCCGCAATCCGTCAGATTGAGCAGGCATTAGCCGAGTGCCTATTGATCGATCGACATCCCATCAGAAGGCAATTGCAAAATGCCAAACGTCTTGCCAAAGAGAAAAAGCCCGTTGAGCCATTACTGGCTAAACTGAGCAAGAAGTTAAGTCATTCTCAGCAGCGATATCAGCAACGTTTAAGCAATCTTCCTAAGCCGGAATATCCAGAAGGCTTACCCGTTAGCGGTAAAAAAGACGACATTGCGAAAGCCATTTCTGAAAACCAAGTGGTGATTATTTGTGGTGAAACTGGCTCGGGTAAAACCACTCAGCTGCCTAAAATATGTCTCGAACTTGGTCGCGGCGTGGCAGGCCTAATCGGCCATACACAGCCACGTCGATTGGCAGCGCGCACTGTGGCTACACGTATTGCCGATGAGTTAGGCACAAGCTTAGGCGAGCAGGTTGGTTTTAAAGTACGCTTTACTGACCAAACCTCATCACAAAGCTATATCAAATTGATGACGGACGGTATCTTGTTAGCGGAAACGCAAACCGATAGAT
>CAZCBF010000007.1:0-25847 GCA_964496895.1 uncultured Methylophilaceae bacterium | reverse complement strand
CTTGCCGTAGAGCTTGGCAATTTTTTTCACATAATTTTGAGTTTCGCGATACGGTGGCACACCACGGTAGCGATCAACCGCACCTTCACCCGCATTGTAAGCGGCAGCGACGAGTTGTATATTGCCTTGATAGTAAGCCAGTAACCAGCGTAAATATCGCACCCCTCCCTTAATATTTTGCTGTGCGTTATAAGCATCATACACACCAAAACGTTTTGCAGTCGCCGGGATGAGTTGCATTAAGCCCTGTGCATTTTTCACAGAGGTTGCATACCGATCAAAGCCTGATTCGATGGCGATAAATGACATCACCAATTTAGGATCAATGCCATATCTGCGGCCAATTTTCTTGGCGACTCGGTAGATACTGCGCTGTCGTCTAAACAAGCGCTCTGCTCTTTCAGCATTGGCATTTTGCTTTGCTAATACTTCTAGCTTGGCGAGCTCTTCGGCTTGCACTTGCGCATGATATTGCGCTTGTAATGTTGAAATCACAGCACGGTGGCTGGGTAAGCGCGAGAGGGTAAAAGCCTCAGGGTCAGGCAGCATACACAATGGCAATTCCATGGCTGTATCAGGCGGTAATTTTTGCAGTGCGTTGATTGCTAGCTGATTGTTGCGGTCAGCGGCCATGTGATAAAAGCTTTTAGCCACGGCTAGGTTAATTGGGCGGCCTTTACCAGAGGCATGCATCCAGCCCAAGGCAAACAATGAGTTGGCATTGCCATCACGGCCTTGTTGGCAATATTCCGCATACACTTGGCGTGTCTTTTCCGCACTTGGGTTTTTACCAAACTTAAACGCTAACTCCACCAAGCTGGCATTAGGGTTTGCTAGGCGATTTTTTTTCGTGCTGAAAAAAGGATTGGCCGCTGGCACCTTCACTGTATCAGCTTGCTTTGGCGTGATTTCAGCAGCATGAATGACTGAAGGCGCTAGCAATACTAATAAACACATAGCGCTCAGGGCTAGCGTCGAGTGTGGTAAAAATCGAAAATTAAACATTGGTCGGAATAATAGCATTAGTGAAAATTTTAAGGTGCGGTATCAGTCATCGTTGTTGTTCGGTTAGTCACTATAGCGTTGAAAATACGCTTTATCATCATTACTTTAATATCGTTTACATTTGCTCAGGCTTGAGTCACTCAAGCAAATAATTGTTAATAATCGTCAAGATGATGATTCTCATATCAAGATCAGTGTTTTTATACCGTTATCACCATAGGTATGAGTAAAGCCACCCACGGTAGGTAAATTTAATTTCGACGGTATATTATGATCAACACCATCAAACAACTTTTTTGCATCAGTGCTTGTATATTTTTTAGTGCATGCAGCACACTGGATAAGGTGCAAACAAGCGCGCTAGAAAAAGTAAAATCAGTCAAAAACAATGCTTTAGTGCAAGTCGGCGCGAAAAGTAAACACGATCTATTGTTTGAGCAAATTGAAGAATCGATTGCCTTGCAACAAGAAACCAAACAATACATCGAGCAAGCTTATGATGTATTGGCTAATGTGAGTGATGACGTTGGTGATGTTGAGGGTCAGAAAAAAGAAATCAATCAGGCTTATCAACAAAGTGAGTCATTAGCCCAAAAGCTCAAAGCCAAGATTACTAAAGTAGATCGCACCGCAAAAACACTCTTTATAGAATGGCGTAGAGAGCTACGCCAATACAATAATAAGAACTTGCGTGAAAAAAGTGCGCAAAATTTAGACAATACCAAACAGCAATACGCTACCGTGCGTGAATCCATGCAAAAGTCATATCAGAGTATTGAACCGTTGTTGAGATTGTTGCATGATAACGAACTCTATATCAAGCATAACCGCAGTGTGGCTGCGATGCAGGGCTTTCAAAGTGAAGTGAAAGCCGCTGGCAGTAATATCGACGGTATTTTGGCCGACATTGAAACAGCAATTACGGATTCAGAGGCCTTTGCAGACGTGATCAATGTGCGTTAAGCACACGCAAAGCAATTAAAAATTAGTCACACACGCTAATAGACTTGCCTTCGCTGTCTTTTGTCGCAGGCATATAGGTCTTTGGCATCGGCATCATGCCTTCCATTTGTTTTGCACACTTTTGAATCTGCTTGAAGCTAGGGTCTTTTTGCATTTTCATCCCATATTTCATTGCTTTAGCAGTGGCTTCGGTAGACTTTCCAGCTTTGCATAGTGCGCTAATTTCCTGCTCCATCATTCGCCCTTCTTTTTCTAATGCCATCATTTGAGCTTCATCGATGTTTTCAAAGCAGGCCTGTGCGGCTTCTGCTTGCTGCATCATTTTTTCCATGTCCATATTGCCGCCAGCCAATACTGTCGTACTCGCCATGATTAAATTGAATGAAAGTATCATTGTGTATAGCCGTTTCATATCTGTGTTCCCATTATGTGTACTGTAAGACATTGTAAACTCGCTTATATGCCATAAGCAAATGAAAATACGCCTAACGGTTTAAGGCGCGCGATTGCTGAAAAGTCGTTAATATATTACGCACTGGGGTTGGTAAGGCAGCGTTGATGGCATTCTCTAGCGTCATCCATTTGAAGTGGTCATCAGAGATGGTTGCGGGTGTGGTCAGGGCTAATGGCTGCGGGGTAATGTCTAGCTTGTAATGCGTAAACACATGTTTGACAATCTCAAGCGGTTCATCTTGCTCTACTGTCAACCCTAAAGAGTCTTGTGCATAACGACTGGCAATGTCTTGATCACTCACTTCAGGCAAGCTCCAAAGCCCAGCCCAAATACCCGTTTGCGGGCGCTTTTGTAACAACACCTGATCACCGTCATAAATAATCATCATGGTGGTGTATTTTTGAGGTGTGGTTTTTTTAGGTTTTGGCGTTGGCAGGCTGTCTGTTTTATTGAGTGCGTGTGCTTCGCAGCTCTCTTGCAATGGGCATT
Source organism: uncultured Methylophilaceae bacterium (assembly GCA_964496895.1). Lineage (GTDB taxonomy): Bacteria > Pseudomonadota > Gammaproteobacteria > Burkholderiales > Methylophilaceae > Methylotenera. Next base: position 22,936 of record CAZCBF010000007.1, on the reverse strand, counting down.
GAGTACACAGTGGCTTGCGGCGGGTGCAAGTGGTGGCGCCCAAGTCCATTAAGCCTTGGGTGTAGGCAATCATATTGTCTTGCGGCACCAGTGACTCTGCCAGCGACCAAAGTGCTTTATTGGTCTTAGGTGCATTGGGCCAGCCTTCAATGTCAAAGTGGCGGGCGAGTACGCGTTTTACATTACCATCGAGTATCGTTTGTGATTGCCCAAAGGCAAAGCTGACAATGGCAGCAGCGGTTGAGCGCCCGATACCGGGTAGGGTTTGCACGGTTTCAAAGTCTTGCGGGAAGTCGCCACCAAAGTCATTTTCAATCTGCTGTGCGGCTTTGTGTAGATTGCGCCCGCGGGCGTAATAGCCCAGCCCACTCCAATATTCCAACACTTCTTCCTGTGTTGCAGCGGCTAGTGATGCAATGGTGGGAAATCGCGCCATAAAGTTAGCATAGTAGCCGATCACTGCAGTCACTTGCGTTTGTTGCAGCATGATTTCTGAGACCCAGATGCGATAAGGGTCTTGTGTGTTTTGCCAAGGTAGCGCGTGCCTGCCATGGACTTTTTGCCACGCAATCAGGCGCAGAGCAAAATCAGACATGTGTGTTTAGCCATTGAATCACTTGATGAATATGCTTGTCTGGTGGAAAGACAGGAAAAAAAAACATGCTGAATCTTACCATCGCGCGCAATAATGGTTAAACGTTTATTTAAGCGTTGTGATTGCCAATGGTTGCTAACAATTGTTAAACACAGCTAGGCAGATAACGATCAGTAAAATGATATTGATAGCGACTGAGTGAGATGTAGGGGCAATGTAGGAGCTAACAGCTTCTTGTTGATAAGTTGAATCGTTTTTGATTGGTGCCAAGCAGTTGTAGGTCAGGCAGTGATCGTGAGGTTAAATGATCGCCTGCACCATCATCTTTAGGTACAGGCAAATCCTCGGGAAGTGTTGTGTAGTCTGGCAATCCTGCGATTAGAAATTCAGCAGTTTTTTAAGTACTTTTTCTTTTGGATCTTCTTCTTTTTTGCTGTCATCTTCGGCAGATTTTTTAGATTTACCACCAAGCAAACCTTTAAGCGTATCCACTTTAATATCGCCTTTAAGCGCATCTTTAACAGCCTTGCTCTTATCACCAGCTAGTTTATCCACTAGCTTAGATTTGGCAGCTTGTTTTCCGATAGCCGCATAGTCAAGCTTGTATTTTGGCGCGGCAAAAGTACCCGTAATATTCACTGGTAAAGTCAGCCCATTAAGCTCTGAAATATCTCTACCACCCTGACCTTTACTGGTTTCAACAATGGTTGGTTTTGCGAGGTAATCAATGGTTTCGTTACCAATGTCAATTTTACCTTTGCTTTGTCCTTTGGGTAGGCGAAAGATCGGCGCTTTCATGGTTAGGTCATCATTATAGGCAACGCCGTTTTTAATATTGAAGCTACCAGACAAGGCACTAAAGTCAGTTTTTTTCGTTTGGTCAGCATCTTCGGGTGCTGCTTTACCGCGCAGAAAATTAGTCTTGGCTTTAAACTTACGAATTGAGCCCGCAATATCCACACCTTTAACCGCACCATCGGTCAAATTCATCGCAGCCTTACCATTGAGCGCTTTGCGCAATTGGTTGACTGAGCCGCCTTGAGTGGTGATATTCAAGTTTAAAGTACCTGTGCCACTCAACATATCGTTATGAATAGCATCTTGTAGTAAGGGGCCAATGCTAATACTTTTGAGGGTTTGGTTAATGGCAAAGCTAGGTGTGTTGCGCGCATCAATTTTCACCGCACCACTTATACTGCCATCATATAAATTAGCAGATAGTGGTGAGATGTTAGTCACACCATCTTTGGATTTAAGGTCGATACGAATGTTATTGGCTTTAGTCTTACCATACTGAAACTTACCAATACGTAAGCTGCCGTTGGCATTTAATGCTTTTAGTGGCGTTAAGTCGATTGGTGTGTCTGTACTGCTGCTATCGCTATCAGCAGGTTTTGCATCACCTTCAGTTTCTGTTGCTGGCGGTAAGTATTGGTCAGCGTTGAGTTGATCAATATCAATCAGGAAGCTATACAGTGGTTTATCAAACTGACTGATCGCAAAGTTACCCTTGATCTTGCTGTCGTTAAGTTTGACATTGATATTAGAGAGTTTGAGTTGTTTACCATCTGCCAAAATTCCAATATTTAAACCACTAAGCTTGTGCTTGTCATAGAGCAGTGAGTCAATTTTAACGTGACCATCTAAGTTTAGACTTTTTAGTGCGCTCAGATCAGGCTGGGCGCTGGCGCTGTTACTGTCTTCAGGTGTTGGTGCAGCAGCTTGTGTCTGGCTGTTGCTGCCCATTAATTCGTTCAGATTTAAAGTACCCGCGTTGAGATCAAATTTAACCTTGGGTGTTTTAAATCCATTGACCATCACATCGCCTTTAAGGTGTGTGATATCGGTATCCAATGCAAAGTCAGACTTCACATTTTCTTGCCCAACATCGGTATGTAAGCCAATATTGAAGTTACCCTTCACACCGCCATTTGGTAATGATGGATCTTTAATATCCAGGTTACCCGCGAGTTTTGGTAGGTCAAAAATCAGGTCTTTAATATTGCCTTTAAAAGGAGAGTTAAACTTGCCTGCGACTTGTCGTGCACCTTGTATCGCACTGAATTCACCATTAATACCACTACTTTCAACAGCTTGTGGAGAGCCTTTCATATTGGCAATGACAAGATTCGCATTCATTTTGTCATTGGCTTTGAGTTGTTGCAGAGTTAGCGTGATTTCATCACTACTAACAGCGTCTTCGAGTACCTCTAACGCTGGTGCATTCACATCAACTACCAAGTCAGCACCATCCATCTTGCCTTTGGCTTTGAGTAGTAAACCATCAACGAGGATATTCATACTGCTGAGTGTTGCATCGACACTGCCCGTGGCCGTGATATCCGCTTGCTGGAGTGTGGCGACACGGCCTTGGATCGCGGCATCTAGGTCTTTGGCGACATAATGCTGAGTCTCAGGATCAGCGGTAAAGTTACCCTTTAAGTTTACTTTTGCGTTTAAAGGTGGCTCATTCGCTTCAATGTGAAAGTTGGTTGCAATGTCCACTGGTTCCGCTAATGCAATATGACCAGAATTCATATTGAAGTCTTTGATGCTGTAGTTGGCATTAGTCCCTTCATCGACATAATTGACTGAAGAGTTAGAGATGTTGATGCCTTGTACATTAAATGAGACCGCTTGCGATTCTTCAGAAGGTGCTTCATCACTTTCTGTTTCTTCTGATTCACTACTGCCTGTGAGGTCATCATAGTTGGTAGAACCATCAGCATGTTTAACGATGTTGGCAGTTGCACCATCAATATACACGGTATCGACAACCAGTTTCTTTTTCAACAAAGGCATGACAGAGAGTGCCACCTTCATACTATCGATAGAAGCAAACTGCTCAGATGAGTTATGTTCACTGATCGCGATCTTACCTAGATTTGCACCTACTTTAGGCCAAAAGGTAAGACTAATATCGCCATCTAGCGTGAGGTCACGCTGCTTTTCTTTTTTGACAAGGTCTATGACTTTTTGCTTGTAGTCATTGGGGTTAAATGTGCTAGCAATGTAAGCACCTGCAATGACTAGCACTACTATGATGGCGAGTATGATGTAAAAAAGCGTTTTAAACAATTTCATAATCCCTTGTCAATCCTTATCAATTGATGAACGTATAACAAAAGTTTAGCACTTTAACCTGAACATTAAACATTCAAAGTACTGATAAAAGTAAAAAAATCATTAACCCATGAAGTGATGGAGTGCTAGTGTGCCAAAGTGAAAAATCAGAAAAAGCATAGTGCTATAAATCAGTATCGTGATGCATAAACACAACAGTGCCATGATAATCAGTAGTCCATCTTGCTCTAACTCTCCTACCGTATAAAGCAAAATAGCCAATGCGGGGAAAAAATTACGAAAGGGAATCACACCACCCAAGGGAATAGCGACCAATATGCCCACTACAAGAAAAATCACACCGCCTATGGTTTGTACAGTCTGCGGCCTACTGATCTGCTTTAGTCGCGGTTTAGCGATGCGGTGTATGGGTTTAATCAGCCATAAACAGGTACGGAATAATTTTGTATAGGTTTTATTGGTCAGTTTAAAGGCACGGACTTTGTTAGGCAGTGAGAAGTGCCCGTGTTTGGTTAATAGTTGCCAACCCAGTGACCAATAAGCTGCAGAGCCAATCAGGGCAAATAGGCCTAGTGGAAAAGGCTGTAAAAATGGAAGTGAGATTAATATAGCACTAACTGCAAACGCATTTGCATCTAAGTTGTCTGTGACCGCACCGATGGTATGCTCGGCATCATGGTCATCATTGGCTAATGATTGTAGTGTCGATATTAACTGAGCATATCGACACATGTTAAGAACAGCGCTAGGTTAAAAAGTACCACAATACAATGGTACCAAGAATAATGCGGTAGTAACCAAAGAGTTTGAAGTCATGTGAGGCAACATACTTGAGTAAGAATTTAATCGCGACCATCGCTGCCAAAAACGCAGTGATAAAGCCGACTGCAAAAATACTGATGTCATCAGCAGATAAGATGTCACGGTTTTTATATAAATCATAAAAAGTGGCTGCAAACATAATTGGCACCGCCACAAAGAATGAAAACTCGGTGGCCACTTTACGAGAAAGCCCAAAGATCATACCGCCAAGTATCGTTGCACCCGAACGTGAGACACCAGGGATAAGTGCTAAAGACTGAGCAAAGCCTACTTTGAGCGCTTGCCAAAAGGTCATTTCATCTGAGGTGTGTGCAACCGGTTTATATTCTCGGCTTTCAACAAATAGAATAATCAGGCCACCAACAATTAAAGCTGTCGCCACGGTGATGGGGTTGAATAAAAATTCTTTGATCTTGCTATGAAAAAGCAAGCCTAATACTGCCGCTGGTAGAAAGCCACCAGCAATATTGATAATAAAGTGCTGACTACTTTTGTCATTGAGCGAACCTTTGGTCACGATCATTAGCTTTTCACGGTACTCCCAGCAAATCGCTAAGATAGCCCCTAGCTGAATGACAATTTTAAAGACCTTACTACGTTCGTCTGTAAAGGATATGAGCTCACCTAAGATGATTAAGTGGCCCGTGCTACTAATCGGTAAAAATTCTGTTGCGCCTTCAATTAGGCCTAAAATCAGTGCTTTGAATAGCAGTAAAACATCCATAAAACAGCTTACTCGTTATCTATAATTGAACATAAAAAAAGGGCGAATACTCGCCCTTTGCGGTATTTAAACTAAAGTTTACTTAAGCATACCTAAAACAGTACCGAGAAGATCGTTAGAATTGTCGTTTACTTCTCCGTCTGGTGTTAATTGGTCGATTAAACCGGGTAAGTGATCAGCTAGTTGACCCGGTAAAAGATCAGCTGATACACCTGCTTTACCTGCTAGGCTTTCCAATAGATCACTACCAAATACACTAGAGAGCTCGTCAGCAGAAACAGGTAAGTTATCACCCTTACCAACCCATGAAGCCGCTTGATCTGCTAACCCGTTTTGTTGGAACATATCTAAAATGCCGCCGATACCACCATTTTGGTTGAGCATGTCCATAGCAATATTGGCTAAGCCACCATTGTCACCACCTTTAAGCATATTGCTAACAACAGCACCTGCGATTCCATCTAATAATCCCATGAGATTTCCTTTATATTAATCAAGATAAAGCGCTCAGTATCTATATTTCTAATTTAAGCACAATCTTCATTATTACATAAGGCCATGGCTTGTCTAGTTAACCTATCGAAAATTAACAAATATGCGTTTCAAAGGTGTGACAATTAATTGGGTGAAATCTAAAAGCGTTCTTTAGTCCCTAAAAATCGCCATTCCCCTACAGGGAGTTTACTTAGCGGTATCTGGCCGATTCTAATACGTTTTAATCCAACGACTTGTAAGCCGACTAGCTCACACATTCTGCGAATCTGTCTTTTTTTGCCTTCATTTAACACGACACGCAACTGGTCTTCATTTTGCCAGCTGACTTTTGCCCGTTTTAATGGTTGACCATCAAGGCTTAAACCGTGATTGAGGAGCTGCATGCCATTTTCGATCATTTGGCCTTCTACTCTCACTAAATATTCTTTTTCTACCGATGAGTGTTCACCGATCAGCTTTCTGGCAATGCGACCATCCTGAGTTAGCACCAAGAGGCCTGTTGAATCAATATCCAAGCGTCCTGCAGGTGCTAAACCTTTCAAATAATGTTTGCGAAAGTGTTTTTTAAGCGTATCAGGCAATTGCGCATTGCCTTGTTCCTGCCACTCATTTTCTGCGGTAATTAATGCCACAGCCGGCTCATAGCCATCTTCAGGCTGTCCACTGACATAGCCAATTGGCTTGTGCAATATAAAAGTCGCTGACTCGGCCTGCACATCCTTGGCAGACTTGCTGACTGTGACCTCAGCATCTCTAGAAACCCTTGTCCCTAGTACATCGATTATTTTACCATCGACAGTTACCCAGCCATTTTCAATCCACGCATCTGCTTCACGACGTGAGCATAAGCCACGGTCGGCCATCACTTTTGATAGTCTGGGGTTGGCTGATGCAGTGTCCCGAGTATTCGGTTTGTTTTGTGTTTTTTTGTATTCAGGGTCATAGCCATCACGCACTTTTCCCCCGCGAGTGGGTGCCTGACGATATTGGCTATGCGGTTGACTAGGACTACGTTTTTTAAAATCAGTTTTCGGTTTTTCAAACGACTGATTATTGTTTGTATGATTACGTGGCTTGTAAGTATTTTCTGTATCTGATTGCTGCTGTGTGTTTTCGCGTTTAGTACGGTATTCGGAGGGTACTTTGGTGCGGTCGCGTAGTGCAGCTTTATTAGTAGATCTTAGCGGCCTGTTGTTTCTAGTACTTGTGTTTTTAGGGTCACTCTCATCAGTAGATGATTTTTTTAGAGAGAGAGTTTTTTTGTTTTCGGTATCTGACATTCGCACATTTTACGCGTATTGCGATAAGTCGCAATAAAAAAGCCCTGCAAAAGCAGGGCTTCGGTTGTAAAGCGCGATGACTAATTATTTGTCGCCACGCATTTTGCTAAACCAGTGCTCTAATTGCTTACCAGCAGCTTCACGACCGCCTAGGCCAAAAGCTAAGGCAACAGCAACTGCGATTGCGCCAAGGGTTAAGCCAAATGCCATATTAACAATGTCATCAGCAATACCCATCGCACGTAAGCCCATGGCAAGTACTAAACCAATAATTGCAAAGCGTGCAATATTCGCTAAACCAGTTGATTTTTTACCACTGGCTTTATCAATTGCGCTGTAAGCAAGATTAGCTAACCAGAAACCGACCATTAAGATCACTGAACCGAGTAAGATGCTACCGCCAAATTCGATGAACATTGAAACGATTTCGCTCACTTGGCCAAAGCCCAAACGGTTAGCAGCCTCTACAGAAGCAAATAGCATGGCAAAGAAGATGATGACTTTACCCACTAAACCAGCTACCGTACTCTCAGCAGTAAACGCATCTTTAAAGCCTAGTTTTGCTGGAATGCCATTAAAGCCAATGCCAGAAAGCAGTTGTACGATGATAGAAGAAGCAAACTTAGCTACAAAGTAAGTGACAACCAAGATGATTGCAGCAGCTAAGATATTAGGTACCGCAGCTAAAACCATTGATAACATTTCAGTCGCAGGCTCAGAAATCGCATCGATTTCCAGTGTGTCTAATGCAGCAATTAACATTGGTACAAATACGAAAACAAAGACAACAGTGCCTAGTACGCTAGAAAGTTTGATATTGCTATCTACGTTAGCAGTCAGTTTATCAACGCCTGTTGTAGCTAGGATGTTGGTGACTAGGCCGCTAAAGATTTTAGCAACAACCCAACCAACAAAACCAATGACACCCGCACCAAGAATATTAGGTACCATACCTAACATTTGATCAATCATACCTTGTACTGGATAAAGCAAACCATGCAGATCTAAAGTAGAAAGAATCAGTGGTAAAAACATCAAAATAATAATCCAGAAAAGCATATTACCGATGTGGTTGCTCACTGGTTGCATGCCCGCATTGCTGCTAAGCGTATCGTCTAATGTGGTTTTAGCCATCACTTTGTTCGTCATTGCTTTGACAAATGTTGCGAGTAGAAAGGCTATTAGCGCTAAAATTGCGCCACCAGCGATTTTAGGCAAGAAGTCAAAAATTTGATTGAACAAAACACTTAATGGGCCAGAAACAGACTCTAGATTAAGGTTGTCAAAGACTTCCATTAACGTCATTAGGATGATCAGGGCAAATGCGCTGAAGGAAATGCCTGAAGCTAGGTCAAATTCGCGACCTGTTACATCTGAAATTTTGCGGTTTAAACCGACGAATGAAAAAAACTGGTTAAGACCAGCACGTACTAGCATGGCGATAAACCAGCCAGCCACTAAAATCAAAATAGAGCCTAAAATACTAGGCAAATATTGACCAAGTTGACTTTGGATGCTATTGAATAGCGTTGTAAAGTCCATGACAATTCCCCTTAAGTTAAATAAATGAACAGATATTATTAAGTTCTAACGATAAACAAAAAGCTGCATAATCACAATGTAAAATGTAAATTAAGTCATAGTTTTTTACATTTCCATAATTTTTAGAGAATAGTCTAGTTCCCTACGGTTTTTTAAGATTTTGATGCGCAGTTAACAAATCAATACACATCGTCATCACAACTGGATAGACAAAAAAGAGAATAAAGGTAGAATTAAAGGCTATCTAATCTGAGAATTAGCACATTGCTTTTTGTTATCTATTATATTTTTGCAATTAGTATTATCCTTCTACACTTTACTGGCCATTTGGCAGCATGGGGCATAGAGTGGATTGTTTACGTCTTGTTGGTCACCGTTTTTCCTGCAGTATTATTTCTGTAAACGGTATGATCTAACTTCAGATTATCTATACTTCAAAAAACATTAACTTAATTATTCGCGCATTAAATAAGCCGCAAGCCTAGGCGAAAGCGAATTCAGCTTAGTCAACAAATAAGACTTTTTATCAGGGTAACTAATGGTGCTGCCTTCATGAATTGCCTCTAAGACCATATTGGCTGATTTCACAGGGCTTTCTAGCTTGATTGGTTTTGTAGAAAGCTTTTCATGCAGCGTGTTGTCGAGCAAGCTGGTTTTAATAGGGTTAGTGGCAATAAAGGAAACCTTGATGCCTTGGCTGACAACTTCCCGCTGCAATGCTTCTGAAAATGCTTTGAGTGCTTGTGAGTTAGCAGCACAACGTGCTGTTTCAGCTTGGCCGAGCGTACTATAAAAATCACCAATATTAGCAATCTGGCCTGATTCCTGTTGTACCATGCTGGGTAATACGGCATGACAAAACATCATTGGTAATATCGCATGGTTATACATTTCTTGTGCCAGTTGTGCTGGGGTGGAGGCCTGAAAAGGACCAAGGTCTAAATGACAGGCTACGTTGATGAGTAAGTCAATTTTGCCAAATGTTTTTATCGCTTGCGCAACAACCTCAGTTGCCGCGTCCTCTTCTAAAAAATCATTGGCGATACAGATTACTTCACTATCCACTTGGTTGATCTCTGTTTGCAAGGACAGAAGCGCGGCTTCGTCGCGATCTACCAAGGCTACTTTACTGCCAAGTTTACAAAGTTGTTTGGCTAGTGGCTGCCCGAGGGCGCTGTTAGCGCCTATTAATAGTATGGTTTTATTGTGAAAGCTCATAAGCTAATTATTGATTATTTTTAAGTAACATTTAATTACATTCCTGCACTCATTTCAAGCACGATTTAACAGCAATCTTTTGATGTTGAGAAAACATTAACATATACAAAATGTTGAAATATAGCTTATTTTCACATTGACTTCTAAAGTTAACGCTGTTAAGTTAACGGTGTTAATTTAAAAAGTGAATTTAAATGGACCATTCATATCTTTGGTTAAAAACCATTCACATCGTTGGTGTGATTCTTTTTCTTGGCAATATTATTATTACAGGCTGGTGGAAAAATCTGGCGGACAGGACTAAGAATCCACAAGTGATTGCATTTGCACAGCGCCAAGTGACACTGACTGATTACTTTTTTACCGCAGGTGGGTCTGTGATGCTCTTTATCGCAGGAGCGCTTAATGTATGGCTGCATGGCTTATCTTACTCAATGAAATGGCTATCACATGGTTTAGGGTTTTTTATATTGTCTGCATTGATTTGGGTTGTGGTGCTGATTCCTACACAAATCAAACAAGCCAAAATGGCTAAAGCATTTAGTGTTTCAGGTGAGATTCCAGAGGAGTATTGGCGACTGTGTAGCCGTTGGAATTTTTGGGGTGTATTAGCAGTGATTACACCTTTGATAACTGTGTTTTTTATGGTTTTTAAATTGATGTAGTATGGCCCCAAGAATCAATACCGAACTAGATAAGCAAGAGGCGCGCAATAAGCTGATGGATGCAGCGCGCGCGCTCTTTATTGAAAAAGGGTTTGAGGCAGTCACTATGCGTCAAGTAGCCAAAAAAGCTTCATACTCTGCCACTACTATTTACCTGTATTTTCAAGATAAGGAAGATTTGCTACATCGTTTATGTGTGCGTGATTATCAAAAGTTAGGCGAGGTTTTTAAGCCGTTATTCGAGATGCAGGATCCTGTTTTGAGAATGCGTGCAATGGGGCAGGCTTATGCCGAGTTTGCTATGCGCTATCCACATCACTATCAATTGATTTTTATGACACCAAGTGCGCCGTGTGAATCGATCAAAGATGATGTTGATCCCGGTCTTGATGCTTATGAAATGCTTAATCAAGTCGTGCAGTATGCCTTTGATCAAGATTGTTTTAAGCCAGAACACCAGAATCCCGCATTAATCGCACAAACACTTTGGAGCTCACTTCATGGTGTTTGTTCATTGCAAATTAGCCATGGTCAACAAGCAGAAATGCTTTGGGTGGATTTTGAAACTAGAATAAAAACCATGATGCAGTGCGTAGAGTACACGTTATTAAAACCAGCTTTACATAAGGACGCTTAATGAACATTAATGCAAATATCATTCATTTTAGTTTTGGCTGGATCCTACTGCTGAGCGTAACTGCTTGTCAAAAAGTAGAAACAACAGAAAAAAGCATCCGTCCTGCATTGGTCATGCAAGTAGAAGCAAGCAATGCCCAAAACAAACTATCCATCGTCGGCGAAATTCAACCACGATACTCGGCAGTGCAGGCTTTTCGAATTGGCGGCAAAATTGTTAAGCGATATGTCGAGATTGGTGAGCCTGTTAAAAAAGGTCAGCTCATTGCGAAAATTGATGCATCAGATGCGAATTTATCGGTAGAAGCAAACGAAGCGGCAATACAGGCTGCCAAAGCCAACCTAAGCTTCGCCAAATCTGAGTTGGCGCGGCAGCAAAAACTACTCGACAAAGCGTTTATTTCACCCTCGGCTTTGGAGCGTTACCAAACTAGCTTTGACACGGCAAAAGCGAGACTCAAGCAAGTCAGTGCACAGAACGCGGTGACCATCAATCAATCAGCTTACACCCGTCTAAACGCTGATCGAACAGGCGTCGTGAATCAGATTAAAGCGGAACCAGGGCAAGTGGTTGCAGCGGGAGAGCCTGTCGTTACCATAATTTCCCCGCAAACACTTGAGGTACATGTTCAAGTCGCAGAATCCAGTATTGATAAGATCGAATTGAAGCAAAAGGTCAAGGTCAAGCTGTGGTCTTCCGATAGTCAAAAAACCTACCCTGCAACCGTCAGGGAAATTGCCCCAGTTGCCAATCCAGTAACACGTACCTATTTGGTCAAAATAACGCTTAATCAAATCGATAGCAAAATGAAAATGGGTATGACAGCCACTGCAATCATACCAACCAGCCTACAAACACTTTATATGATCCCAGGAACAGCTGTGGTGCAAAGAGGCGATCAGGCCATAATCTGGCAAGTGAATGCCGATAATACCGTGTCGGCTTCGCCAGTGAAGATAGCGCAGTATCACGAGAATGGCGTGCTGATTAGTTCGGGTATTAATCAAGGCCAAACGATAGTGATTGCTGGTGCGCATGTCTTAACAGACGGTCAAGCCATTGAACCAATGTTAAGGGCATTGTAACGGCGATGAGGCAAACTAACTTATCTAACTGGGCGCTAAAACACCAAAACCTAGTCTTGTACTTCATGTTGTTGCTTACTGTTGTTGGCGCTGTGTCTTATGGCCAGCTAGGTCAATCAGAAGACCCTCCATTTACTTTTAAGGCGATGGTTGTCAGAACTTTATTACCAGGCGCAGATGCAGCTGAAGTCTCTATGCAAGTGACAGACCCAATAGAGAAGAAGTTACAAGAAATACCCAATCTGGATGTGCTACGCAGTTATACAAGAGCCGGTGAGTCCACCATTATTGTGATATTAGATGATGCGACTGGGCCTGACCTTATTCCCAATAACTGGTATCAAGTACGAAAAAAAATAGGTGATATTCGACATGAGCTGCCGAAGCAAATTCGTGGCCCATTCTTTAATGATGAATTTGGAGATGTCTTTGGCAATATGTATAGCCTGATGGGGAAAGGTTATTCGCCAGCAGAGTTGAAACGCCAGGCAGAACGCATTCGTGCCGAATTACTGCAAATACCCGATGTTTCAAAAGTAAGGTTTTTTGGTGAGCAGTCTGAGCGTATCTACATCGAAGTATCCAATGCCAAGCTGGCGACTTTGGGGATCAACACGCAGCAACTGATCACGCAAATTGAGGCGCAAAACCTGATCGTGGGTGCAGGCGAATATAATACGCAGCAAGAAAATATCAAAGTGCGGGTGACTGGAGACATCAACTCACTAGATAAAGTTAATGCACTATATATTGGCATCAATGGCCAGCGTATACAGCTTCGTGATATTGCGACGGTTAAATATGGCTACGAGCAGCCGCCAGCCAAAACAGTGCGCTATATGGGTCAGCAAGCATTGTTTATTGGCGTAGCGATGGTTGAGGGGGGCGATATCATTGCCTTGGGAGAGTCGCTCTCTAAGGCTATACCCAAAATCGAGCAAAGTTTGCCTGTCGGTTTATCCCTGAATACCATTACCTCACAGCCTAAAATGGTCAAACAATCGGTACAGGAGTTTGTCAAAACATTAGCAGAAGCGGTGATGATTGTCTTAGCGGTGAGCTTGTTATCCCTCGGTTGGCGCACAGGGATTGTTGTTGCCATTGTTATTCCTGTTGTCCTAGCCATTACTTTCTTATGCATGTATTTGTTTGAGATTGGGTTACATAAAATTTCACTGGGCGCATTGATACTGGCCCTAGGTTTATTGGTAGACGATGCCATCATTGCTGTAGAGATGATGGCTGCCAAGATGGAGCAAGGCATGGCAAGGGCCAAAGCCGCCGCGTTTGCTTACGACTCTACCGCCATGCCAATGTTGACAGGCACATTGGTCACTGCAGCAGGGTTTTTACCCATTGCCACTGCAGCATCCAGTACCGGCGAATATACACGATCAATTTTCCAAGTCACCGTCATCGCATTATTGATATCCTGGGTGGCTGCAGTGATATTTGTACCCTATCTGGGTTATCACCTATTACCTGATATGGCCAAAGCGGATCATGATCAAGGTGATGCCTATCAATCTAAATGGTATCAGCGCTTGAGAAAAACCATCACATGGGTCGTCAAGCAAAAGTGGCTCGTTATTCTGCTGACGCTTATCGCTTTTATCGCTTCTATCGTTGGTTTTGGCAAAGTGCAGCAACAGTTTTTCCCTGACAGTACCCGACCAGAGCTGATCGTCGATCTCAGTTTAACCGAAGGCGCGTCCTATCAGGCAACAGACGCCACAGTGCAAAAGCTTGAGCACTGGCTGGATCAACAAATCGCAGACAATGAGATTGCACTAGATAATTACGTGGCTTATATCGGCAATGGTAGCCCGCGTTTTTATCTACCTATAGACCTACAGTTGCAACGCAAAAATCTAGGTGAATTTATCATCACAGCAAAAGATAGTGCTGCGCGTGAGGTTGTTCGTAAAAAGTTAATCGATTTATTCAATCAAGATTTTCCTAATGTGAATGCTTCAATCTTTCGATTGGAAAACGGCCCACCCGTAGGTTTCCCAGTACAGTTTCGTGTTTCAGGCATTGCTGATTTTGAAAACAGTGATTTCACTATGCTACGCCAGCAAGCTGAAAAAGTAGCCGCTGTCATGCGTCAAAATCAGCATCTCAGTAATGTGCAGTTTGATTGGGATGTACCGATTAAAGCAATCCAGCTAGAAGTCGATCAGGCCAAGGCAAAATCAATGGGCATTACATCATCGCAAATTGCCAGTTTTGTGAGTGGTGCAATTGATGAACTCAATATTACGGAGTATAGATATAAGAATAAACGCATTGATTTAGTCGTGCGTGGGGATGCCGGTGAGCGTAAGCGGCTATCCAGACTAGGGGACTTGATGGTCAAACTGCCCAATACACAAAGTGTGCCCTTATCCCAACTTGCCCAAATACATTACACCTTTGAAGAAGGCTTAATCTGGAAGCGTAATCGTATCCCAACGATAACAGTAAAAGCCACCGTGTATGGCAAAGTACAAGCACCATTTGTTTCCACACAACTACAACAAGCCTTGGCACCAACAATAGCACAGCTGCCACGGGGCTTTCATATTGAAACTGGTGGCGCTATTGAAGAGTCTGCCAAAGGTGGTGCTTCTGTTGCCAAGGGTGCGCCGTTATTCATCATTGTTGTACTCACAGTCCTCATGATTCAATTGCAGAGCTTCTCGCGGGTGATGTTGGTCGTACTCACGGCACCCATGGGAATTATCGGTGTGACTGTATTTCTATTACTCTTTAATCAACCATTTGGGTTTGTTGCCATGCTTGGTACGATCGCGCTATCGGGCATGATTATGCGTAACTCCGTCATTCTCGTAGAGCAAATTGCGCAAGATCAAGCCGCAGGGCTCGCGCATTGGCAAGCGATTGTGGAGTCAACTGTGCGCCGATTTCGCCCTATTGTGCTCACCGCTGCTGCCGCGATTTTAGCGATGATTCCTTTGTCGCGCAGTGCGTTTTTTGGGCCGATGGCTGTAGCGATCATGGGTGGATTATTGGTGGCGACTATTCTCACTATCATTGCATTACCTGCTATTTATGCAGCTTGGTATCGTGTGAAGGCACCACAAAATGCATGATAAGAGAGGGCTAGATGGGTTTAAGAATGATTCAACACAGCCATGTTGTCAAAACAAAGGTAAAATAATCGGCAAAAGCACAACTGCAATCACTAAAAAATTAAAAAGGTGAGACAACATGACTGAGCAAACATCAAGCGACAAATCGATCTATGAGGCGAATGATGCCATTTTTAATATGGTTGAGCAGCAAATACGCACTTGGGATGTACTAGACCCAGTGGTATTAAATCTATTTAGCGAAATCCCGCGCGAAGCGTTTGTTAGTGAAGCGCAAAAAGGACTCGCCTACGCAGATGTAGAGCTGCCGATTGGTCAGGGTCAAACAATGCTGGCGCCTAAGGTTGAAGGCCGTATTTTGCAAGCGTTACAAATCCAACCGACAGATAATGTGTTAGTGATTGGTGCTGGCAGTGGCTATCTCACTGCACTGGCCGCAAAACTAGCCAAGCAAGTCACCGCAGTTGAGATTCAGCCTGCACTATCAGCGCAAGTGAAGCAGCGATTGCAACAGCAGGATATACACAATATTGAGCTAGTGAATGCAGATGGTGTTAACGGCTACGCGGCCAATGCGCCTTATGATGTCATAATCTACGCGGGTGCGCTTGAGATGCGTAATAAAACCGCTGAAAACCTATTGGCTGAAGGCGGCCGTCTATTTGCACTTATTGGTCAAAGCCCCATTATGCAAGCGCACCTCATTACTCGCATTAAGCCGCAAGATTTTAAAGAGGAGATCATCTTTGAGTCTTGCTTACCAATTCTCACCAACGCGCCGAAGTTAGAGCGGTTTGAATTTTAAGAGACCATGACCAAACACCGATACTTAACAAGCCAATTATGCTATAGCCTCATCCTATTCATTTGTTATGTATCGGTATCCAATGCTGCGCCACAGTCACTCTATAGTATTTACCAGCAAGCAGTAGCCAACGACCCTCAACTGGCTGCCGCAAAAAAATCCAACCAGGCTGTACAAGAAAATATCGTGCAAGCGCAAGCGCTTAACCGTACACAAGTTGACCTCAATGCGGGCATACAAGCCTCGCGTAATGATATAAGGTTCATTGGTAATGCGCCCTTTGCCGAAGGTGGGAATGCTTTTGAAGGTTATCAATATGGTATTAGTGCGCGTCAACCGCTCTACCGCAAACAAAATCAACTCCTGGTAGAACAAAGCAAGCTGCAAGTACAACAGGCAGACAAACAATGGTTGCTGGCACAGCAACAGCTGATGTTTGATACCACCCAAGCCTATTCGAATGTATTGATTGCTAGCGCCAGTGTTGATCAACTAGATGCTCAAAAAACGGCGATTAAGCAACAACTAGCGCAAGCAAAAGCTAATTTTGATGTGGGCAATGCCACCATTACTGATGTCAATGAGGCGCAAGCACGCCGTGATCTGGTCAATGCACAAAGTATCGCGGCCAACAATCAATATCAAGTGGCCTTGCATGCTGTAGAAGTGTTAACAGGCCTACAGCCCGAGCGCTTAATCCACTTTAAGCCCACGCTTGAGATCAAACCACTCGCAGACAATATGCAGCAATGGGTGGAGCGCGCGCTAGCACACAATCTTGCTGTGCAGTCACAACAAGATGCGCTAGCCATTGCCGACAAAAATATCAAGCGCAGCCGAGCAGGCCTATACCCAACCATTGATGGCGTGGCTGGTTACAATAAATCTTACCAAAACGGCGGCAATTTTGGATTTGGTCAATCGCTTGATAGCTTTGTACTCGGTGTGCAGTTTGCCATGCCGCTGTATCATGGTGGTGAAATCAGATCTAGAACCAGACAAGCCGTGATCCAACAAGCCAAGACTGAGCAAGACCTTGCCGCAGCCAAGCGTCAGATTACACTGGCGACTCAGCAAGCGTATTTAACAGTAGAAAGTAACCTTGCCGAAATTGAGGCACTCAAAGCAGCCTTGGTCAGCAGTCAAAGCCAACTAGATGCCACCAAAACAGGTTATGCTGTGGGCATTAGAACCAGTGTTGATGTCCTCAATGCGCTACAACAACATTATGCGGCCAAACGCGATGTCGCCATTGCACACTATCGCTACCTCACGCACTGGGTACAGCTCAAAACGATTGCAGGTGAAATCACAGCACAAGATTTACAAATGATTGACCAGCAATGGTTGGCAGTGGATTAACACGATGACCTCACTTACTAACCACGTTAGTACTAGCCAATTAGTCTTTATCGACATACAAACCAAGCTTGCCCCCGCGATGGATCAAACTGAACTGCCATTGCTAGAGAAAAACGTCGCCATATTAGCGCAAGCAGCACGCTTGCTGGATGTGTCTATGCTCGTGACAGCGCAATATGCCAAAGGCTTGGGTCCTACCATTCCATCATTAGCAGCGCATTTATCTCAGGTACCAGTGATTGATAAGGTTGAGTTTTCGTGCCTTGCAAACCCGCGCTTCAAAAGCCACCTCACACAAGATCACCCGCAAATCATTCTTGCCGGTATGGAGGCGCATATCTGTATCTTACAAACAGCTTTGGATTTGCTGGCGCATGGCAAGCAAGTCTTTGTCGTAGAAGATGCTATCACCAGCCGTCAATTGGCAAGCAAGCAAAATGCCATCGCCCGGCTACGTGAAGCGGGTTGTATCATCACTAATACAGAGTCGGTCGTGTTTGAATGGCTGGGTAAGGCAGGTGGTGATGCCTTTAAAACCATTAGCCAATTGATACGTTAAGGGTTTACATAAGCTGTAATGAGCTTGAGGTAATTGTTAGTCGCCCCTTGATGTAATTTCACAACGTTTAGCCCGGCCTCTTGCATGGTTTCGCGTTGTTGTTCTGCATTGGCTGTATCAGAGAGTAAGGTTGCTAACGTCTGCGTGAGGTGTTCTACATCGTCTACACGTTTAACCGCATTAGCTGCCACCAATGTTTTGGTGACTTGTTCAAAGTTAAAGGTATGCGGGCCAACGATGGTCGGCACGCCCATCGCACAAGACTCGATCATGTTTTGCCCGCCCAAGGGTAATAAACTCCCCCCTACAAAAGCCACATCTGCCGCGGCATAAAAAGTCGCGAGCTCGCCCATGGTATCGCCCAATATCCAGTGGCCATCGATAGACTGGCTGACATTTGATTCAGTAGCGAGTTGGCTTTTACGGATAAAGCTTATGCCTTGTGCCTGTAGCAAATCAGCTACTGCATCAAACCTTTGCGGATGGCGCGGTACGATCACTGTCAAAAGGTCGGGCATCGCTAAAGCCTGCACCGCTTTGATAATCAAGCCCTCCTCCCCTTCTCTGGTACTCGCCGCGACAAACACTTTATTCAACTTGATGCTTGCCCTGAGTGCTTTGCCAGCGCTGAGTAGGGTTTGCTTAGGTGCAACATCAAACTTTAAATGACCACTGACCTGTGCGCTCACGCCAAAATGATTAAAGCGCTCAGCATCAGCTTCTGTTTGCGCATGAATGTCACTGAGTTGCTGTAAGCCTTGCTGCATGAGCGTGTTGAATTTTGCATAGCCCGCGGCTGATTTTGCTGACAAGCGTGCATTGATTAAGACAATGGGGATTTGCTTGAGATGACATTGCTGAATTAAATTAAACCAGATCTCAGTTTCCATCAAAATCACAATCTCAGGCTGAAACTGCTTTAAAAACCGATTGACTGCAAACACCAAATCATAAGGCAAATACGCGCGCAAGACTTGGTCGCCAAATAAAGCCTCACTTGTTTCACGCCCTGTAGGGGTGCCGTGGGTGATTAAGATCTGGTGATTAGGGTATTGTGCAATCAGGGCTTTAATTAAAGGTGCCGCCGCGTGCGTCTCACCGACAGACACACAATGAATACTAATGATTGGTTTGGTCACGGCTTGCTTAAAAAAGCCAAAGCGCTCTTGCCAATGTTGTAAGTATTCTGGCTGCTTGAGACTGCGCCACAAAAGTTTTAAGGGTACAAAAGGCAGTGCCAATAGTAATAAGAGTTGATATAGCAAACGTTGCATGCTGCTATTTTCTCATAAATTTTTATTGCAAAAATTTTATTGCACAAAGGCATGGCTAAAGTTCAATATTTGAGAAAACCTAAATGCATATTTTGTAAAAAAATGCTATAAAAATATTTTTTTAACGTTGGTGAATACTCACATTCGCGCTAAGCGGTTGTTTACTCAAAAGAAACAAAAATGCACCAAAATCAGTCATGAAAAACTATGTGACAAACGCTTGACGGAGACTAGATAAAGGCATAATCTGTGCTCCTAAGTACAAGATATTGTGTTTAGTGCCGTTCTGACAGCATAGTTCTAGTTTTAACAAGCTTAGAATATGCTGTCTAATTTTTTGCCCACACCTAACATATAATATGAGGAAACCATGCTCAAAGCTGTTAAATCAACCAAAAAAGCCGCTACAGAACAAATCGATATTCCTATGCAGTCTGTTTCGACAGATATCTGGGATAAAAAGTATCGTCTAAGAACAAAAAGTGGTGAGGCGGTTGATGCAGACATGCAAGCAAGCTATATGCGTGTGGCACGTGCGCTGGCAGATGTAGAGACAACACCAGAAGCAAAAGAGGAATGGTTCGAAAAGTTTGAGTGGGCATTGCGCCGTGGTGCGATTCCTGCGGGACGTATTACTTCTAATGCGGGTGCGATGGAGCACAAGCCAGCGACTTCTACCATTAACTGTACTGTGTCAGGTGTGGTGCAAGACAGCATGGACGATATCTTAGACAAAGTACATGAGGCGGGCTTAACGCTTAAAGCGGGTTGTGGTATTGGTTATGAATTCTCAACCCTACGCCCTAAGGGTGCTTTTGTCGCAGGTGCGGGTGCTTATACTTCTGGCCCACTCTCATTTATGGATATCTACGACAAAATGTGCTTTACCGTGTCTTCTGCGGGTGGACGTCGTGGCGCTCAAATGGCTACTTTTGACATTAGCCATCCTGATGTCACTGACTTTATTAAGGCTAAACGCGAAGATGGTCGTTTGCGCCAATTTAACTTAAGTACGCTCATTACCAAAGAGTTTATGGAAGCGGTGAAAGCTGACGCTGATTGGAAGCTGGCTTTTCCTGTCACAGAAAAAGAGGCGATTATCGATGGCCTAGACACCAATGATGCAGATGCAGTGGTATGGCGTGAGTGGCCTATCAAAGAAAAGTACCTGACCAAAACAGATGGCAAAGACGCCGGTAAAGTGGCTTGTCGTGTCTATCGCACGATCAAAGCACGCCGCTTGTGGGATGTCATCATGTCATCGACCTATGACTTTGCTGAGCCAGGCTTTATCTTGATCGACCGTGTCAATGAAATGAATAACAACTGGTTTTGTGAAAACATTCGCGCCACCAACCCTTGTGGTGAGCAACCACTGCCACCTTACGGTGCTTGTTTGTTAGGCTCGGTTAACCTGACCAAGTTTGTGCAAAAGCCTTTTACTGATGAAGCCTTTTTTGATTGGGATCAATATCGTAAAGTCGTCGGTATCTTCACCCGCATGCTAGATAACGTGGTAGAGATCAACGGCCTACCGCTAGAAAAACAACGTGAAGAAATCGCACGCAAGCGCCGCCACGGCATGGGCTACTTAGGCCTAGGCTCATCACTATCGATGATGCAAATGAAATACGGTGATGACGAATCATTACACTTCACTGAAGAAGTGACGCGCGTAATGGCAGAAGTAGGCTGGGAGACAGGTATTCAGCTGGCCGAAGAAAAAGGCGCTGCTCCTATCATGAATGAAAAATTCAAGGTCACCAAAGAGATGCTAGCGAAGCGCCCAGAGATGGCCGCTGATGGTATCAAAGTAGGCCAACGTATTACGGGTAAAGTATTACTCGGTAAATACAGCCGCTATATGCAGCAGTTTCCAGAAGGCTTGCGTAACCAAATTGCCGAAAAAGGCTGCCGCTTTACGCATCACAGCTCCATCGCGCCAACAGGCACCATCTCACTATCACTCGCTAACAACGCCAGTAACGGTATTGAGCCAAGCTTTGCCCATCACTATGCGCGTAATGTGATTCGTGAAGGTAAAAAGACCAAAGAAAAAGTCGATGTTTTCTCATACGAGCTATTGGCCTATCGTGAACTCATCAACGAAAAAGCCATGCCGTTTAGCGAAGCCGCAGAAGAGCAGCTGCCAGACTACTTCTTAGATTCATCTAGCATTAAAGCCAAAGCGCATGTGGATATTCAAGCCGCCGCTCAAAAATGGATTGATAGCTCGATCTCAAAAACCATTAACGTGCCGACTGATTATGACTTTGATGACTTTAAAGACATTTATCTATATGCCTATGACAAAGGCTTAAAAGGCTGTACTACTTTCCGCTTTAACCCTGAGGCATTCCAAGGCGTATTGGTGACAGAGAAAGATCTTGAAAGCACGACTTATCAATTTACCTTAGATGATGGTACTGAGATTGAGGCCAAGGGTAATGAAGAGATTGAGTATGATGGGGAGATTCATACAGCGGCCAACCTCTACGATGCCCTAAAAGAAGGCTATTACGGCAAATTTTGATCAATAAAACAACTGTGCGTCGAGATTACGGCGTTGATAAATGGTTTTAAATCCTCATGTACTAAAATGTACACTCCGGTTAAAAACCATTTATCGCCTAGTACTCTCTTAGCCCAGCCGCTTTCTTGATCAAAATTTTAGTTAGAAAGTGAAGGTTTTGAAAAGCGGCTTCTCTTAGGTTTAGATAGCCGCTTAATATAATAAGTATTAAAGTAAGATATTTGTAATAGATACACCAATAAAAATAATTAAAGTACTTAGCATTTAACATTAGATTAATTTGAAAAGTATAAATCCACGCAACGCGTGGCAGTGAGTGAACTCACTAGGAGACCATTATGGCAATCAAGATCAACAAAAAAATCACTGGCTATGCACTAGTCAATGAAGAAGAGAAAAAAGAAGTCGCAGCGCTAAAGCAAGAGCAAGATGCTGAAGTAGTGCAGCTGACTGAGGCAATGAGCCGCCCAGATAAATTAGTAGGCAATACCTACAAAATCAAAACGCCAGTGACCGAACATGCGCTCTACATCACCATCAACGACATCGTGATGTACGAAGGCACAGACCAAGAGCAGCGCCGCCCATTTGAGATATTCATCAATTCTAAAAACATGGATCACTTTCAATGGATCGTCGCCCTCACCCGCGTCATGTCAGCCGTCTTCCGCAAAGGTGGCGATGTTGCCTTCTTAGTAGAAGAACTCAAAAGTGTATTTGAACCATCAGGCGGCTACTTCAAAAAAGGCGGCAAGTTTGTCCCAAGCCTAGTAGCAGAGATCGGTGAAGTGGTAGAGCAACATTTCCAAGAAATCGGCCTACTAGAAGCCCCAGGCCTAGACGAGCATCAGCAGAAGTTAGTTGATGAGAAAAAAGCCGAGTTTATGGAAAAACACGCTGATTCAGGTGAAGGTGAAAACGAAGCCGGCTATCCAAAAGGCGCACAGCTTTGTAAGAAGTGTAATGAAAAAGCAGTGATCCTGATGGATGGGTGTATGACTTGTTTGAGTTGTGGGGATAGTAAGTGTGGCTAAAAAGTAGTTAATTAAGAAAGGAGCTTCTGTGGGCGACCCCATAAGCTGCAAGTAATACCCCATAAAGTGCAAGATGATATTAGTGTGATTGCGATAAACCTTTTACGCTAAAAATAATCGATATCTG
>CAZCBF010000006.1:0-26005 GCA_964496895.1 uncultured Methylophilaceae bacterium | reverse complement strand
TTGGAAACTAGCTCCTGCACTAGCGGCTGGTAACTGTGTGGTGATGAAGCCTGCAGAATTCACGCCTGTTTCTTTATTAGTGATGATGGAGATTATTGGTGATTTATTACCACCAGGCACTGTCAATATTGTGAATGGTTATGGCCGTGAAGTTGGCGCGCCATTGGCCAATAGTAAGCGCATTGCGAAGATTGGCTTTACTGGCTCAACGGCCACTGGTCGCGCCATTGCTGGCGCTGCAGCAAGCAACTTGATACCAGCCACACTAGAGCTTGGCGGAAAGTCGCCCAATGTGTTCTTTGAAGACATTATGGCTGAAGACGATGCCTTCTTAGATAAAACGATTGAAGGCTTGGTACTCTTTGCCTTTAACCAAGGTGAGGTGTGTACTTGCCCATCACGAGCCTTAATTCAAGAATCTATTTACGATCAGTTTATGGAACGTGTGATGCCGCGTATTGAAGCGATTACCCAAGGCAACCCATTAGACAGCAACACCATGCTCGGCGCACAAGCTTCACAAGACCAACTCAATAAGATCATGAATTATATTGATATTGGTAAGCAAGAAGGTGCTGAGCTATTGTGCGGTGGACAACGCAATGTTTTGGATGGCGATTTCGCTAATGGTTATTATGTTGAGCCGACCTTGATGAAAGGTCATAATAAAATGCGCATTTTCCAAGAGGAGATCTTTGGCCCTGTGCTAGCGGTCACAACCTTTAAGGATGAAGCTGAGGCGCTAGAGATTGCCAATGACACGATCTTTGGTTTAGGTGCTGGGGTTTGGACGCGCGATGGCTCAAGAGCCTTCCGTATGGGACGCGGCATTAAGGCTGGTCGTGTTTGGACCAACTGCTACCACGCCTACCCTGCTCACGCAGCCTTTGGTGGCTACAAAGAGTCTGGTGTTGGCCGTGAGAACCATAAAATGATGCTAGACCATTACCAACAAACGAAGAACTTATTAGTGAGCTACAACCCTAATAAATTAGGCTTCTTCTAAACGTTTGTTGTTAAAAAAAACGGGGCGATTGATTCGCCCCATTTTTATTGACTAAAGAGAGAGATAAATCATGGTAGAGCGTGTTTCAGCAACACCTGCGGCTCAGGCGTTGATCAAAAAGCTATCTGATGAACATGGCCCAATCATATTTTTGCAATCGGGTGGTTGCTGTGAAGGTAGTGGCCCTTTGTGTATGCCAGTGAATGAGCATAACCCAAGTGCCATGGATGTGATATTGGGCGAATTAAATGATGGCGCTATCTTTTATATGAGTGATAGCCATTTTTCATTTGCAGAAAATATGCACACGATTTTAGATGCGCAACCTGGCTCTAGCGGGTCTTTTTCATTAGATTGCGGTAGTGGTATGGCGTTTATTACCAAAGCACGCCTATACACGGACGAGGAGCTGACAGCACTACCAGAAGTAGCACGCGTCGGATATTAAGCCTATTAAGCTTCGTAGCCTTTAGGGTTTTGCGATTGCCAGTGCCATGTGTCACGACACATCGCATTAAGGTCTAATTTTGCTTCCCAGCCCAATAATGCTTTGGCCTTGCTTGGGTCTGCATAGCAAGTAGCAACATCACCAGGGCGGCGATCAACGAGTTTGTAAGGAATTGTGTTACCAGTGCTCTCTTCAAACGCTTTCACCATATCTAAAACGCTACACCCCTGCCCTGTGCCTAGGTTCACTGTGAGCAAGCCATACTGCGTGACTAAGGCTTCTAAGGCTGCCAAGTGCCCCTTAGCCAAATCGACCACATGAATATAATCTCTCACACCAGTACCGTCATGCGTTGGATAGTCTGAGCCAAAGACGCTTAATGTCTCGCGACGACCCACCGCTACTTGTGAAATAAACGGCATGAGGTTATTTGGAATGCCATTCGGATCTTCGCCAATCATGCCGCTTTCGTGCGCGCCAACGGGATTGAAATAACGCAAGATACCAATATTCCAGCTATCATCAGAGGCATAAAGGTCTCTGAGCACGTCTTCAACCATGAGCTTAGATTGACCGTAAGGGTTGGTTGGCTTGAGTGGGAAGTGTTCTTGAATTTGCTTGTCGCCTGGTGCATCGTATACCGTTGCAGATGAACTAAACACGATGGTTTTGACCCCGTGCTCGGCCATCACCTCAGTTAAGGCAATGCTACCGCTCACGTTATTATCGTAATAGCGTAAGGGTTGCGCGACCGACTCACCCACGGCTTTTAAACCTGCAAAGTGAATCACGGCATCAATATTATGGGTTGTGAATATTTCTTTTAAAAGCGCGCGGTCTCTTACATCACCTTGCTTAAAAGTGACTTTTTTTCCGGTGATGGATTCAACGCGTTCTAAGGATGTAAGCTTACTATTGCTAAAGTTATCAACGACAACCACTTCGTGATTTTCGTTGAGTAACTCCACAACAGTATGTGAGCCGATATAGCCAGCGCCACCAGTAACGAGTACTTGCATGATTGTTATCTACTTGCCCCCTACAGACATCTTCTCGTCATCTGCTGGCCCACCCAGCACACCGAAGTCGGAACGATCTTTTAACACGCTCTCAACAATGTCGACAGTTAGCTTCTTCTTACCACTCGAAAAGCCGTATACCAGCACCATATCGCTTAAGAGGTTAATACTTCTTGGCACGCCTTTACTGGCCTCAGCAATTTTTGCCATCGCCTCTTTGGTAAATAGCGGGCGTTTGCGACCAGCAACTTGCATACGATGTTTGATGTATTTAGTGACTTCTGCCTCGCCAAGCGGTGGGATATAAAAATCCACAGCAACACGTTGGAAAAATTGCGCCATGTCAGGACGTCTTAATAGTTCACGTAATTCTGGCTGACCAACCAATATCACTTGTAGCATCTGATCTTTATCAACATTAATGTTGGATAACATACGTAACGCTTCAAGTGAGCTGGTATTGAGATTTTGGGCTTCATCAATGATTAAAACTAAGCGTTGGCCTTCGATGTAACTTGAGATCAGGTATTGTTGAAAGGCATCAAACAAAGCAATGTCAGAAAGGCCATCATAGCTTTGACCAAATGCCAACATAATCCAACCCAGTAAATCATCGACCTCTTTGTGCGTGTTATACACAATACCCACCGTCACATCATCATCAATATGATTGAGCACATGACGAACCAATGTGGTTTTACCACAACCAATATCACCGCAAATTACAGTAAAACCGGCACGATTGCTAATACCGTATTGCAACATTGCATACGCCATGCTGTGACGATTACTTAAATAGAGAAAATCTGGATCTGGCTGAATTGAAAAGGGACGTTCAGTCAACCCATAAAACTCTTCATACATAATTTGTCTTCCAATTTTATTTAGTGATATTTTTTAAAGTTGTGATTATTGGTAATTGCTCTTGTCTTAAGATGCTGACAGAAGTTCTTTATATAAGTGTATCATTTTATTCACTTTATCATGCCAAAGGTAGTCTTTTTTAATACTCTCAATACCTGCTTGTCCCATTTTTTGTCTTAATAATGGTCGCTCTGCCAAATACATTATTTGTGTTTTAAAGCCTTCAATCAGATGCTCTTTCGACTTTGGCGAGATCAAAACACCTGAATCTGGGCTAACATATTCAACTGGTCCGCCCCACTCTGTCGCAATGACTGGCAACCCTCTCGCCATGGCCTCTAACACAACAGCGCCACCACACTCTCGCACACTAGGCAATACAAAAATATCAGCTTGATCATAATAAGCACTAATATATTCAAACGGCACAAAACCAGTAAACTTCACATTACTTAAACCTTTAGCCTCAACCAACTGTTTTAAACGTTGCGCCTCTGCGCCTTGACCAACAATGGTCAAGGTTAGATCTTGCCTACTGACCCGGGAAAAAGCCTCGATCAAAATATCAACGGCTTTCCAATCGACCAAGCGTCCTACGAATAAGCAATTGATTGTCTCTGAATCACGCACATTCTTTTCATGCTCAAGTACAGTCAAGACACCGTTTTCAGGCAGCACACGCGCCTTCAATTGTTCAGCTGGTGATAATTGTGCTTTTGTGCGCGCATTGGCGACCAATAGCAGGCTCGCGAGTCTCTTGCCAGGGATCAACCATTTAAGACCAACCGCAAGCTTTCTCAACAATTTAAACGCAAACAGCTCTCCTGAGGCTGCAAGATATTCAAACGCAGGTGGAAAATGCATCCCACCATTCATCGGCCCAATAATCACAGGGACACCAAATCCGAAAACACCTGAAGGTAATTTTGGCGAAACGGGTATCGGCTGATGAATGATATTAATACTGCTTGCTTTGACTAAGCGGCGAATCTGACCCCACTGGTGAATGCTATGGATCAAATACATCAACGAATTAATCAATAGCCATGCCACGCGGTCTGGAAGTAGCTTACTAAACTTATTTAATGCTTTGAATAACCAACCATCCCGAACATAATGAATCTTATCATGAGGCAAATCTGCTTGTTTTAATAAGCTAGCCTTGACCCGCTCGTGAGTAAGCAAATGTGCTTCAATACCCATCTGATTCAACAAGCGAAAATAGTGCAGTGGCAAAATGGCCTCGCCACCAAAGTGATTTGAAGCATTGTCCCCTACAATCAATACACGCAACGATTTATTCAACATGAATCGCCTAGTCAAAAAACTAAGATTTCATATAGGACATTCCAGTCCAAGCTATCACTTTTTCAATACTTTTATTGCAATTAATAATTTTTGTTTGAAAACCTTTAGCATCAAGATTTTTTTTGAGCATCAGCACAAGACCTAAGAAGCCTGGTCCAACATACTCCGCTTTACTTAAATCAATATCGACGGACTGTTCGGCCTCGCTTATTACTTTAAAGCGCGCTCTTAAATCTGATGTGATTTCATCATCAAACAAAGCACCTTTCACCGCGACATTTTGATTGTTACCAACTTGGTCAAATAGGACTTCTGTATCAGGTTTAAGACGGTTAAGCCTTGTTTGATTAAGCTTCAACCATAACTTCAGTGGCAGCACTTTCGATAAGAGCAGTTGGGCAAAGAATTTACCATCATGAAAATATCGGCGCCACAGTTCGGGCTCTTCTTTAATACGCCACAACCATTCAAACCCTGTATTTTGTACAAACTTAGGGGCTCTTTGGATGCGCTTGGCCTCAAAATTAACCACTGCACCAAGGTGACTAACCAATGGGATAGTGATTCTATCCAAATTTTGAAGTATCCAAGCCTGACCTTTTTTAGCGCCTAGTGAAACGACTAGAAAATCCGCGTTACTATCATTGATCATACCAATGATTTCATCCGTACTCATTTCATCTACGGTACCAAAACCTGGGTTGTAATAACCCACGCACTTTAAACCAGTCTCTGTTCGGTTAAGTTCTTCGCTGGCCGCCTCAGCGACGCCTTCTAAGCCGCCCATAAAAAATACTTTCAGAGTGCGACGTTTCTCTTTTTTAAGCATTTCAAATAGATTAGACCCAGCGACCCTGTGTTTGATTGGTATGCCTAGAATTTTAGCCATCCATACAATAGGTGTACCATCAGCAATCACAATATCACTGTAAATTACTGAGTTCAGAAAATCTGGATCGTCAACCGCATTAGCAACAAAGTTGATGTTTGGTGTACTCATGAAACAGCGCAGACCTCTGTATTTAGCTTCTCTTACTGCACTGATGGCTCTATCCATGTCGAGGGCATCAAAAGGAAGCCCTGCGATACAGTAAACCTGTCTATCAAAGTCGTTCATTGTACGTCCTGATCTCTTTTAGTTTTATTCCAGGCGGTTTGTCTTTTTATAATAAAGCTCAAGTAATTCGGTATCTTCTGTAGAACATATAGAGGAATATAAAACAGTTGTTTTAAACCAATTATTTTTTGCCCAAACCCCCACCAAGCCAACATGACTGCGAACAACAGAATAGTGAAATTCATGATGGCTAGTATCCATGCAAATTTAGCGATTCCCAAACCATAAAACGCTAATCCGCTAACGAACACGAATGATACTAACATGCCCACAAATAAAGCTAAAGGTGGAATAGACAAATCCAATGCCATTGCCATCACTTGTGTTTGCCCTCGCTTTAATGCGGAAACAAACAAACGCGGCATTTCACCTAATATGACGGACAAATGCCCATGTTCCCAGCGCTTACTCTGGCCTTTTTGTGTTTCAATTTCGAGTGGAAAAAAACTGCTCACCTTCGCTTCAGGATAAAATAGTGGCGGGTAACCAATGGCTGCTAAGTCAGCGCCTAACTTCATATCTTCAACAATATGCCCATTCGCCAAATTGATTTGGTCTAACACCTGCCAAGGGAAAGCCATACCAGTGCCCATCAACTGACAAGGCAGACCTAATTTGGCAAAGCCCAGAGGCCGCACATGATTTTTGACTGCCCATGCAAATTCAGCAACTGCCGTTTTTAAGCTCGCACCTGCCTGTCGATACATCATATAAAGACCTTGTACTGGCCTTTGATGCTGAGCACTGTAGGCTGTTAATTTTTTAAGCGCACCGTCTTCAAGCAGACAGTCGGCATCCACAATCACTAACACATCTTTAGGTGATTTTTTAAGGTGTTGGATACCGTAGTCCAAGGCATAGCCTTTACCGCGCTGCACTTCATCGAAGCGTTCTATCACTTCTGCACCAGCATCGCGCGCAAGCTGTGCTGTCTGATCATCACAATTGTCGGCAACAACTAGTACGGTATCTTGCTCGGATAATTGCGGTGTAATTGTATTTAACGTGTCCGCGATACCTGAAGCTTCATTATGCGCAGGCACCAATACAGCAACAGATGGATTGCTATCTAGCTCAGACAAAAATCTAGCTGGTAATAAATAGGCCGCTAGCACTTGAATCAGCAGCACGGATACCGGTATTACCAGCACTATGGCAATGATGCCAAGCATCAGATTTAAAAAGGTAAGCAAATATTACTCCGTACTATGTCCGTCTAGATTGATTAGGTATAGCTTAGTCATGGCTAAACTGTGGTTATGCATTTTTTATTATTCCTGCGTTGCGCCCACAAATGCATGGTACAACTGAGGTGCAATGGTTTTTAAGTTATGTGCCTGCTCAACCCTCAAGCGCCCTTCTCGGCCTTTGGTAGCAAGATCTGTGCTTGTTGTGTTTAAGCAGTCTCGGATGGCATCAGCGATATGATCGATCGAACCCGCTGGTATCATCCAGCCGCAGCCTTCATCCACTAGCTCTGGGATCCCTGCAATATAGGTAGAAATCACTGGTCGGCCTAGTGCCAACGATTCCATAATCACGACAGGTAAGCCTTCAGCAAAACTCGGGAGTAATAATGCCCTGTTTTGTTTGACCATCTCACGCACTTCGCTATTAGCTTTCCACCCATGCAAGGTGACCATGTCTGCGATGTCATAAGCTTTAATCGACTCTTCCAGTGCCTGACGAGATTCGCCATCACCAATAAAGTGTACATGGAGCTTTGGAAACGCTTGCTTCAACTTTGCGATTGCTGGCGGAAATAGCAGCTGTGCTTTCTGAGGACAAAGCCGACCTACACAGATCAAAGACTGGTTCTCATCATCAAACGCAAAATCCGGCTCAAACTCATCCACATGTAAACCACAATGAATAATATGAATCTTGTCCCAAAAATCATAGCTACTGAAGCGTACCAGTTGAACACAACAGTAATTTGAAATGGCGGCGATAAAGGCAGCATGTTTCACTTTTAGGTGCATACTTGCACTGGTTGGATCAACAAACTCATCAGGGCCGTGTGCGGTGAAGCTATAACTCGCGCCGCCCATCACCTTAGCAATCATCGCGACGGTGGTCGCATTGGTCGAAAAATGGACATGGACATGGTCAAGCTGGTCTCGTTTGGTCAAGCGGTAAAAAGAAGTCGCTTGTAAAAAGTAAGCGAAGTGCTTGACTGAAAAATGACCGTAATTAAAAAACACCTGTAGCCATAGCGCAAAACCGCGCGCAAAACCCAGCGGATTAGTGATAAGGACGATAAAGAAAGATAGCACCAGCTGTAGCAAGTTGCCTGTTAACAAATAGTGCGTGCGGGCAATTTCGGCTTGATCGAGCGGGTCGACCAAGGTACCACCCCAGTGGCGAACCGCATAACGCTTGATCTCCAAGCCCATCTGCTCGAGCGCTTCCATTTCACGACGGATAAACGTTGTGCTGGTAATAGGGTAAGTGTTTAATAAATAACCGACTTTCAAAACATTCCTTTTTTCAGCATTATTTGTATTCAATAATTTTGCTTTTGTTATTCAATAGCAAGCCGAAGACAAACTCTAGTTGCCCCTTCATCTCAGCAAACTTGCCCAAAATACTATAAAAAGCCAGCTTCACAGCGTAGCTCAATCCATGCTCAGTCTTTTTTAATGACTCTTTAATCAGCTGCAAGGGATAGAGCAACAGTGCTAACACACCATAGAACGACCCAATACTGAACAATATCAAGATCACCAAAGGTATCAATAATGCCCAAACCCATGCGCGAATGGTTTCCTTAACCCAGTGACGTTCTTCAGTCTGCCCATGTAAATACGCGCCTTCTGCATAGGCATGCCCTGCCCTTACACTGCGCTTCCACCACTGGCTGAGTTTAACAATCGCCGCATCATGCATGGTCATGAGGCTATCAATGCGTTCTATTTGCCAGCCTTGCGCACGCATGCGCAAACACATTTCTGGCTCTTCACCGGCGATCAATGTCGCGTTATAACCGTTCACTGCACTGAAGGCTTCTAATCGCATCAGCGCATCACCACCACAAGCTTTGGCAGGGCCGATAGGCGTATCCCACTCAAGATCGCACATAAAGTTGTAGATACTTGTCTCAGGAAAGCGCTCTTTACGACGGCCGCATACCACGGCTAATTGATCGTTTTGAGCAAAGGCATCCAGCGCATCTGCAAACCAAGTGCCAACCACTTCACAATCGCCATCAACAAATTGTACAAAAGCCGTCTGTGGGGCGATTTGCTGTAAACGCGCCACGCCTTCATTACGTGCTCTAGCGGCAGTAAAAGGTCGTGTTAAATCCAAATCAACGACTTCCACACCATTGGCTTGCGCATGTGCAACCGAACCATCGGTAGACCCTGAGTCCACATAAACGATCGTCAATGGGTGCTGTTGTAAGCTCGCCAAACACACCTTAAGGCGCTCACCTTCGTTACGCCCAATCACAACAACACCAATATTGGCATCGTATAAGCGTTGCGTTGTGTTATTCACCTCACTCACCTTCAGAGTTATCCGATGCTAGCAAGGTGCTTCGAAAAGCTTTAGCAACTGTGGTTTTACCTAGCAATGGGCTATGTGCCAATAAGTCTTGAATAAAGTACGGCGTGCCGTAGTCTTGTTGCTTAAATACCGTGCGTTTGATAAAACGTTTTACATTGGCAAAGGCAACTGTCGCTATCGTGGCGAAATCAATCAAGGCTGCTTTGAGTAGACCATGATGGGCAATAAAGTAATTGATTCTGGATTCAAACCAATATTGAGGTAATCTTTTGGGCTTTTCAGTGATTTCAGTCACCCCTGTACTCTGACCCAAGATATGCATCACTCGGCTCTCTGGCACATAACAACTAATGTGTCCTAAGGCTTTGGCACGTTGGGACAAGTCGGTTTCTTCATAGTATAAAAAGTAACTTTCATCAAAACCTTTTGTGGTCTGAACCAAGGTTTTGCGCATCATCATCGAAGCACCTGAGACCCAGTCTACGGGTTGAGACACCTGACTCATGGTCATGGCCACTGCCTTGCTCTTGAGGAGCTTGGAAACAAAGCCTAAGGATGCATAAGCTTCAACTTCGCTTAAGAGTGAAGGAAAACGGAAAGCATACGGCCAAGGCTCGCCGTCTTGCGTTTCAAAGCTACTGCCGGCAATGCCGACCACAGGATTTTTATCTAAAAAATCAACTAAACTCACTATGGCATTTGCGCGTAATTGGGTATCAGGGTTGAGTAGGTGAAAATAGTCTACATCCCAATGATCAAGTGCGTATTTAAAGCCATAGTTATTGCCATAGCCATAACCACCGTTTTTAGGCGCGGCTAATACAGTGACCCAGTCTCCCCAAGCCTGTTCACTAATATGTGTATTGATCTCATCGAAGTCGCCAGAGTCGTTATCTACGACAACGACCTTGATATTTAAGTGAGGGTGCGCGTTTTTTTCTGCTAATACGGTTTTCAGGGCTGAATTACTGAGTGAGGCTGACTTGTACGAGACAATTACAACGGTGATATTGGTTTGATTCATGCTTAACTTTCTTTTTTGGGCTTGACCACAGCAGGGATACCAACAGCAATAGAATTATCTGGCACATCCTTGAGCACTACAGCATTTGCGCCAATAGTGACATTGTTACCAATATGAATATCGCCTAGTATTTTGGCCCCTGCTCCAATATCGACATCGTTGCCAAAAACTGGAGCCTTAACATGATCAATATTTTTTAAGCCTACAACAACACCATTGCGGATTCGGCAACGATCACCAAATTTGGCATAGCCACTAACGACGATGCCGCCAAAATGATCAATCACAAAGTCCTCACCGATTTCAACTTCACAGGGAAACTCTATCCCAGTAATGATTTGAATGACTTTGTAGAGAAATTTATAGAGGAATGACAGTAGCTTGCGCAAAATCGCAGGCTGCACGGTATAACGCCACTGACCAAAGCGATAAACCAACATGACCCAGAAGCCTTGTGCAGCCCAATCGTTATGGTAAGTTTTCAAGTCTTTTCTAATGTTTTGAAACATATGGTTAAGTTATGGTAATTTACAATTTAATTTTAATCAGAAGTGACATTGCCATTGATATGATGAAGCATGAAAAAACCCGTTTAACTGACTGTTTTGCATTACAATGTAACGATCAAACTAGTTATCATGATGATATATCAATGGTTTGCAATATTTAACCAGCTTTTCAATTCAGCCTGTTTATCTTCTTCAATCACAGCTTATTGATACATTGTTCAAACTAAATACATAAACATTTCTTATTGTATGCTTTAACTGTTTCTGAGAAATGAAACAATACCAATAGAAATAAAGTATGATCGCCAAGGGGTTCATGCGTTTCGGACACTTTGCATCATCACTAACAATATAACAATATGAACCAACCAACAACGGCTACTGTGGAACAAAACAGCAAAATCAGCAATATCAAACAAAAAATCTTCACTGGCGCATTCTGGACGCTAGTCGGTTTTGGCGGCACCCAGGTCATTAAGTTTGCTTCCACTTTAATTCTCGCCAAAATGCTGGCCCCCAGCGACTATGGCTTAATCTCGATTGTGACCGTTGCATTGATTGGTATCAATATGGTTTCTGATCTAGGTCTTGGTCCTAACGTGATGCAAAATAAGCGCGGGGAAGAAAGTGATTTTCTCCATAGTATATGGACCGTACAAGCACTTAAAGGCTTCTTAGTCTGGATATTTTGTGTCTTGTTGGCATGGCCAATATCGGTATTTTATGACCAGCCTATCTTGCTGCCTGTGATGATTGCAGTCACCTTTACCTCTGTCATCTCAGGTCTAAACTCCAGCACACTGTATTTAACAGATAAACGTATTGATTTAAAAAAACAGATCCTATTTCAAGTGGCCTCTCAATTGGTTTCTTTCCTTGTGATGGTGGCGATTGCGTATCAATACCCTAGTGTTTGGGTGCTAGTGATCGGCTCAATTGTCACTAACAGTATGTTTGCCTATTTAACCTACAAGCTCATCCCGATCAAAATGAAATGGCGTTGGGACCCGGAAACCAACAAACAAATTCTGAGTTTTGGTAAGTGGGTTGCTGTCAGCTCTTCCATGGGGTTTATGGTGACACACAGCTCACCGCTGATTTTAGGCAAGTTTTTAACCATGACCTCGCTTGGCTTGTATAACATCGGCCTCACTTTAGCGCGTGTAGTTGAAATGGTCTTTATTACGCTGATACAAAAAATCGTCACACCTGTGATGGCACAAATCAGAGATGAGAGCAACGCTTCTGTTCGTAAAAAAGTTACCAAGCTAAAACTATCCATTATGGCTATTTTCTTACCCGCTTTCTGGGTGCTGGTGATTTTTGCGCCACAAATCATTGACTTGATTTTTGACCCGCGTTATAAAGGGGCCGCTTGGATTATGCAAACTTATTGCATTGCCTTTATCCCCATGATTATTTCGGCACTGGGCCCTTTTTATCTGGTACTGGGCGATAATAAATTGCTGGCCAACTTGACGTTTTATAAAACCATTACTTACGTTGTTTTAGTATTTTTAGGTTGGCATTTCAACAAAGGCAATGGCATTATAGTAGGTGTTTGCCTATACAATACTTTCGCGTATTTTATTGAGCTCTACAGCCAGATTAAATACAAAGTATGGTTGCCATACATTGATCTGCTAGGGTTTATCGTCTCAGCCTTGGTATTATGGTTTGGGCTAACGATAACCGGTAATGATGCACTATTAATGGCGCAAATTACCGCACCAAATTAACGTATCTCATTAAACAATCAATAAAAAGCACCTATGATTGATAATGCAAAAGTTTTAGCTAAGATTCTATTTATCAGCTTCTTTACGATGATGTATTTAAATAGAAGTGTTCGCCCTATTGTTGGGGAAGCAACCTTTCGAAATTGGATGTTTTCGTGGGCAGCGCTCACTAGCGTTTCCTTTCTTGCCCCCAAAATCCTCATTTTGTTTATCGGTGCTGCAGTCATCTTATGGTTTCTTAGCAAGAGACTGGAAAATAAGATCGCCTTATTTTATGCAGTGATTTTTGTGATTCCAGCCTACGAGCTACAAACCGTAGTGATCAACCTCAACTACCAAAAAATCGTCAGTATCGTGCTGCTAGTACCGCTTGTAATCAGCGGCTTTATGAACAAGCAAAGTGGTGCTAAGCCTCCAGGACATGTCGCTGACTATTTTGTTGCGCTTTACCTAATTTTGTTGTTTATACTCAAAACCAGAGGCATAGACAGTAAAAATGTAGAAGGCTTCTACATGACATATCCTGCCGTAATTAAATACGGCATGAGCTTACTACTACAATATTACCTGCCCTATATCGTCGCTAGAAAATACATCCGTAGCTATGACCAATTAAAAACCGTATTAATCGCTTTTGTCTGCAGTGGCTTTTTAATTGCGCCGATTGCATTTTTTGAAATCCTTACCTCCAACATGTTGTATGTCACTATTCCTTACAATCTTGGCATTGACTGGGCATTATCTGGGGTAACCAGAGATGGCATGCTCAGAGCGATGGCATCGATTCAACATCCGCTATTTTTGGGCATGATTATGATGATGTCACTGGCATTATTTCATTACGTCAAACAATACATCAAAGACCCCAAACTGGTTATGGTTGGATACGGCATACTTGGCGCCGGCCTGCTGGCTTCACTCTCGCGCGGTCCGTGGACGGCTACCGCATTGATGTTCTTTGTGATTTTTGTACTAAGCCCCAATAAACTCAGAAACATTTTACTGACCTCTGCATTACTCGTGGTTGCCTTGGCTGGATTAGCGATGGCAGGTTATTGGGAAAAAGTAGTTTCTTACATCCCATTTGTCGGTGATTTGGAAACGGGTAATGTTGACTATAGATTCATGCTATTTGAACAATCCTTAGTAGTGATCGGGGAATTTCCGTTCTTTGGCACCTATGATCCACGTTTACATGAAGCGTTACTACCACTGCTACAAGGGCAAGGTATTGTCGATTTAGTGAATGTGTATCTTGCTATTGCAATGAGTTCTGGCCTGACTGGCTTCTTCTTATTCCTCGGTGTTATCCTTTTCGTGATGTTTGGACTTTTGAAAGCACTGCTTATGCAACAAGACAAACACTCGCCTATGTATTGTGCTGGTGTCGCTATCTTTAGTGCTTTATTCGGTATGTTCTTCGTATTATCAATGGTCAGTGATGCCAATATTGTTGGCGTGATCTTCTTTGGGATTAGC
Organism: uncultured Methylophilaceae bacterium; assembly: GCA_964496895.1. Taxonomy (GTDB): domain Bacteria; phylum Pseudomonadota; class Gammaproteobacteria; order Burkholderiales; family Methylophilaceae; genus Methylotenera. The sequence continues at coordinate 11,982 of CAZCBF010000006.1, read as the reverse complement.
GGTATTGCGATTAGCTACAATAGGATCGTAAGAGAGACTAAGACTAAAGAGCTTGAAGAGCGTATTAAAGCACTACCCACAGACCGGGTGCATGCGGCTGCCTAACAATAGCAAGTTAGGAGTATTCTTTTTTTAGGCTACTTAATGGGGGCTTGTGTGTTTTTAGTTATTGTTAGTACTAGCAATAACTAACGACCACCATATTAGAATAAAGCGGTCGTCTTAGAGAGGAAATCAGGCTAAGTTTATTACTTAGTAATATTGCTGTTGTCGCTCTTCAGAACGATTGATCACCGATCCTAATATATTGGTTTTATCCAATAGGCGCATTGTCTGGATTAGTTCAGACTCTGTATTAGCACCATCAGCAACCACTAACAATGCACAGTCAACATGTGGCAGAACGACCATCGCATCATCAGCCTGTAAAATTGGGGGCAAGTCAAAAATCACAACCCTTGACTCATAGCGCTCTCTTAATTCACTCATGAGACCACGTACTTTAGAACGAGATAAAATCTCAGATGAGTTTTTAACTGGACTATTGGTCGGTATGACTGTAAATCGAGGAATACTAGGGTTGATAATAATCTCAGACAGGTCTGCAGTGCCCTTCAAGAACTCATTCATTGACTTATCATGCTCAACACCTAAGTAGGTAGCAAGCTTAGGTTTACGCATGTCAAAATCAACAACCATAGAGGTTTTTTGTGGAGATTGTGCAATACTAATCCCTAGATTAATCGCTGTGATTGTTTTACCTGAAGAAGCTGTTGGCGAAATAATCGCAATTGAATGCCAGTCATTTTCATCCATCTTCTGCAGCACTTGCGTTCTCAACGTATCATAAATCCAACTGCTAGGATTCATTTTGTCATGGGCAACGATGCGGTACTCTTCAAGGTGTTTAGGCTCAATCTCAAATACGTTTTCTTGGTTATAAACAATCTTTTCAAGTACTTCATCATGTCTTTGTAATTGCTTTACGCCGTTGCGACGCACTGATGGCGCCATTGCACGGTTGACCGCAACCCCTGATTTAGCTTTTTTTAATGCGTCTTTAATCTTTTCCATGGTACTTAATTAAACCTTAGACATGATTGTATTCACCACTTCATCAAATGGAGAAACAAAGAAGTGAATAACCAATAGACACAATGTCACCACCGATAAGTTTAGATAAACTAAATTCATCATTTTGTAGCGTACAACATGTGCGTCTGACTTATTTTTAATATATGGAATCAAGGCCATAGGTTGCATCTTGAGTGTTGAAGCAATGGAGGCCTGACCTCTTAATCGACGATCAAATAATTCTGACAAGACTGCAATAATAAAGCTTAAGCCTAGCGCAACCAATAGTGAGCCAGCAAGTAATAACTTACGCTTGGGCTGCACAGGATAGGTCGGCATCACTGGTGGTTCATTGATGACAAAACGCTCACCTTTGTCTTGCAATTCAATGTCTTTTGCAATTTTTGCTTGGTTTTGTTTATTTTTAGCAATTTGGTAAGCTTCTTTAGCTGCATCATACTTACGCTCTAGTGAATCAAGCACACCTTCGGTCTGGCCGCTTTGGAAAAGTGTCTTCTCGGTTTTCTGGATCCTTGCGCGAATCTGACTCTCTTCACGTTCAATCGCTCTAATACGACTTTTAGCCGCGTCGATTTGCGCCTCTACACGAGCAACCTCAATAGAATGAAAAGTATCCACTTGCGGCGTGGATGCCGTTTCTAGTGACTCTAGCGCTGCAAGCTTGCTCTTAAGTGATTTCACTGCTGGGTGATTATCGCTGTAGAGTGTTTTTAGTTGAGATAATTTTGATTTAAGCTCAATCACCTCGTCACTGTAGCCCGGCTGTGCCGCCTGATTGCCCATTGGGTTAGAGCTAATACCCGCTCTAGCTGAAGCGAGCTCTACATTCAAACTCGATAGCTCAGATCGCGCAATAGCTTGTTCTTTTTGTGAAGAACTTAAGTCATCTCTGAGGCGCTCAAGGCTCTCAACATGCAAGGTTCTGTTCTCTGGCAACATCCCTGCATTTCGCTTTCTGTAGGCAATCATCTCTTGCTCTACACGCTCTAATGTCGACTTTTTCTCATTGGCTTCTTTGTCATAGAATGAAGCCACACTAACGACCTTGTCAGTCGTACGTTTTTTGTTTTCATTCACGATAGCATCAACAATATCTTTGGTAATGCTGTATGTGGTTTCAGGCGTACCAAAACGAGAGCTCACTTTGACAGATAAGACAGGCCTTTGTTGATACGGATTACCAACATCGGCTTTGATTAATTGCGTTTTAATTTGTTGACGGACTAGTTTTGCAATCGCCACCTCATCTTGCGGAGTTAACACTTTAGAGCTATTCGCCTCAAACAAATCATAGTCTTTGGCAATGTTGAGCATCTTTTTGTTAGTTAACAAACGAGCATTTAGGGCTTCCAACCTTGCAGCGACCCCATTTTTTTGTGATTCCCATGGGTTTTGCTTACCCGCTTCAACTTTTTCAGCTTCAATTAAAATCGTCGCAGATGATTGATAGACTGAAGGTAAAAATAAGATCACAAAAAACGCAATGATAAACAGTGTAGAGGCAAGTGCAGCGATAAAAAAGTATTTACGCTTGATGATACTAATATAATCGTCAACTGATAAGTCGTTATTTAAATACATTGCTGGCAGTATCCTAAGTTATTCTCTATTCATTAAAAATCTAATGGATTACGACGCTCAGCACCTGAGTCAAAAGGATCCCAAGACACTCTTACACCAACCGCTCTATTGTTAGTTCTGCCACTTCCACCATCAACATCCAGTGAAGAAAAGTCTGCATACAGTGAGGCTCTCCATTTTTCATAATTTCTATCATATGAAAAACCAATCGATTGAAAGGTCACATCTTGGCTACCCACTGCCGCTTCACCTCTAGCCTTGTTATGTGCAAGCAATCCAGAAACACTAGACACTTCTGATAATTGGTAGTTGGCACCAACATTAAAATGCTGATTTAACTGAAAAATACCTAGACCAGCAGCAATCATCTTACGATACATTTCACCGTAAAAGGTGACACGGTCTAATGCATATTCCGCATCCACCGCATAGCGCACACCAGAATCATCAAATACACCTGATACATCATAACCACCAAGACTTAAATCAACCGTAATGTTTTCAGCTGGCGTATAGATAGTACCGACGACCAGTGAGTAAATATCTGAATCTTTTGCGTTACCACTTTGAATTTCATACTCATAGTAGTCTGCCGCAGTATAAGTAGTGAATTGATCAGAGTTTTTGTAATTCAACTGAGACTCGCCGCCATACAGATCAAAATCGCCTAGATTGGCCACATCGGCTGTGTAGGTCACACGTTGATACTGTGCTTGATTATCTAGCGACCACTTCGCATTAAAATCAACATCAATGCTACCTTTGATCGTACCTGTTCTGGCGATATTATCCACCGTCTGGTTATTACCATCAGCTAGTAATGATTGTGCACGCGCTGCAACATGATTGTAAGTGGCCTCAATCCCGATACGCATAAACTCTAGCTCTCGTGACCAATCAGCCGCAATATTGGGTGCAATATAATCAACCAGAACATCTTCATTAGAGTTTTCATAAATAGAAACGCCGACATCAACATTGTATTGGTTATAGTCATCGGCATAACTAAACTGTACCGATGGTGCAATTCTTGTTGAAAACACTGAGCTCTTATCAGTCTTAGCAAACGCTGGATTGTTTTGATAACCGAAATCTGCATCGACCTTATAATAGGTTTCAAAATCCAATGCATAGCTTGTTGATGACGTCATGGCTAACACTGTAGCCATCACTAAATTTCTAGTTTTGTAAAACACTGGTAAACGCTTCCCCATATTGGTTTTCATATCAAGTTCTCTTTGAGTATTGATCAGAATAAATTCATTAATAACAACATTATAACCATGTTATAGAAAGTATTACATAAATTAATCAATACTCTATCTTATCGACGCGTGGTTCGAATTAAGGCACTAAAATCGTATCGCCCGAAATCAACTTATAGTTACCTTCAAGGTTTAAGCCTTTAATCATTTCTTCGTAGTTTGGTACAGGAATCACTTTGCGTGCGCCTTGGACCTCTCTTAAGATTTTGATGCCTTTTTTGTCAGCAAACTTTTTAAAACCTTCGGCAATACTCAATGCTTGCAATACGGTTAGTGGACCCGTGAGTAAAATTTCACCTGGGGTGTTCACTTTACCCATCACATACACTTTATTGCCTTCAATACTCGTAATCACCACTGAGACATGTGGGTCTGGTAAAAACGGCTTGAGCTTTTCAGCAATTTCAGCCTCTACTTGCGTTGCTGTTAAGCCAACCACTTTTACATTCCCAGCTAATGGATAAGTGATACTACCATCCGGTAATACCAAGCTTGGCTCTTGTAACTTTTCTTCACCCCAAACTGAAACTTGCAAGATATCACCCTGATGCAAGGTATATCCCTCAGCTGCATTCGCTAAGACTGATGAGAAAGCCATAATGGCCGTGATCACTAATAAAGCTGCCTGTTTAAGCATTGAGCTCTCCTAAAATTCACTTGATTGATTGTTAATAGAAAATATATTGTTTATATGGACATGTTATGACAAAAAAACTGATTGCAATAGTAATTACAATCAGTTTTTTTACTTTTAATTACTAAAATTGAATAATTTTCATTAAAAACCAAGACTGTCTAACAAATCATCTACCTGTTCTTGATTGGCGACAACATTCTCCGCAGCTTTATCAATTTGCGGGCCATTTAACAAATTCTCTTCTTTGTTTGTCTGTGGAGAACCCACTGTTTCATTGGCTGATTTTATATCTTCTGGTGCAAAATCAAGCAAAACTTGCACCAACTGTGTTTCGATACTTTGTGCTAGGCTGGTGACACGCTTAATCACTTGACCTGTCAGGTCTTGAAAATCCTGTGCCATCATAATTTCAAGCAGTAAGGCTTTGGTTTGGTCTGATTTTTGATTGGTGAGGTTTAAAAAAGCGAGTGCATCCTCCACACCTTTTTGATAATTTTCATCGACACCTGCAGCTTCTTTCAAGGCTTGTAGCTTTTGCTCAAGCTTTTTACCTTCTGATTGAATTTCTTCTTGCAACGGTATCGCCACGTCAGTGGCATTGAGTACTTTCTCTGCAGCTTCTTGCGTTTTTTGAGAGACATAGTCTAAACGACCACGTGCATCTGGCATATTCGTCGCCACTTCATCCAACACTTTGTCTAATTGAAGCCCTGCTAGGTTATTGTGCAGATCACGCGTAAGATGGCCGATGCGATCTAACATGTGGCTTTCTTCTTGGGTCTCCAGTTGATCGGTGTCACTCGCTAGTTGTTGCACATTTTCACTCATATTATGCCCCTGCTTTTTCAAGTTTTTCAAATACTTTTGCAAGCTTTTCGTCTAGTGTCGCAGCGGTAAATGGTTTAACCACATACCCATTGGCACCAGCCTGTGCGGCTGCAATAATATTCTCTTTTTTAGCCTCAGCTGTCACCATCAATACTGGTAAAGACTTTAGATTTTCGTCTGCACGGATATGCTTCAACATGGTTAAACCATCCATATTAGGCATATTCCAATCTGAAACCACAAAATCAAAACTACCCTCTTTTAATTTTGCCAATCCCATTGCACCGTCTTCTGCTTCTTCAATATTGGAATAACCGAGCTCTTTTAGCAAATTTCGCACAATTCTACGCATAGTAGAAAAGTCATCCACTACTAGAAATTTTGTATTTGGGTCTGCCATACTCTTACAATCCTTATTGCTCTAATGTAGAGGTATGCGATTTAATGCATGCATACCTATTAACTTTTACTTATGATGTAGTTTTTATCGGCAATGCAAGTAGAAGCTTTAGTCAAAAAATAAGCGTTTTTTATTGCTTAGCTTAATCAATTAGTTACATACGAACTGCACGTTCACCATTTTTGGAAAAGTGCTGCAACACTTTGCTAGACAAATCATTTAAATGGACAACATCATGTACACCGCCATGCGCAACCGCCTCTTTAGGCATGCCATAAACCACACAGCTTTCTTCGTTTTGTGCAAAGTTATAAGCACCTGCTTCTTTCATTTTCGCCATCCCTTCTGCACCATCTTTTCCCATACCGGTTAAGATAATGCCAATGGCATTTTTACCTGCACTTGCAGCTGCGGAATGAAATAAAACATCGACAGATGGCTTATGACGGCTGACTGGCGGCCCGTCTTCTAGTCGGGTCACATAATTGGCACCACTACGCACCAATGTCAGGTGTTTGTCACCTGGTGCAATGTAAGCATAGCCTGGTAACACGCGCTCTTCGCCTTGGGCTTCTTTAACCGTTATTTTGCACAGACCGTTCAGGCGCTCAGCAAATGCTTTGGTAAATCCCGGAGGCATGTGTTGCGTGATCAAAATACCTGGCGTATCAATAGGTAATTGCGTCAAGAAATGCTTAATCGCCTCAGTACCACCTGTAGAAGCACCAATAATTAAGAGCTTCTCACTACTGATCAGTGGGTTTCCGAGTGGTTTAGCGGTGGCTGGCTGAGTAGGCGCTACCATTTGCGTCACATTCGCATTGGCCGCGGTCCGGATTTTATTGGCAATCTGGTCTGAATATTCATGCATACCAGAAGTGACTGACATTTTCGGCTTTGTCACAAAATCTACAGCGCCCAACTCTAGGGCGCGCATCGTGATTTCAGATCCACGCTCTGTCAGTGTTGAAACCATTACCACTGGGGTAGGACGCAAGCGCATGAGCTTTTCCAGAAAATCTAAGCCATCCATCTTAGGCATTTCAACATCTAAGGTCAGCACATCTGGATTGAGCTGTTTAATCATGCCTCGTGCCACCAACGGGTCTGGTGCAGCACCAACCACTTCTAAATCTGAATGGCTGTTAATAATCTCTGTTAATAATTTTCTAATTAACGCAGAGTCGTCAATCACTAATACTTTTGTTGTCATTTTTAAACCATGTCATTACTATCATTGATATGCGTTTACTCGCATTACAAATGGTTGATTAAAATAAGTCGACCTCGCCACCGACATCATTGGTTTTGAGGGAACTTGCGTAAGTTTGCTCACGCTCAACAATGGTGTTGTTATTGAGCGATTTAATTTTTTTCATGAGTACTTTTCCTGTCTTGGGAAAGTAATACACCTTACGCGGATACACATCGAGTAAATCTTCGCTTGAGATGGCAATACCTTCATTGGTTAAAAACTCTTTAACAAATTCAGCATTGCGCTCACCAACATGAGAGGTGGTAAAGCTCTTAATCACATTAGCTCCACCGAATATTTTAGCCTCCATAGTGTCACGCCTAGCACCATTGCGTATGAGCTGGTTAATTAAAACCTCCATGGCATATGAGCCATAACGCATTGACTCCGAAATTGGACTATCTTTATCCGCAGTCGAAGACGTAGGCAACATAAAATGATTCATCCCACCAATGCCTAGGTGTGTATCTCGAATGCAGGCAGAAATACAAGAACCCAGTACAGTGACAATCACCATGTCTTGATCCGTAAAATAGTATTCACCAGGTGATATTTTGGCGGCTTCTTTATCAAAAGTGCGATCAAAATATAATGTACTGGCGACCTGCTCTGTGATGGTAAGACTCAAATTGCTCTCAACTTTCTTTTATTATTGAATCACATCATGTGAAGCCGAATTCAAGGTGTAAACTGTTTTGCCTAGCAGCTTAAACTGATCCGATACGTATAAAAAGTTTTCTGAATGTCCAGCAAAGAGTAGTGCTTCTGGCTTCATAAAAGGCACAAAACGACTGAGAATTTTTCGTTGTGTCTCTTTGTCAAAATAAATCATAACATTGCGACAAAACAACACATCAAACGGCTCTTTAATCGGCCATTGTTCGCCTAATAAATTCAGTTGTTCAAATTGGATTAGATCGCGTAATGCTTTTTTGGCCCGCACTTTGCCTGTATTTTGACCGACGCCTCGGTCAAAGAAGCGTTTTTTACGCGCCTCATCTAAATCTTTAATGCGATCTTCAACATAGACCCCTTGCCTTGCAGAGGCCAGTACATTGGTATCGATATCGGTTGCAATAATCTGAACGGGCGGCTTGAGCGTATTAAACGCTTCGCAAGCCGTCATCGCCAGCGAATACGGCTCTTCGCCTGTAGAAGCGGCCGAACACCAAATTCTTAATGGTGTTTTTTGCGCTTTCAGGTGTTGTTCTAAGACTGGAAAGTGATGCCCTTCTCGAAAAAACGACGTTAAATTAGTCGTCAGTGCATTAGTAAAGGCTTCCCACTCTTCGGCATCATTTGCAGACTCTAAATGATCTAAATAATGCTTAAACTCAGAAAAACCATTTGTTCTTAATCGGCGGCCAATGCGGCTGTACACCATATCTGTTTTGGCTTCTGACAGTGAGATACCAGCATGCTGGTAAATCAGTGTTCTGACTCTAGAAAAATCTTTTTCAGTAAAAGAAAATTCACGTTCTTGTTTATATTTTTCTTGTAGCATATTCTTTTTCTGGGGTCTTGTTCACATAAGATAGATGACTTAACTAAACCTATTATGCTTGCTAAACAAGGATTGACAGCCAAAAAAAAGAGGTTACTTTTCCCTTCTCTTCAGAAGCAAAAAGCAACCTCTTCGGTTGGCTTGTAAAGGACTTAAGTTGTCGCTTTACGGCCACGCATTTCGTTTAATGCGCTCTCAGCAGCCAAGTCTTCTTCTGAAGGCTCAAGTGTGAGTGGGTTACGATTTTTCATTTGCTCAATCGCTAGTTGTACCGCAGCATCATTAGATCTTCTGTTGCGATCGTCTTTACTACGCGCAGCAAATGGGTGAGCACTATCTTTGTATGCTTTCAATACGTCAGCAGCTGTTGGGCCACCAGCAACTGCGCTTTTAATCGCTTGCTTAGTCGCTTCGTAGTTCCAATCTTGGATACGCTCATCAATGTCAGCACGGTTATCAATAAACACGCCCACACAAATAAAGATGTCATCCGCTTCTTCTAAAGGAATCGTACCATCTGCAACACAGTCCATCACAGCCATTGATACACCGCGCTGCGCTGGGCCAAACATTTGTGTCGCTTGCTTACCATTTTTGATGGTTACTTTATTAAACATTACAGTAGATGGCTTAACCATCATGTTAGGTGCAGCAACTGCCAACAAACCATTCACACCTTGTTTTTGATCAGTTAACGTACGGCAAAATGCACTCTCTGCCTCACTACCACGTGGACCCAAAATCAAATCAATGTGAGCGACGTTTAATAAATCTAAGCCGTTACCATCAGGACGATCCTCGATCACTAATGCCTCACCCACCATCACTTTATCAATGACTGCCATTTTTTTATCTCCAAAATATAATTAATTATCTACAAAAAAACTACTTGTTGCCATACTGCTTTTCTAAACTGCATCAGACTAACTGTTTAACCCACTTAATAAGACTAAACAATTAGCCCGATGAAGTTATCCATTGACCAACAAAGCCTCATTCTCTTCATGCATAACGACTTCATTAGTACTTTCTTCAATATTAAAAACATCCACTGAGGTTTTTAATCCATCAGCCTGCTCCATCAAAGATTCTGCTGCGGCTGCGGCTTCTTCAACTAAGGCAGTGTTTTGCTGTGTCACATCATCCATCTTCATGATGGCGGTATTCACATGCTCGATACCGACACTTTGCTCTTGAGAAGCTGCTGCGATTTCACCAATAATGTCGGAAACACGTTGCACCGATGTGACGATTTCATCCATGGTGTTACCTGCTGTTTCCACTTGCTGTGTACCTTCAGTTGTCTTATTAACAGAATCGGTAATCAGCTCTTTAATTTCTTTTGCTGCACTCGATGAGCGTTGCGCCAAGTTGCGTACTTCGCCGGCGACCACAGCAAAACCACGGCCCTGCTCACCTGCTCTAGCGGCTTCTACAGCAGCATTTAAGGCAAGAATATTGGTTTGGAAAGCAATGCCATCAATCACAGAAATAATGTCCTCAATTTTGCGGGCAGATTCGTTGATACCACTCATCGTCTGTACGACTTCGCCGACCACATCACCACCTTTTGTTGCAACAGCCGTTGCCGCTTGCGAAAGCTGGTTGGCCTGTTTAGCGTTATCGGCGTTCTGTTTTACCGTAGACGCTAACTCATCCATACTGCTCGCAGTTTTTTCTAGGTTTTTGGCTTGATCTTCTGTTCGGCGACTTAAATCTGAATTACCTTGCGCAATTTCTCTTGCTGCCAGATTGATCGCATTTGAAGCCCCTTTAACGATCGTAATCGGGTCGACAATCATATCTAGCGTTTCGTTCATGCCTTCGACAATCTTACGATAATCACCATGATGACGTTCAGCATCAGCCCTCACAGAAACATTACCTTCCCTAGCCGCTTGTGCGAGTGTTTGTGCATCCTCGTTCAATTCTTTTAGGTTGCTTCTGACTTGTTCAATCGTTTCGTTAATTTCAGCTTTTTGGCCAGGAAACTGCTCTAATGGTGCATCAAAATTACCTTCACCAAACTCCTTCACCACCGCCATTGCTTTTTGGTTTAGCTCGATATGACCACCCACAATCTTATTCACACGTTCGGCCATCGCTGAGAATTGACCCTTAAACATATGTGAAGCCAAGGTCATGTCGATATTGCCTTTTTCATGTTCGGCATACACCCAATCGACTGAGTCCACGACTGCTTTTAAATTGCCGCGAATACGGTCAATACTCTTATTCCAGATTTCTTTTTGCCCTGGCTGTGGGTCTAATTTGACTGATAAATCACCACGGCCAATGTTTTCGAGCACATGGTTGATGTCTGCATTTTGCTGATTATTGGCTTCAACCATCTGATTGATCACGTTGATGATCTCAGTAAAAGCAGGTGCACAGTTAGCAGCATCGATCAGGGCATCAACTTCACCCTCTTGCTGTTTAGCGGCTAAGCTTTCTAACTCCGTATGTAAATCAGCTACTTGACCATCGTCAATTTGACCTACGGGAGAATTTGATACGGCGTCTTTGCTTGAAAGCTTAACCATTTCATTGATCATCCCAGTGACTTTGTCTAAGGTTGAATCGTTGCTTTGTAAAGCCACTAGACTCTCGCCAGATCGCATGCGCGTTAACGCAGCTTCTAACTCGTACTCTAATGAAGCTAACTTTTCTTCACTTTCATCAATGTCTTGAATATCGCTCGAGAAGCCAGTATCGATTTCTTCGACCTTTTTCTCACGTTTTCCACCCATGATCTTTACTAAATTCAACATTCTCAACCTCTTTCATTTGATTGCATTTACCCAAGCTAGAAACATTCTGGCAGCAAGGATTTAATTAAATAACGGCTAACATTGGCAACCACCGCTTTAAACTATATTGTTTATGCCTAAAATACAGATACTTTCTTCATAGTTAAATTTAACAAAAATTTTCTCTCAGCATTTCCTGATAACAGCCTGTAATTTTGCTTAAATTAACACTTTACTTTTCCTAACAATTAATGCTTGTAAACAACACTCAGATTCCACTGCAGTTCAAAAGTTTTAGCCGCTATTAAGCACTAAATAATCATATTGTCGCGATAGAATCAAATACCTTTAATGGCACTCAAGACACCTCTTTTTAAATAAAGAGGGTCGCTTCCAATTTAAAACTCTTCCCAATCTTCGTCAGTGCCTGTTTTTGAGCTACTCTCATCGCTCACTTTCGTTGATTGAGAGTTGCGCATCGGACTGTTGACAGCTCTTCGGTCAACTGAAGTTTTTTGGGCAGCCACTGGTGCTGCAGAAGCTCTGGAAGTACTAACAGCTGCTTGTGATCGGCGATACTGGTTAACTGTTCCCATCAAGCCATTGGCTTGCTCAACCAAGCTCTCTGCCGCTGCTGCTGCTTCTTCAACTAAGGCTGCATTTTGTT
>CAZCBF010000005.1:13570-26965 GCA_964496895.1 uncultured Methylophilaceae bacterium | reverse complement strand
GATTGAAATCGCCTTGCGCAAGCATGCATTGCCACATGAATTTCCACAAGCCGCAATTAACCAAGCAGAAAATTACCCCAAAAAAGTCCAGCCTAAAGACTACGCAGATCGCGTTGATTTACGCGAATTACCACTGATTACCATTGATGGTGAAACCGCACGTGACTTTGATGATGCCGTCTTTACAGAGCCACAAGGCAAAGGTTGGCGCATAGTCGTAGCCATCGCTGATGTGAGCTTTTATGTCCAGCCAAAAGATGCTCTAGATAAAGAAGCCTACGACCGTGGTAACTCGGTTTATTTCCCACGTCGTGTGATTCCGATGTTGCCAGAAGCTTTGTCCAATGGCTTATGCTCACTCAATCCTGAAGTGGAACGCCTGTGTATGGTGTGTGATATGCAGGTGAATGCCGCAGGTATCGTGAAGCAATACAAGTTTTATCCATCCGTCATGCACTCAAAAGCACGCATGACTTACACCAAAGTGTATGACATCTTGCAAAACCCAGAGGGCGAGCTTGCGCAAGAATACGCATGGCTCAAACCACATTTGGACAACCTCTACAGTGTGTATAAAGCCATGTTGGGCCAGCGCAAAAAACGCGGCGCCATTGAGTTTGAAACCTCTGACACGGTGATGGAATTTAACGACAATGGCAAAATTGAGCGCATTGTCCCGAGTGAGCGTAACGAAGCACACAAGCTGATCGAAGAATGTATGCTAGCCGCTAATGTTTGCGCTGCTGACTTCTTGATGGAAAACGAACACCCCGCACTCTATCGCGTACACGAAGGCCCCACTGTTGAGAAGTTAGAGCTGCTACGTGAATTTATGGCCGGTGTCGGCTTTAGTGTGGGTGGCGGTGACAAACCGCATGCCAAAGACTATGGCAAGCTACTCGCGGCCATTCGCCAGCGCCCCGATGCAGATTTACTACAAACCGTCTTGCTGCGCTCAATGCAACAAGCCGTCTATAGTCCAGATAATTTAGGCCATTTTGGCTTAGCTTATGAGGCCTATGCACACTTTACTTCACCGATTCGTCGTTATCCTGATTTATTAGTCCATCGTGCCATCAAAGCCGTGCTACAAGGCAAGTCATACAAAGCAGGCAGCTGGCAAGAACTTGGCGAGCATTGCTCAATGACTGAGCGCCGTGCCGATGATGCCACGCGTGATGTGACTGATTGGCTCAAATGCTTTTATATGCAAGACAAAATCGGTGATGTGTTTGACGGCACCATTAGCGGTGTCACGCCGTTTGGTGTGTTTGTTGCACTCGATGATGTCTATATCGAAGGCTTGGTACATGTTACTGAGCTAGGCAACGATTACTTTCAATATGAAAAAGCACAACACGCCATGATCGGCGAGCGCTCAGGCCAGCGTTACCAATTAGGTGATCGCCTCACGGTTCAAGTCGCTCGAGTGGATTTAGAAACCAGCAAAATTGACTTTGTACTCTCAGATAAAGCTGCTGAAAAAATCCAACAAAGTACCGACGAACTACCTGAAGTCGTGGCCGACTATGTACGAGCAGAAAAAAACGAAGCCCGTGAAAAGGCCAAAGAAGAAAAGACGCTGCGGCTAAAACCCCGAGCAAAAGCCAAAACCAGTGCAGGCCCAAGCTCTAGTCGAGGCAGCCGCCGTGGCAAACCAGGCCGCCGCCGAACTGAGTCAACTCCAAAAGATAGCACACGCGAAAAAGCCAAGGCTAAAAGAAACAAAGCAAAGAAAAAACCTGGCAAAAAAGCCCGTCGTAAAGTAGGCGAATAAGCCTAATCAAACCATAGGAAACATCCTCCAACATGGCAAAAGCAAAACTCATTTTTGGTTTTCATGCGATTCAAAGTCGCATGCGCCAACAAAGCCTAAGTATTCAAGAAATCTTTATCGATCAAGACCGCGTGGACCCACGCATGAGAGACTTGATTGATGCCGCAAAGCAACAAGGCATTCAAAAAATCAGGCAGGTAGAACGCAGCCGCCTAGATGGCATGAGTGGCAATGCACGCCATCAAGGCGTGATCGCGCAAATCACCGATGACCCAATGCCGTACAAAGACATTGATGACATCTTAGATGCAGACTTTGACCATCCGCCATTTTTGCTCATTTTAGACGGTGTAGAAGACCCGCATAACTTGGGTGCATGTTTGCGTGTGGCCGATGCCATGGGTGTTGATGCCGTGATAGCACCTAAAGACCGTGCAGTTGGTATTAATGCAACAGTACGCAAAGTGGCAAGCGGGGCAGCGGAGACTGTGCCATTTTTAGCGGTGACTAATCTTGCTAGAACCATCAAAAAAATCAAAGAGTATGGCGTGTTTGTCATTGGCACCACCATGGATGCCAAAGGCACATTGCACAATACAAAACTGGATGGCCCAATTGCTTTAGTGCTAGGCGCAGAGGGCAGCGGTATCCGTCGCCTCACAGCTGAGCATTGTGATGACTTGATTAGTATCCCAATGTTTGGCACGGTTGAGAGTATGAATGTAAGTGTTGCAACGGGGATGTGCTTGTATGAGGTAAGACGGCAGCGGGAAGCTAAGTAAAATTTAACTGAAATATGTGCCTAAGTATTAACTTTTAGGCCGTTTCTTTTTACGGTTTGGGTAATTGTCGTCTCTAAAATGCACATTAATTATTCCATTATTAAAGTGCCCTGCATAATTAATTGGATACTCTGGCGTAATTTCATTACCCTTAGGGACAATGAAAAGCATTTGGTTTTTTTTATTTAAAACTGTGGCCCTTTCTTCATTAAATTCGCTGCACGTTCCTAAGCCAACGTTATCCAAGGCTGGCATATACACTGGTTTAATTGCGTATATTCCTTCTTTATTGATGTATCCCAAACCTCTATCATCCATAACACAGGCTAGCTCTTCTGAAAATTTGCTAGCTATAGAATAATTTTCCTTGGTAATTCTCTTTTGTGTTTTAATATTTATGAAAAAAGAACTATGGCTTTGAATAAATGCAATATCCTCCGATACTTCAGTAATATTATGTTTCGTATCTTGTTTTAGTGTAATTTTATTGCCTGATTTATCGATTAAATGTGTATTGATAGTCACAAGCCCAGCATCTCCCACAACGGCTAGTCCATTCTTGAAGTCAGTAGCATAACTGTACTCTTGACCATCGAATAACTTTTTACCTTCTTTATTGATATAAAAACAAATGTGTTTCAAAAATTTGTCATAACAAACCTTTGCTATACCCTCACTGAACTGGCTTGGGTCTCCATAATAAATACCTTCATAATTTTCAGCTGAATTAACGTTTGACTTTTTTTCAGGTATTTTAATTACCCATTCGCCTGATATATTAATAAAACCACCAGTCTCTTTTGTGCTCGCAAATGCGAGGCCTTCCTTAAATATACCAACCAAGGAAAACTTATTTTTGATTACTAGTTTTCCAGATTTATCAACGAAGCCGCAATTGTCATCAATTACTACCGGAGCTAAACCTTCTGAAAATCCAAATGTTGCTTTATAGTAATTATCAATAGCTTTCTCGCCATTTCTATTAATAAAGTAGTATTCCATTTTGCCGGTAATTGCAGAAGTCTTTTTATACCGACCCACGGGCGCTAAACCTTCACTAAAGCTACCTGCGGCTTCGAAGGTTTTGTGAAAAAGGAGCTTTCCGTTTTTATCTAAAAAACCGTAACCTTTTCTAACTTTATTTTCGACTGAAACTGGTGTTGTGGCACAACTAGTAAGGATTGTTACTAAAGTTAATAGTATTAAAACTCTGATCATTTTCTATGATTAATTTGCTATGGTTCAAATCACAATATACTTGATTACTACTTTTTTTATATTTAAAAGTGCTTATAGTTTTGACTCTAATTAAAATAATTAAAAGTAAAAATATGATTAAGTGTATATGGTTAACTCAAAGCTAGGACAAAGGTCTATACATATGTGGCGTGCTCTACGACTAAGTATTTTGCTAATCGTGTTGATAATTGTAGGACGTGAGGCTTTATCAGAGCGCGCTGATCTGGACTGGAAGCATAACTTTTACGTTGCGGTCTATCCCATCAATGCCGATGGTAGTCAGCAGGTTGCTCAGTATATTAATACGCTCAGCAATGATGATTTTGAAGCCATGTAAGACTACTTTGCAGAGCAGGCTAGTCGATATGGTCTGAATATGCGCAAGCCAATTGTGGCGCAATTAGGCGATCAGCTATATAGCCGCCCACCTGCACCACCTGCAACCACCGCAAACTGGCTGGACATCGTTATTTGGAGCTTAAAGTTTCGTTGGTATGCTTGGCACAACAGCCCTCAAGTCCCGATCAAACCAGACATCAAGCTCTATTTATTATTTCATGATCCAGCGATTTCTAATCACTTAAGTCATTCAACCGCGCTAAATAAAGGGCGTATCGGTCGGGTGAATGTATTCGGTCACCAACGTGAAACCAAGCGCAATTTAATGTGATTGCACATGAGCTGCTATATACTCTAAACGCGACTGATAAATATGATTTAAATACAGGTTTGCCGATTTTCCCCAATGGCTATGCTGAGCCTGAAAGAAACCGCTCTATCCGCAACGCTATGCAGAATTAATGGGATGCTATGTGCCGATGAGCGAAACGTAGAAAAAATCCCGAGTGGTTTGAGCAGACATTGATTGGAGGAGAGTCGGAAAGGGAGGTTGGGTGGATACCCTAATCTCAAAATCTTTTATCGTTAAAAAACATTCAATAAAACTGATACGGTTGGGGGGTAGGTTTCATCATCCGAAATTCTCCAGTAAAAGCTAGGGATGTCCATTTTCGTGTAACCCTAAAACCCAGATTCTCGAATAAATAATGCTGCAGCGCGCTCAAAGAGTGCGGGTAGAACTGCTTTGGCTTGAGTTGCAACTTGCACACGGCCTAGGGTCATACTTTTGTTATCGAATGTTTCAACGGGATTTAGTTTGATACTCACTTTGTAAAAAGCTTGCGCTGGGGCTGCTTCGCTACCAGGAAAAGTGGTGATCGGGCCACCGTGATTTGCCGCAAGCATAGGGTGTGGTAGCTTTTGTATTTTGCTGGTGTCTATGGCGGTAACAGTGCCCTCATAGGTATTAAGTTGATTATGCAGGGTGTAAATTTTGGCTTTATGGCCAAGGTTGATACGATTAATGTCACGTTCTGGAATCAGTGCATCGACTATCCATGAGCTTGGATCAATTAGAATCGCCAGTTCTTCTGTTGGATTCACCCAAGTGTTTGGGTTTATATTGTCATTGATGTCTGTGAGCAGGCCATCAAAAGGCGCGATTAACACCATACGATCCAATTCATCTTGGTACAGTTGCATCTCTGCGTTAAATTGATCCCGTTCACTCTGTAGTGATGCGCGTTTTGCTTCGCCACCTTCGACGCCGGTTAAACCACGTAACTCGGCATTGCGCGTTTTCACCATTGATTGTGATCGATACGCATTCAGCGTAATATCGGGTGAGGTCAATGTAAACAGTTTTTCACCTTTAGACACCTTGCCAGCGGCGTGCATATTGGTAAGCTTGCCTGCCGTTGGGGTGTAAATATAATGTTGTTTGGAGGCATGCACCCAGCCTGCACCTTCTACATGGCTTTGCCAAGGGATGAAGCCAAGCGCGATTAACCCGCACAACACAGTGCCGCTCAGAATAAGTCGACTTGTTTTGATTTCTTTTTTTCGCATAAACCACACCTTCATTTCTTTGAAATTCGGTAATAAAATAAACCACCAGACTTCAACCAAAAACAGTATTACCCCTAATACTTTAAAGAAAAAATAATAAACCAGTGTCGCGATACCCATAAAAAGCAACATGCGGTAAAGCCAAGTTAGGCTGGCAAATGTAATCAGCCATCTGCGTTTGCTGGTTGAAATGGTTTCTGGCCAGGGGTCATCAAAGCTCAACAAAAAACGTCTTAAAAACACCTTGCCAAATGCACCTGCGCGTTGGTGCAAGTTTGGAAAGTCTAATAAGTCAGATAAAATAAAGTATCCATCAAACCTTAAGAACGGACTTAAGTTCACTATCAATGTCAGTATCCAACTTGTCGTGGCTAAAAAAAACAAAGCACTTTTGAGGCTGCCTTCTGGGCTTATGCTCCACAGTAAAGTTGCAAAGCCGGCCAATGCTAATTCGACGACAATGCCAGCAGCGGCAATATGCAGGCGTTGGCGGCTATTGGTTAACTTCCAAGATTCTGAAGTGTCGGTATACGGCATTGGGAATAATACCAACAGTGCAATACCCATGTGACCAACACGCACGCCATAGCGCGTCGCGGTGATTGCATGGCCTAGCTCATGTAAGCATTTTGAAAAAATCAATGCAATACCAAAACTCACCATGCCGCTGAGGGATAGTTGATCGATCAGTGTTGCGCTAAAGGTATCCCATTGGCGTGAGACCAAAAATACACCTAATAGGGTGATGAGCAGTAGTACCCAAGCCATGGTTTGGCTAAATACCCAACGGATAAAAGGCAATATGCTTACTAATAATCGCTGTGGTTTGATTAGCGGTATTCGGATAAATAAATAATGCTTGAGTAACCAGCTTAACTTGTGTTGATGCGAAGCAGATTTTTTTGCAATGAGTTGGTCGACTTGGCTTGCATTGATGACTTTAATGAGTTGATTGGCTTTTAAAAACGTCATCAACGCAATCACATCCTCTTCGTTTATCGTCAGTGTCGTTTCATCATTGACAGCCGCCACAATTTGCGCAATGTGCAGTAATGGCCATCGCTTGAGTATTTCATAATCAAGCCAGCTGATGCGATAAAACTTGTTAACCACTGGGTCATGGATCGTCCAAGCGGGGCTGCCGTCATGTTCTTGGCTGGCTGGTTTGACCGTCAGCTCATGCCGTAAAACGTGTACCGTTGTGGGCTGTTCACTGGTCGGAATCACTTATAACCCGGTCCATTCGCGCAATGCCGCAATTGGGCGGCGGAAAAGATAATAGCCAAGAAAGCTTTTATCGCCAGCAATACGTGCCGTGCCACCTAAACCGATGCGAGGTAGTTGGCTTTTTTCATCAAAAAGCCCTTTTAAACGATAGCTGGCAACATCATCTGGGCTAAGACTCGATTGATAGCTGGTTTGGATTAAGGTCGCTGCAATTGGGTGCAACGGATCTGTATGCAAGAAGAGTTTGATTGGCGCACCTTTTTCAAGGTTTAGCGCATCTTTGACGGGTAACCAGACTAATAAACCCGTATCTTTTGGGTCGGCCAGTTGCATGACGCGTTCACCTGTTTGCACAGGCCTGCCAATCCAATCATTTTGGTCGGTAAAAATCGCAAGGCCATCATGCGCAGCTCTGATTTCAATCCGCGCCATTAATGACTGCACTGCGGCAAGTTCAGCTTCTTTTTCATGCACAATACCCATCGCACTGGCCAAGGCAGCTTTATCTTTGGGGTCGTTAAAGGCACGTTGATTCGCCACTAATGCATTTGCTTTTGCGGCGGCCAGTGCTTTGGCAGCAACGTTATAACGGTTTCTAACGACGGTATTATCGAGCGTGAATAATAAGTCACCTTGTTTGACCGCTTGATTCGGCGATACCACAATGGATTGAATCACACCGTCTTGTGGCGCACTAATACTCAGCGCATCAAGCGCAATGACTTCAGCCGGGGCTAATGTCGACAATCTAACGGGAATAAACATCAGCACGAATAAGATGAGTGTGAAAATCAGTGCATTATTCAATTTGATTAAGTCAGCTAGTTTGCTGAAAAAGGATTTCTTTTGATGCTGTAAAGCGTCCAAGGCATGCGCATAGGTTTTATGTAATAAACCCAATTGTTTGGCTTCAATCTCAGTCCAAAGCGTGTCTTTACCAAACATGGTCAAGCCAATGATCGCGTCGCAGTGATCGCGTAATGGGATCCACAATGTGCTTTCTGGCAGCCATTCTTGCCAATCTTGCTTTAGCGCTGTAGGTACATCAGATAAGTTGATGATTTGATACTCAGCACTCTTATCAATCTCCTGGCTAAGCTGTGTTAACCAAATGCTAAATGGCGCGTTTTGTTCAACATCAACCAAGCCTGAAAGGGTGCGCAGTACGATTGTTTGTTGCTTGATGACTTCAAAAAAGGTCGCCTGCGTATACGGCACCAACTGATTAGTCTCATTGCAAATGATAAATTGCAGGTCAGCAGGTTTTTGCGCGTCGAGCGCGCGCATATTAATTTGAATAAAGGTTTGCTCTTTGCTTGGGGCGCTTGCTTTTTGTGCGCTTGTTTCTTGCTGTGCCATCGTTTGAAATTAAGGCATTAATGGTAAGCGAATTGACTAGACTGTGGTTTTGTCGCAATGTGCGCAGTGCCACTCATACCAGCGAGCAAATGTTTATTCGGTTTTATCAGCACAGCTTCGATTTCTACTGTTTGGCTGACCGCATCAACCTTGCTATTCATCGCACTGATACGCGCCTCATAGTGTTGATTTGTTTCATCGATACCCACACCGAATATCTGACCAATTTTAAGCTGTGTGATGCGATTTGAAGGCACATTCAGTTTTACTTTCAAGCTTCCTGTACCAATAATATCAAGCAGTGGTTCACCTGCTGCGACAACCATGTGCTGTTTCGCATGTGATTTGGCAACTCGCCCCGACCAAGGTGCAAAAATTTTGCATTCACTCGCCATTGCTAAATCTAGCTTTAGTTGCGCTTTTGCACGATTGGTTTCGCTTGCCGCGAGTGCAACCTCAACATCACTCGCTTGCTTCAAACCCTGCATCTTGACTTTGGCCTCATGCTGCTCCATCGCACCAGCAAGACTTGCTTTTGCCATCTCTGCGTTGGCTAACTTTTGATGACAATCAAATTCGACTAATAAATCACCTTTTTTAAAATACTCACCCAGCTTGCCGACTAAACGGATAATCCGACCTTGAGATGCACTTGCTATCGTTGTTTCACGGTCTGGTACGAGTAATACACGTACTAGATCGACTGGCGTTTCGTCAAGCAAATTTTTTAATACAATGAGCTTTTTTTCATTGCTTAAGTTGGCGTATTCAGCGGTTTCGATAAATGATGGATTATGCGATAACTGACTTAACTCTTTAAGACTCGTTGTTTGTGCTCTTACAGGTTGCTCATGCCTTATTTCAACTGACTTGGTTGGCGACTTAGGCGTTACGTTGATTTGACTATCTTGATTGCTTGTTGCAAGCGCTATTTGTCGCGCGATTGTTTCTGGTGAGGCTGCACTACGCGCACTAAAAAAAGCGCTTTTCAAATAGTCTTGATTTAAAAATGCGACCAGCGCAATCACTGCAAATAAACTAATAATAGATAGATTTTTTTGCAACATATTATCTATTCCCTAATAATGCCATTTTGTTTTTGTCGAGTTGTATACAAATCGTCTGAATCATAACTTCAACCACCCTTGCATCTCTTTCAAATTGGCTGTTGCGGCTGCAATTAATGTTGCTTCGATAATCGAGTCGCGCGAGTGCTGCGGCATTTTGGTGGTATATCTGATTGAATTTAGAATGGAGCCATTTGCATTTTGTAAGATTATGTACCACTTCACATGATCAATATTGAGCTGAACTTCTTTTCGTAACGCAAAGGTAAGGGGTAACCCTTGATCACTGACATCAATATCATGACGCGCCAACAAATCTAATAATGATTGCTGCATTTTGGCCGAAAGAGCTGGGTTGCTTACACCATTGATCTTTACATTTACTGTTTTATATTGGCTTTGGGGTGGTGTAAACTCAGCAACATCAAACAGGTTAGATTTCATGTTTAATCTGCTGTTTTCGGTTTCAGTAAAATGTTGATGGATTCTATCGGCTAAGGTTTTGAGATCATCGCCTTCAAAGTTATCTTCTAGTGCATCAAATCCCAAGGTGCTGTATAGTCGACCATAAGCTATTTGTGCGTTGGCGTAAGCATTTGCACGTTGATAAGCACCAAGGACTGCGCGTGTTTTCGTGCGAACCACCTCTAATTCATTTTCTAACTTGGCACTAACAGAGGCCTCTGTATAAGCGGCTAAACGTTGATCAACCTCAGCCGCTGTATTTGCAATTTCATAATCTTTAATAGCTAGTTTATAGCGCTCCGCACTGACTCTGAGTTGCGTTAAGATTGCCATGCTGAGTGCCAAGCGACGTGCTTCATCTAACTTCACTTGTTTTTTTTGGTTGTCTTTCATCGTTGGTAATGAAAATAATTTAAGCAGGTTCCATGTCACCCCAACGCTGGCTTGAGACCAATTGTTGTTATACAAGTAATCATTAGAATCATATTTAAAACCCGTGCCAAGATTTAGGTTTGGCATAAAGCTTAGCAGTTGCTTCTTGGCTTCTGCTGCCGTAATGCGTTTTTGGTAATCCTCTTCACGAAGCTCTGGGCGTTGTAATAAGGCCATTTCTTCTAATGCTTCAATATTGTTGATCACAGGAGGTAATGCTGTTTGTGTTGCTGACGCTAATGTGAAATCTTGTCCTGGTGGCACGCTCATCAAGGCTGCTAATTCACGCTTGGCAAAGGCCAAGTCTTGGCGACGTTGGTTCAATAGGGTGGTTGCATCTAGCAGCGCACGTTGATAATTTAGCGCAATATCTGGTGAAATAATTTTTTGTGATTCTGCTTCACGCGACATTAACAAGGCTTTGTCCGCTCTGGTGAGAATTTCTTGAGCCTCTTTCTCTAGGTTTTGTGCACCCAGTGCGCGCCAGTAGGCAGCGCGTACGTCTTGCATCATATTGTGGACTAATTTTCGTCGTCGCTCTTCGGCGACTAGATATTGGTCAGCATTTTGTTTTGCTTGATAATATGAGGCCCCAAAATCCAACACATTCCAGCTAAATTCAGCGCCTAATTGTGCAATGTGACGCTGTTGGGATGTAGAGGCACGCAGCGATTCTATGCCATCCTCAATACCAATGCTGGTACCACCCGATAGGTTCGTGCGGCTATTGTATCCAGCGCTTGAAAGCAGTTGCGGCCACATATCGTATTTGGATAAATCTGCAATGCCTAGCGCCATGGCAGACTCCATCTTTTTAAGACGATAATCCAGGTTGTATTGGAGTGTGCGCGCAACTGCCATTTCTAACGTAAGTGGCGCGGTAATCGGCTCTTGATCCAAATACATTTGCGCCACATCTTGCTTTACACGTTTTTTGACTTCAACGGGTGTTGATTGCTTGGGTATGACAGAACAGGCAGGCACTGCAATGCATATCATCAGTAACCCAATGATATAGCTGTACTTTAGCAGCTTCGATGCTTGGAATTGCAAGGCTCTCATTTATATAAAGCTTAAATTTTTTGCAGGCGCACTTGTTAAACTTAAATCGATAATAAAATGAATTACTACAAACCAATTCGTTGAGTATCGCTAACAATCAGTCTTTTTTTTCATATTGTTTTTTTATAGAATTTTTACTAAATAACTGATACATCAAAGGCTAGTCACTAGCTTCAACATTTTCTTTAGGCGTATTGTTGACTTTTGTTTCAGCTGCATCAGTTTTGTTAAGATCAACTGGGTCAATTTCAGATGATTGCGGATCAATTTGGACGGGTTGATTGGGTGCAGCAGATTGAGTCTTGAGTGTTGTACTATCATCAACGGATGCAGTTCTAGTTATCAATGAGAAGCTAACGGTAAATGGGTCGAAGAAAGCATGAATTAAAGGGTTTGCACTATTAAACTCAGCGAGATTAATAGTGCGTACCTGCGATTCTTCTTGGGATTGTTGAACTGCTTTTTGTACAAATGTTTGTTCTTCTATACTGATACTCAAGTCGCGAATAGCATTTTGTACATACAGATCAGGGTCTATATCCTCAGCTAACCCTACTAAGTCATCACTTAGTCTGTTCACTTTATCCATGTTTGAAATCGAAAAACCTGACGGGTTATTAATGCGATATTTCGTTATTTTTGTTGGAGTACTATGCTCATTGATGTTTTTATTCATACCGCTTAGTCTGATGGCAGGTTGGTTTAAGTGGTGCGTTGGTATGATGCTGCCTTTTGTGTTCTCAGGGTCTGAGACCAGTTGCTCAAATAATACATCGGTATCATTTTTGACTTCAAATGCCAGAGCAGGACTTTTGTCAGATAGATTGCCAGCGGCATCTTCTATACTATAAGAAACATTATACTGACCAGTCATTAATGGATTGACAGGCGTCAGTATATTGGCATCTGCATCAAAAATCGTATTGATTATCAGTCCATCAATATACAAGATGGGTCTTTCATCCGCCGCTATGGCAGGTATCTCAAAACTAGGCCTTGCATTACTAGTGATATTGTCATCATTGATCTCAGTATCGGTCTCATCCGTCATGTCAGGCGCTTGATTGACAACCGGTGCAACCGTGTCAATGGTGATTGAGAGGTTTGCATCAACGCTGACATTGCCGACTGGATCAGTGGCTGTTATGGTGAAAGTATTTATGCCATCAGTTTGTGGGCTTGTCGGCGTAATGGACCAAGTGCCATTGCCTTCCACAATAGTTGAGCCAATCATGTTGCCATGACTGTCAAACAATTTGATCATATCGCCAGGTGTGCCACCGATGCCACTGATAGTGGGAGTATTGTCATTAGTTAAACTATCACCTTTTATACCCGAATCGCTCGAAGGGTTAAGGCTGCCAATCGGTGCAGCAGGGGTGATTGTGTCTAAAATAAAGTCACCATCACTTAAATCAGGTGATATCGTCACATTACCTGCGGTGTCTGATGTCACGACTGATACTTCCACTAAGCCATCGCCTAAAATACCCAAGTCACTGTCAGTAAGCACCACAGGTAAGCTTGTACCATCATTCGTAATCGTTTTACTGATTGCGCCATCTTGACCAGTCAATGTGATCACTGAAGTCGCAGCTACTTCGCCGTTGACTGTGATAATGCCTGCTCTATCGGTGGCATCTGTGCCTGTTTTAGTTGCATCACCGACTGGAGTAACAGTTGTGGCAGGCGCAATTGTATCGACCATAACATTTGTCGTCACAGGTGTTGCACTATTACCTATTGCATTCGTGTAAGAGCTTGTGACGACGGCAGTGCCTTGACCAGCTAAATTAATATCAGTGGTTGGCAACAAAACAGAGGCCTTATTGTTTGCGACATCAGAGCCAGTAACGGTATAACTGATTGGAGCACTACCATCAATTGCAACAGTGATCACATCTCCCACAACAGCATCTATCGGCAGGTTGATCACAACAGGCACACCACCATCACTAGTTACTTTTGCAGAATTAATAATTGGACCTTCAGGGATTGAAATAGTAAAGTTCTCAGGTATGCCATTGACAGTAATGCTCACATTATCCGAATCGGTTAATGCGGTGCCAGAGGTCGC
>CAZCBF010000005.1:0-13470 GCA_964496895.1 uncultured Methylophilaceae bacterium | reverse complement strand
CATTGACAGTAATGCTCACATTATCCGAATCGGTTAATGCGGTGCCAGAGGTCGCATCGGTAGAGAGCACGGTTAAGGTATCTGCACCATTAAAATTAGCATTGCCAGTGTAAGACAAACTCGCCAAAGTCGCATTAATCTCGGCTTGTGAGCCAGTGATGGTTAAATTGCTTGAGTCATTCGCCCCAGCGCCGATAGTCGCACTGCCACTTAAGGTCACAGACAGGGTACCGTTGGTAACCGTCAATTGCGTACTTACCACATTACTTTCAGCATCGGCCACACTGATTTGATTACCACCAGTAAATGCAAACGGTGTTTCTTCATTAACACTCACAGAAGCGGGTACAGTATTAATTGGTGCATCGGCGACAGCATTGACGCTAATGGTGGTGATGGCATTATCAGTATTGTTGTTGGTGTTTTTTAACACATACGGCACACTCACCACGCCATTAAAATTGTTAGCAGGGCTGAAGAGAAGTGTGGCAGTTTCTGCCACAGAGAGTGCTGTGCCATTAGTCACGGTTGTTAACGCACCACTGCCACCTAATAAGTACGTCAGCACGCCTTGCCCCGCTGAAGGTGCAGTGCTAATGGTAACGGCTTCAGTGCCATGCGGATTTGGCAGATAGTCTGCATTACCGCCATTAGCATTGAGCAGATTAAAGCTCACTGGCGTATCTTCATCAGTACTGATGGCATCATCAAACGCACTGATGGCATCACGGAAATCAACATCTGAAACCATTGCCACCGCATCGTTTGTGGTGCGATTCGTCACCGTTTCATTCGCATTGGTATCAGTATCCGAATCGGCTAAATTAAACGCGGAATAGCTATTAGCACCCCCATCATCTGCAATAATCTCATCATCATTCACATCACGCCCGACGACCGCATCAAAATCATCATCGATGCCATCCCCATCAGCATCTTCAAAGCCTAGATTGTTGGTAGGGCCAGTGCCACGCTCTGCGATGTCTAAGATGCCATCATTATCAGAATCAGTATCAATAAAGTCGGCAATGCCATCCCCATCCGTATCGACAGGGGTTAAACCACCAGCATAGTTGTCATCAATGCCATCATTATTCAGATCAGTGATGCCGCTACCTTGTCCAGATGGGGCGATATAGCCTGCGGTGGGTTGGGCTTCTACATTATCATTGATGCCGTCGTTATCTGAGTCGAGGTCCAGACTATTTATTATGCCATCGTTATCAGAGTCGTCTTCAGCCAACTCAAAGATACGGGCATGGCCGCTGTTACTGCCGTTGCCATCGTTATTAAATGCTCCAATAATTACCCGATCACCAGCACTATTAAGGTCTAATGAGAAGCCGGAATTATCGCCACCTGCTTCTCCATCTATTCTTTGCAATAAGACCCAGTTACCGTTGAATAATCCATATAGTCTGGCATGGCCGCTGTTATTGCCATTTTCATCGCTGTAAGGTGCGCCAAGTAGCACGCGGTCGCCAGTGGCATTCATGCTGACTGACCAGCTAAGTTGATCTCCTGCAACCTCGCCATCAATATCGCCGCCAAGTTGTACCCAGGTGCTACCGTCGTATTCATAAACACGGGCATGCCCACTGTTAGCGCCATTGCCGTCATTATATCGTCCTGAAATAACCACACGGTCGCCAGCTGCATTCATACTCAGTGGATAGCCTGATTGATCATCTGCCGCTTCGCCATCAATATCAGTGCCAAGTTGCTCCCAAGCACCACTATTAAATTCATAGATGCGAACATGACCACTGTCGATGCCATTATCGTCATTTTTATGCGCACTAATTGCTACACGGTCACCTGTCGCATTGATGCTCACGCCGAAACCTGAATTATCACCTGCGGACTCGCCATCGATATCACTGCCAAGTTGTACCCAAGCGCTACCATTGAACTCATAAATTCTCGCATGGCCGCTGTTACTACCATTGCCGTCGTTATTGTATGCACCGATGATTACACGATTACCAGAATCATTCATGCTCACAGTAAACCCTGACCAGTCGCCTGACGCTTCGCCATCAATATCGGCGCCAAGTTGCACCCAAACGCTACCGTTGTATTCGTAAATGCGGGCATGACCGCTGTCAGCCCCTCCACTACCGTTATTAAAATAAGCGCCGATAGCTACGCGGTCGCCAGCAGCATTCATGCTCACTGACCTACCTGAATTATCACTAGTTGCTTCGCCATCAATATCACTACCCATTTGCACCCAAGCGCTACCGTTGTATTCATAGATGCGAGCGTGACCGCTGTTGGTACCATTAATGCTGTCATTACTAGAAGCCCCAATAATCACGCGGTTGCCAGCAGCATTCATGCTGACTGATATGCCAAAATTATCTCCGGCCGCTTCACCATCAATATCATCACCAAGTTGTATTGCAGTCAGAATGTCTTCATCAACATCTAAAATCCCGTCATTATCATCATCAAGGTCGTTATTATCGGCAATACCATCGAAATCCGTATCTTGTATGGATCGGTAATCGACTTCTGTCGTATCATTATCAACATCGGTTAAAGTAGAAAAGGGTACTAAATCACCATCAGCATCAGCATAAGTCACATTGGCTGGTAAGCCTGATAGGCCGCTCTCACTGGCATCTAGGTATCCATCGCCATCTGAATCGGTTTCGCGGTAATCAGCAATGCCATCATTATCAGTATCAATTGGTGTTGAAAAATTACCGCCAAATGTGCCGTTATTGCTTGTATCAAAGTGATCGATAATGCCGTCATCGTCTGCATCACCAGCGTCACCACTGGAGGTAATCACGTTACCATCACTGCTTGGGCGGGCTTCAATAGCATCGGCAATACCATCATTATCAGCGTCAAGATCGAGGTAATCTGCAACGCCATCTCCATCCGTTTGGCGAGCGGTGGTGCCAGTGCCGAACACATTCATTAAGCCGTCATTATTGCTATCGCTACTTTCCGCGAGGCTCACAGTGCCATCGTTATTCACGTCAGCGGCAATACCTGCTGCATTGCCGCTTTCAACTAAATCAGAAATGCCATCATTGTCAGAGTCTAGGTCTAGGTGATTATCAATGCCATCACCATCGTAATCTTCTAAAATACGTCTTACCTTAATATCATCAATCGCGACATCTGAACCTTGCGCACCGCCAATGGAGTTATTGATCAGTTCAAATAAAACAGTAGTTGAAGAACCAGAATTGAACGTGTAGGAATACTTTTGCCAATCACTATCATCGACAACTGTTGCATTGCCAAAATTGACACCATCAATCTGGATGCCCAGTATGCCTGTTGAGTCTGCTGTTGCTTGGAATGGGCCAGCTAGCCAGAAGCTGATTTCATAATCTGCATTCTGTTCGGTTGTGATACTTTCTGTAAACATGACATCGCCGCGATCATCTAAACCCATATCAAAATAAGCAAAATAGCCATTGCCAGGGTCAGTGCGGTCCAGCACAGTTCGAAATACGTCTGATGGATAATCAACAGACTCCGTATCCTTTATGATTGAATATTTGCCAGCTGAAGAACCACCTGTATTGTATTCATAGCTTGTTACGCCAACGTCGAGTGGGCCACCAAGCGCTGCCACGCCACTACCAAAACTACCATCTCCACCAGATGTCACAATGTTAAATGATAAGCGCTCATCATTATCTGAAATGCCATCATTATCATCATCAAGATCATTGCTATCAACAATGCCATCGCCATCTGTATCAGGATCAAACACAATTCTAATAGAGCCGTCAGATCTTACACTACCCCCATCTGAACCATTTGTTGCAGAAGAATTGATCGCACTGGCATGTATATAAGATCCACCACCGCCCGCTCTACCACTAAGGCCAGCACTGCCACCACCTGAATAACCGCCGCCGCCGCCAGCATAATCATCTTCAGCTCCACCGCCACTAGTAAAACCACTGCCGCCAGGGCCGCCGCCATTGTCACCAATACCGCCAGTTTGAATGTCAAGCAATATTGAAGGGTCTGTTGTTGTTGTATCTGATTGTTGACCACCAGCGCCAACATAACCCCTCCCACCAGCAGAGTTTATTCCACCACCACCGCCAGCTTCAAGCCCACCACCGCCATTACCTAGAGTACCTCCAGCACCAGCCGAGCTGCCAATACCACTGTCACCATCAGTTGTCGAGTTGCCGCCTAAGCCAATTTCGTTGGGCGAGTCATCGCCACCACCACCACCGCCAGCGACAAGTACCAAAAGGTCATCTATATAAACACCTGTACTGCCACCGCCACCAGCAGAGTCTGTACTGTCTGCACTCGCTTCGCCAACCACATAGCGAATCACTTGCCCAGCGGTCACATTAAATGTGCCAGAAATGCTCGCACCTGCGCCACCAGCGTTAGCAAGATTATCACCATAGCCACCATCACCACCTTTAATTGCAATGGTTACTTGGCCATCATTCGTCACTGTGTAACTACCTGATGTGAGTGAGGATTCATCCACTACTTGTGTTTCTAATAAGCCTTGCCACTCTGAATGCAAAGCTTCGGTCTCGATAGTGGTAGATTCAATCGCACCTTTGGATTGCTCTAATTGCCAATCACCGCCTAAATTGGCAGCACCTGTTGCATTGTTTGACGCGGCAATATCAGCACTGGTCAAAGAGGCTAATGTATTCACTGCCGATAGGCCGCGCTCGCCTTCTGCAAAGTTACAACCATAAATGAGAATGTCGCCGTCTTCTGTTAATGCATTTTCAATGATGTCTAGTGCATCCGCATGTTTGCCGAGCATGGACTTTTCATTAAAGACGGCATTGCCCAATACCAAGTTGCCAGCACTCCCGTGACTTAAAATATGAATAGATTCAATGTCAGTACGGTTTTCAAGCACAGCGGCAATTTGTGCCACCCCGTCAGACTGTGCGTCAAGCAATACCACATCTGCGTTTGGGCGGTCGAGTAAGTATTGTTCTAAATCAACGACAGTGGCATCAATAAAAATAATCTCTGAGGCGTTTAGGTTAGTCGGCGCCAGGGTGCCTTCGATTAATGTACGCTTAACATCATCTGTTTCAACATCTACTTCATCGTTAAATAAAGCGGCAATGGATGCTATCGAATTTGTTGGTGCATCTTGTTGTGTGAAGTGTTGCTGACCCGCTTCGTGTATTGCTATGTCTTCAGGGCTTGCCGCGTCCACAGCATCTGCCGCCAATAAGGGTAGGGCTGCATCAAAGACAATGCGTTCTTCAAGGGATAAGCGCTGAGCAGTGGGGCGCAAATGTTTTTTCATCATGAATCAGCGTTAGGAAGAGGTAAATGACTGCCGCTTATCGTTAATTTTTTTTTATAAACAAGGTAAATATTATGATCCTTCATGAGGATAGCTTATCAGCCAGCACACGATTTTAAATGGGTCAATAACCGTAAATTGCTAAATTAATTCAATCGATTAGTATCGCTGTGATTTTAATGAGGAAGTCTCTGCGGGTTTTTGTAATGGTGAACAAATGAAAGCCCTAAACAGGCTGCTTGATTTGAAACAAGAAACGTCACATCCAGCCTTCAGAACCATGAAAAAAATCAAAGATTATGGTGTGTTTGTATGACGTTAAGCGGCAGCGGGAAATTGTTTAATTTTGTGGTGCGGAAATTATAATTTCCGCACATCTATCTTTTCTGAAGGTGTTCTAAGGTGCGGATTACATTATTTCTTCCACTAAAAACAAATTAAAGAAAAGAGCCAATATACGATCATCTAAGTCGCTCGTAACCTACCCTGTGTCCATATGCGGATACGGATTCTTATTTTGTAATTGGTTTAAACTTAACCTGCTAAGTAATTATCAATATCTGGAAGAATCTTATATGCAGGAACGGCTACCAAAATAAAATATGCCATTGTTGACAATCCAAAAAGATAATCAGGTAATTTAAAGTAACTTACACTAATTGCACCTGAGTTTAAAATTAATTGAGTTCCTAAAAAGATATATTTCAACAAATAAAGATTTGGCAATATATCTCGGACTTTAATAAATAGAAACACGATAGAAATTTGGACAAGAGCCCATATTATATATCGTTGATAAAGCAAAGGAGGGCATACTCATCATTACTATAAATAATTGCATGAATGGCTCCGTTAATCTTGATTTAAACTATCTCATTACTAACAACTACAGCTAAGTCTGACTTTTAATATCATAATTTATACTTTCTGTATGAAACAATTTACTGCTGGCTTTTGACACTTCTTACGTCCTTGACCTCTAGGTCGCTCGTCGCGCGACTGTGAGTCTCTTTATTTGCTTTCCCAAAATAAAGAAACCATAACCGCAAGGGTAATCCCCAATCTCGCTTAGTGCTAAAGCACTAAGTGATTGTAAAATAACAAAGACACCACTACGATCATGGCCTTTAGGCTCCCTTTCATTGCTCAAAGGGGAAGACATATATCAACTTGAAAGTTATTTAGTTGGAAGTAGGGTTGTAAGGACTGTAGCGCCTTTTAAAGGCCTTACAGTATGCGGTTAATACATTGCATTACCGTTTTTGGTTTCTTTAGGTACTGATTGAATCGCATCCCAGTGTTCAACAATCTTACCGTGATCATCAAATCTAAAAAAATCCATCGTGACGTATTGATCATTACCCGGCCATGTTTGGTGGGTGTGTAACGAGACTAAATCACCCTCTGCAATTGCGCGTACAAAGGTGATACTTTTATCCGGGTAATCACGCGCCATTTCTTCAAAGTAATCGATAAAGGGCTGTGTGCCATTACCCACTAATGGATTGTGTTGGATGTATTTTTCACCAACATACAGTGCCACTGCCTTTTTAGGCTCACCTAAATAGGCCATGCGATAAAAGTTTATGGCATTTTGTTTGTTGGCTGCTAGGTCATGGTTCATCGTGTGTGATTCCCTAAGTATTTAGCCTTTACCATTTTTTATGCTCTCACCATATTTAATTGATGAAATCAGGCTTTGTTATGCCGTTTGTTTTTGTGTGGCTTCAAAATATGCTTGCACTGCACGATACGGACTTCCATACAAATCTGACATAAGTTTTTCTCAAAATGGTTAGTTTTATACAACTAACGATATCATGATTGGCAATCAGTTATTCCATGCAAGTATTGTAAGAATAGATAACATTTTAACCAGATTATCTTTGCATTAACTAAGCAAGGCCCTCGTATAATTTTCGATAGTCTTAAATTTCTATTGGTTAATCATTAGAATAATAAAAAATTGTTTGTTAATGCAAAATAAAATTCAATCATCATTAGGCTTTACTTTAGTAGAGCTGGTTATGGTAATCATCATACTAGCTGTGCTCTCTGCTACGGCATTACCAAAGTTTATCAACGTTAGTAGCGATGCCAAAAAAGCTTCTTTAAAAAGTATCGCTGGTTCGATGCAATCAACTATTAACCTCGTCGTTGCGAAGGCGATAACAAAAGGGTTGCAACCACATATTGGTGGCGGTGCTAATCAAGCAGACTATTTGGTTGATTTTGGGCAGACTGTTGGTAGTGCAGAGCTAGACTACAGAAATTTATGCCCAGAAAGTCGCGCTGAGATGGGTGACAAACTGACCATGATTGATTTTATGAATTTTGGTGATGGTGGTCAATTAGAAACACATGTGACTAATCAATATACTTTTATTGGATATGAGATACCACCTGGTGATTCACCAACAACTAGCGGTTGTTATGTGAGCTACAATTCGTTTGGAACCCCAGCCTGTACGGTGACTGTAATTGATGCAGATTGCTAAACCAATTGGTTAATCTTACCCAACTACTTCAACATCGCAGTAAACACAGCATTTGTGAACTATGATAGTTGCTTAATATAAAGAAAAAAGCCTTCAGTGGGCAAAACCGAAAGCTATTACAAATCAATGAATGACAGACTGAAATATGACGGGAACGAATGAAGCTTATTCTAACCTTAACCAATTTAGATTCCGTGTTCTAACTTCCTTCAATAAAGCTTTATCTGCAATCATGGCGTCCGCACGGTGCGGTATTAACTCCTGTAGTGGATGTTTATAAACCTCGCCAAAACATTTCTCAATCACATCTATCATTGCTGGTACCGAAACTGATGCCCCTGGTGATGCGCCCAATAAGCCTGCCAAGCTACCATCTTGCGTGGTGATGACTTCCGTGCCAAACTCTAATTTACCGCCTTTTTCAGCATCGGGTTTGATGATTTGAACCCGTTTGCCAGCATGTTTGAGCGTCCAGTCTTCATTTTTTGCTGTTGGCATAAAGTTGCGTAAGCTTGCCATGCGGTCTGCGTGGCTTTGCGTCGCTTCTTTGATTAAGTATTGAGTAAGATCCCAGTTGTGTTTTGCCACACCTAACAATGAGGATACGTTGTTGGTACGGATTGATTTGATCAAGTCTAAATATGAGCCCGTTTTTAAAAACTTGGTGGTAAACCCTGCAAAAGGGCCAAAAAGTAGGGCTGGTTTACCATCTATCATCCGCGTGTCTAAATGTGGCACTGACATGGGTGGCGCGCCGATGGCCGCTTTGCCATAGACTTTGGCATGGTGTTGATGAGCGACTATTGGGTTTTGGCAAACGAGCCATTGCCCGCTGACTGGAAATCCACCATAGCCTGTGGCTTCTTTAACCCCAGCTTTTT
Organism: uncultured Methylophilaceae bacterium; assembly: GCA_964496895.1. Taxonomy (GTDB): domain Bacteria; phylum Pseudomonadota; class Gammaproteobacteria; order Burkholderiales; family Methylophilaceae; genus Methylotenera. The sequence continues at coordinate 4,810 of CAZCBF010000005.1, read as the reverse complement.
GCAATAATTTGAGTGCGCCGCCGCCAGCGCCTAAGAAGACAAATTTGGCATTGATGTTTTGCGTGTGCTGGCCTTTGATTGTAGCAAGCCAGCTGCCGTCATTTTGTTTGGTCAGCTTGCGCACAGTGCTGTTCACATGCAGTTGCACGTCTTGACTATCGATCAATGGGCGCAACAGTTGTTTTGTGAGTTCGCCAAAGTTAACGTCTGTGCCGTAGCGCACACGTGTGGCTGCCATCGGTTCATTATGGTCGCGACCTTGCATGATGAGCGGGAGCCACTCATTGAGTTGATCTAGGTCATCACTAAATTGCATATTGGCAAAGAGATGATGCGCTTTCATGTTTAAAAAGCGCTCACGTAAGAAGGCGACATTGTCTCTGCCCCAGACAAAACTATAGTGCGGGGTGGCTTGAATAAAACTGGTAGGGTCTTTTAATAAGCCTTGTTCGACTAAGTTGGCCCAATAGGTGAGTGAGGTTTCAAAGGCGGCATTAATGCCGAGCGCGCGATCAATATTCACCGCACCGCTACCACTTTGTGGTGTGTAGTTGAGCTCACAATATGCGGCATGGCCAGTACCGGCGTTGTTCCAAGCGGCACTGCTTTCAAGCGCTACATCGCGGAGCTGCTCAACAATATGAATGTTGAGGGTAGGGTCTAGCTGGTGCAAAAGGCTAGCGAGCGTGGCACTCATGATGCCAGCGCCGACGAGTAATACATCTGCGTTAAGTTGCGTGTTGGACAAGGCGTTTGACCGTTAGCTTAAACGCTTTATTTTACCTGAAATTAGTCAACAATCTTGCGATTAATCAGCTAACTAATGATATGCATTAAGGCTGTGGGGTAAACGGCTTGATGGTTACAGCTTGTGTGTTACCCGCTGGAGTAGTAGTGGGGTTGGGGCGCTGAGTTTTTTTGCCCGGCATAATAATTAAGGGTGGAATCGTATCCGTTTCACTGTCTATGGTGATCTCTGTGCCTTCGTTGCTGGGGTTGGCTGATTCATATAGCGCGATGATCGACACACGGCGATTAGCTTCTAGCGCTTCGGGCGTATCGATGACATTGAGTGGTTGCGAGGCACCATAGCCGACAGCACTCAGCCGTGTTTCTAGCACACCGCCTTGGACCAGTGTTCGTAATACGCTAGTGGCACGCGCGGTGGAAAGCTCCCAGTTAGAAGGGAATTGTTTGGTGTGAATAGGGTTGATATCCGTGTGGCCTTCGACTTGCACATATTTACGTGATTTGGCTAAATCTTTGGCGATCTCTAGCAAGACTTTTTCACCACTGGTTTTGATTTTGGCATGACCTGCTTCGAATAATAAACGCTCGCTAATATCAATGCGTACACCTTTATCGATCTCAAATACACGCACACTTTCATTATTGGTGACTTCGGTCATTTTTTTAGCCACATTTTTGCCCATGTCTTGCATGGTTTTGCGCTCTTTGCTAACGGCTGTTTGACTCAACTGGCTTTGAGGGAGTGGCTTGATAAAAGAATCTCTACGCTGATGTATCGCATTGTCTGCTTCCTCGGTTTGACCTGCACCTTGATTGCCCACAAAGGCAGAGCCCATGGATTTTGAGATGGACTCGTACTTGCTGACATTGACAGAGGAAATGCCATACATGACGACAAAAAAAGCAAACATCAAGGTGATAAGGTCTGCATAAGAGACTAACCAGCGTTCTGGGTTGTCGTCTTCATCTTCGATGGGTTTACGGCGAATCATACTACTGATTGGTGTTGGTCATTATTGATCAAGATAGGATTTTAGACGCTCATCGACTACTTTTGGATGATCTCCACTCGCAATAGAGACCCAAGCATTGATTAACATTTCACGACGTTTGAGCTCATCTTGAATACGTAATTTCATTTTGTTAGCAATCGGTAAGAACACTAAGTTGGCCAAAGCAACACCGTAAATCGTCGCAACAAATGCAACCGCAATACCAGCACCTAACTTATCAGGCTCTGCTAGGTTTTCCATAACCTGAATCAAACCCATCACCGCACCAAGAATGCCAATGGTAGGCGAGTAGCCTCCTGCGGCTGACCAGATTTTGGCCCGGTTTTTTTGTGTGGTTTCATAGAAATATAAATCAATCGCGAGTATTTCTCTGATCTTGTCAGGTGGCGTACCATCGGTCATGAGAAAGAGTCCCTTTTTAATAAAAGGTTCTTTTTCCTGATTGATGAATTTTTCCAGCATCATAATGCCTTCTTTACGTGCGTGCGCACTCCAGACATTGATGCGTTTGGCTAATGCGGGCTTATCATTAGGTGGTGCGCTAAAGGTTGCAAAGCCCATTTTGATGCCCGCCATGAAGTCATCAAAGTCGTTTTGTAGCATGACTGCACCAAAGGTACCGCTCAGGACAATGATTAGGGCTGCGGGATGAAAGAGTGAGCTTAGGTGACCACCCTCAATAAACTGGCCGAGTAGGACACCTGTCAGCGCAATCAGTAGGCCGATTACACTGCCGCGGTCCATGCTTGTTCTTTCAACTTGGCACGTAAACGTGCAACTGCTTGGCTATGTAATTGACACACACGAGACTCTGATACACCCATGACCGCGCCGATTTCTTTTAGGTTGAGCTCTTTCTCATAATATAAGCCCATTAATAAACGCTCTCGCTCAGGTAGGTTGTCAATGGCTTTCATCAGCGCTTCTTTAAAGCCTGATGACATCAAGCCTTTGAGTGGGTCGCTTTCATCATCCGTTTGAAAGCGATCTAAGAAATGTTCACCATTATCTGCCTCATGAAAATCTTCGTAATACACGAGCTGATGGCCGCTACAGTCACCTAGTAGACTGGTATATTCCTGAACAGAAAGGCTCATCTTCTCAGCAACATCGTTTTCAGTGGGCTGACGGCCTAGCTCTTGTTCGAGTGAGCTAATGGCAGACTCAACCGTACGCATGTTTTTTCGCACACTTCTTGGTAGCCAGTCAGCGCTGCGTAGCTCATCGAGCATAGAGCCCCGAATCCGTTGTGAGGCGTAGGTTTCAAACTGTGCGCCATGATTGTCTTCATAACGGTTGATCGCATCCAAGAGCCCCATCATGCCTGCTTGAATCAAGTCATCTAGTTCGACGCTAGGTGGTAATTTTGCTTTGAGCTGAAATGCTAGTTTTTTGACCAGTGGCGTATGCTTGGTCAGCATGTCAGTTGTCTGTTCTTGTTTTCCTTCAATTGTATACATATATACCTAACACCTAAGAGATCGAAGCATTGGAGAAGGCCTCAGATTGCCATTGCAGGCTAAGACCGTTATCGAGTTTTTGAGCAATTTGTGCAAAGGCAGAAGTTGCCATTGCTGCTGGAAAGGCATCGATGACTGAACGACCAATCATCTGTGCTTGTTTTAAATACACATCACTTGGGATCGCACCAAAAAATGAAAGCGAGATCTTTAAGTATTGCCAAGCGACACTTGCGATATGTTGAAACACTTGTTGCGCTTCTGCATCCGTAGCATTGCTCACGACAATGCTAAATGAACGTTGGCCGACTTGCTTACAAATGCGTTTCATCAAGCCATACGCACGCATAATCGCGTTTTGATCATTGGATAATTCGATTAAGATTTCTTGCGTGAGTAAACGATCAAGCGGTAACTGATTGGCCTTGTTCAGTGCAGCATCGACCAGCACAATGTCATATAAGTTCGTTAAATCACTGACCACACCATCTAGTTGTGATTGCGTATAGTCATTGAATGTGAGTTGACGCGTGTTTTGATGGGTAAACTTACCCACCACAAAACCTTCTGGTGCTTGCAGTAGTGCATTGACAAGGTCGGTCTGGTAGCTGGCGACATCCAGCAGTGCTGGCATTTCATTTAAGTGATAGCGGGTTTCTGCAATCTTATTGCCTGGGTGTAGCAGCACGACTTCGTTATTATTCGCAGCCAGTGATGAAGCAATATTGGTATGCAGTTGTGCAGATTGATCTGGCATGCTGGTTGTGAGAATCGACACCATGCGCGGGTGTTTGACTGCCATCATGCGTCTTAAACCTGCGGCTTGATCTTGAAAACGTCCCATTAATCAGACACCTCTGTAGCGGCATTGATTGCAGATTGCCCCATGATAAATGGTAGTTCTTCATCTAAAAACTCATAAGGGTTTTGCGCGAGGTCATTAATCGCAAAAGCTTGCTCGACTAGTGCTTCCTTATCTGAGCGGATGATATCTTCAGGTACGCGCTGACCATTGGTCGCATAGTAGAGCCTTAGCTTGCTACGAATAATCACGTCTAAGGCACTACCAATCGTTGCCGCTTCATCTATTTTGGTTAAGATCGCACCATCGAGGTCTTTGCCACGATAGGCTTTAACCACATCTGAAAGTGTTGCACCAGTACTGGTGGCATTCATACACAGCAATTTATGAATATGTGCTTGTGTGTTAGATAACATTGCCATTTGGTCTGCAACCATACGGTCTTTTTGGCTGACACCCACTGTATCGATTAATACGGTATGTTTATTTTTGAGCTCATTCAGTGCAATTTTCAGGTCGGTTTCATCTTTTACTGCATGTACCATCACGCCTAAGATTTTGCCGTAGATACGCAGCTGTTCATGTCCACCGACACGGTAAGCATCTGTCGTGATAATGCCTAGATTTTCTGTGCCATGTTTCATCACATATTTGGCCGCTAGTTTGGCAGTGGTGGTGGTTTTACCCACACCTGTCGGTCCAACGAGTGCAAAGACACCACCTTGATCAAGTAGGGTTGTGTCATTTTCGACGGTATTGAGGTTCATGCTCAGCACGCGCTTCAT
>CAZCBF010000004.1:0-28408 GCA_964496895.1 uncultured Methylophilaceae bacterium | reverse complement strand
AGAAGTTACAGATAGATGGATGCCGAAAGGTGGTGTTGTTTGGCTCTTATTACAGCATGCACTCCAACTCCTTACAAAAACAATTCGCACAAACAGGTATTGATTTTATTACACCGAGTGAGAAAGATGCTATCACTCTTGATAACATTCGACAGAGTATTTATCAAAATCAAGAATCAGCCGAACAAATACATCAATTTTTAAGTTTAATTAAAAAATACGGGCAGGACCATAGCATTGTGATCGCATGTACGGAGCTATCTATCGCTCGACAACAGGCTTTAGCAAAAGAAAAAGGATCAACAATTGAAATTTACGACATGTCTGAGATACAAATCAAGAAAGCACTTACGAACCGCTTCGACTCTTAACTTACATCACACCATTTCAGTTTAAGCCGATAAAGTTTTATTAGCCAATTTACTAGTGGAAAATTGTGCTTTATCAATATTATATTTTTTAACCAATTTACCAAACGCACGCCGCTCTTTACCAGCTATACGGGCTGCTTCAGAAACATTACCTTTAGTTAAGGATAAAATATTGCTTAGGTAGGCCTTTTCAAATTCATTTATAACCGTTTCCTTTGCACTTTGAAATGTTATAGGATTATTATCCACACAGGCAAGACAGTCATCTGAAATAGCGTACGGAATTTTCTCCTCTATCAATAACTTAGGACTAGTACAAAGCAAGAACTCTCTCAAAAGTATGTTTTCGAGCTCTCTTACATTACCTTTCCAGGACTGTCGTCTAAGCCACTTAAATGTTTCCTCATGAATAACTCGCGGCCCTTGATCATAACTAGCAATATATTTTTGAAAAAAATATCGAGCAATATGTTGAATATCATCAGGCCGCTCACGCAGAGAAGGCATTCTTATATAAAGTACGTTCAAACGAAAATACAAATCCTCTCTAAAATCATTTTTTTCCACTAAGCTAATGAGGCTGGAATTAGTAGCAGCAATAATACGCACATTACTATTTTTAGTTTTATTGCTCCCAAGCGCTCTATATTCTCCGGTTTGCAAAAATCTTAACAGCGCCGTTTGTGCTTTAAATGAAAGACTGTCAATCTCATCTAAAAATAATGTGCCACCATTGGCTATTTCCACTAAACCTTGCTGCTTATTTTTAGCATCTGTAAATGCACCGCGCTCATAGCCAAACAATTCACTTTCCAGCAAGCTATCAGGTATCGCACCACAGTTAATCGGAACAAAGGCTTTATCTTTACGCGAACCTAAATAATGAATCGCACGAGCCGCATTCTCTTTTCCTGTTCCAGTTTCACCTTCGATTAAAACTGGTGCTTCACATTGAGAAACTTGTTTAATTAACTTCAGGGTTTTCGTAAATACGGGGGATGAGCCAATTAATTTAAGATGAACGAAAGCATCTAATAAAGATTGATTTTTAGCTTTTTTAGTTGGTAATAATGGCTGTATACAGTGATAAATCTCATCAGATTCACAAGGAAGAAATAAAATAGCATCAAAACAACTGGCTGTTACGGAAGTAATATGACTTGGGGATTTCGTATAGATGCAAACTTTAACCGGATAGTGATGTAGATTCGCATGCTGTTCAAAGAGTTGATCAATGGATACTCTATCTCCGTCAACATCAACAATTAAAATAAGTGTTTTGTTGTTGTAACTTCCCTGCATACAATCAACTTTCTTACCGATATCGTTAACATGCCAATACTTATCTAAAGGTATCGTACGTTTTTTAGAATGACTATCACAGCCTAGATATAAGGCATCGATCTCTTCCATGGAACAACCCTATTTTTATTTGCTTTAAGTTCTAATGATTAGATATTAAATTACTTATATCTAAATAGAATAACATATTTAATAAAACACCAATATCACTAATAATAAGTAGACGGCACTAAATAAGATATACCACAAACAAATTTTCCATACGATATTTCAAGCCCAAAGAATGGGCTTACGTACTGGCCGGGTCTATTAAAACCCACTAATTTTTACCGGCGATAATGTACCCAGATCAGGCGTCATATCAAAAACAATATAAAAATCAATCAGATATTAAACAACAAAGATAAATCATTCTTTTCATATGGGGCTTTTATCACCCACAAAAAATATTACTGTCGTTATAATCAACTTGAATTAACAAATAATAATATTTATTTTCATATATTTACCAAAAAATAATTATTTATTTTATCCATTAAATTCAAAAGCTTAGCTGCAATAATAGAATTTCCTTCACTCGACATGCTTCTTATTGGCAGCAAACAATCTATTAAAGAAAAAATTTAATAGTAAATGGCATACCCGTTGCTATATAGATTCTGTTTATTAAAAAATTTAACGGATAGCCATGTGATAAATAATTCATCTGACCTTGATAACACAATTAAGCCTATTGCCAATATGATTTATACATATTTGGAAGATAGAAATGATGCAGCTGACACCTTTGAAGGATTAGTTAGCTGGTGGCTCTACCGCCAACGTATTAGCGATACAGAAAAACAAGTATCTCTAGCAGTAACCTACTTACTAAAAGAAGGAAAGATTGAAAAGCACGAATTGGGTGATGGAAACTTTCTTTTCAAATCAATCAGAGATAAAAACTAACGTTTGGAGATGAACAATGCCTCAAGTAACGACATCACTCACTTTATCTATTAGCGGAAGCCAAAATGTAACCGTATCATCTGGTGTAATAGATGCAGAAGCAATCGGCCATGTCGATGTCGCGGTCGCTGCTGACGACAGCACTACAACAGCAGAAATACAACCTAGCAACGCTAATCAAATACACGCCTTGATGATTTCATCGAGCTACTATGGCCCAGCTCTAACCTATGCATTTAGTGATGGTACAAATGATTCCACAGGACTTACATTAAATGGGCCACAGCTTTTTTCTGGCGGAAGTGTCGAATCTATAGGTGTCAACCCAACCCAAATCAAACTGACCATGACTAACGCTGGCGAAGATGCCACTGTGAATATTGTAGTTGCTAGAGACGCCACATCATAATATACGAAGCAATAAAGAGAGGCATAGCTAAATAAATTTTAAGCAATTAATACCTATTACCTATCTTAATATTTAACAAATTGCCTACACAACTGACTTTAAGGAGATAATTAAATGGCCGTACCTAAAACATATCCAGGCGTTTATATTGAAGAAGTCCCCAGTGGCGTGCGTACTATTACAGGAGTAGCAACATCTATTTGCGCCTTTATAGGCAGTGCATTGCGCGGCGAAGAAAACGAGCCAATATTAGTGCAAAGCTTTGCTGAATATCAACGAACCTTTGGCGAACTTTCCAACAATCATCCAATGGGTTTTACCGTCAATCAATTTTTTAGAAATGGTGGACGGGATGCGTTGATTGTACGCGTTTCCAATGGCAGCGCTGCAGCAAGCTTAACAATTGATACCCTCGAACTCATTGCAGCGAGTACTGGCACTTGGTCGCACAATTTAACGGTAGCCGTAACATACCCAGATGACTTTGATATCACTGCAGCTGACAATGAGGTATTCAACCTTATTATTGAAGATACCGCCACTGGGGTTATTGAAACTTTTAATAGTGTCTCTATGCAGGAGGATAACCCGCGTTTCGTATCGACTGTACTAGAACAACAATCGAAACTAGTACGAATCAATGGAGATATTCTAACAGGCACAGCTCGACCAGGAGAAACCCCCGGTCCACCTCAGACATTTTCAAGCAATGGTGATGACGGCAATTCTATTAGTGATGATCAAATATCTACTGGGCCATCATTACAAGCTAATCGTGAAGGACTATGGGCATTAGAAAAAGCAGATTTATTTAATTTATTGTGTATCCCGCCTTTTTCTCTAGAAGAAAGTAGTAATAGTGATATTGGTTCTGCAACTCGGTCGGCAGCTGCTAGCTACTGCGAAGAAAACCGCGCGATCTATATTGTCGATCCACTTTATGATTGGAACTCACACTCGGATATTACAGATGCAACCACTGGCTTAGCTGGTACAAACTGGGGATTATCACGTAGCGCAAACGCTGCCCTTTATTTTCCTCGTGTGAAACAACCAAACCCTCTACTTGAAGGGCGATTAAGTGAATTCGCCCCATGTGGTGTCGTCGCCGGAATTATTTCCCGAACTGATGCTACCCGAGGGATATGGAAAGCCCCTGCAGGATTAGACGCAACCTTAAAAGGCGTTTCGGCACTGACAGCAAAACTCACCGATGGCAACAATGGTGTCCTTAACCCTCTTGCAGTTAATTGTTTACGCTCATTTCCCGTAAATGGCCGAGTTGTGTGGGGAAGCCGGACTATGGTCGGCGCAGATCAGCTAGCCTCAGAATGGAAATATGTACCTGTACGACGCACTGCGTTATTTATTGAAGAAAGCCTTTATCGCGGTACTCAATGGGTCGTTTTTGAACCTAATGACGCCCCCTTATGGGCGCAAATTCGCATGAATTTGGGTGCCTTTATGCAAAATTTATTTCGCCAAGGTGCATTTCAGGGCAGCAGCCCCAGAGATGCTTACTTCGTCAAGTGTGATGGTGAAACGACCACCCAAACAGATATCGACAATGGTGTTGTGAACATCTTAGTGGGGTTTGCCCCTCTTAAACCCGCAGAGTTTGTCGTCATTAAACTTCAACAAATTGCTGGCCAGGCTGACGCATAGGGAGATTATCATGGCTGAATTTAGTGTTAATGCACAACGTTTTGACCCTTATAAAAATTTTAAATTTAGAGTGAAATGGGATGGCCGCTATGTAGCAGGAATAGCAAAAGTTGGGGCTTTAAAACGCACCACTGAACCCGTGACTCATCGCGTTGGAGGTGACCCCAGTACAGAAAGAAAATCCCCCGGCCAATCTAAATTTGAAGCAATCACCTTAGAACGTGGCGTTACTCATGACGTTGAGTTCGAACAGTGGGTAAATAAAGTTTGGAATTTTGGTTCAGGCCTCGGCTCAGAGGTATCACTAAAAGATTTTCGCAAAGATATTATTATCGAAATGTATAACGAAGCGGGTCAACCGGTTATTGCATATAGAGTTTATCGTTGCTGGGTATCTGAGTACCAAGCGCTCCCAGAACTCGATGCTAGCGCCAATGCCATTGCAATACAAACAATAAAGTTAGAACACGAAGGTTGGGAACGTGACTACGATATTACGGAACCCGAAGAGCCTGAATTTACAGAGCCTGAAGGGTAATGTTCTATGAAAACGCTCAAGGCTGAGGAATTATTACAAGTATGGGAACACGGTTTAAATCAGCCCTTATTGCAGCGCGGTTTACTATTGTTGGCAGCAGCTAATCCTAAGTGGTCTCCGGATACATTATTAATGCTTAGTATCGGCCAACGGGACTCCCAACTATTCCTGCTTCGAGAACGTTTGTTTGGTAAAGAATTACAAAACAGTGCCGTATGCCCACACTGTGATGCGCGCATTGAATGGCAAAACCAAACTACGGATTTGTTAGTTGATCGTACAGAACATCCAACGGAGGGAACACCAAAGAATTTCGAAGTACAGTTTTCCTTGGATGACGATATTTATCAGGTACAGTTTAGACTTCCTAACAATCATGATCTTAGTTCTGCGCTTCACACCACTAACTCCCAGATGGATTTATTATCGCGCTGTATTTTTGCTATAGAAAAAAATGATCATAACCTACCACAACATCAATGGTCCGAAGCTGTATTAGAGAAAATTGAGAGTGAAATGCAACGCTTGGATCCTCAGGCCGATATTGGCATTCATCTTAATTGCCCCGAGTGCGCGCACCAATGGCGCGTGACATTTGATATTAACAGTTTTTTATGGACTGAGCTCAGCCACTGGGCAGAACAATTATTAGTAACTATCTACAAATTGGCAGCAGCCTACGGATGGAGTGAACGTGAAATTTTACAACTAAGCCCTATGCGCCGACAATTTTATTTAGGAGCCCTAGGACAATGACCGGCTTTATCAGTCGCTTAATTGCAAGACATCAAACAGCTGAACAGAAAACAACAGAAAAACATGCTGCCACTAACAGTATGGGTAATGGTGCAAACAATGCTGAGATACAGATCGTAAAACCCAGACCCATATCATTATTTGAGTCAGACCGAAGTTTTCAAGTAGAGACTCTGCACGAAAATGATAGTTTTAACAACCCAACTGTAAGCGATGAACCCAATAGTCAATATATAAATACAGCCCAAGAAAACCCTGAATCATTGAATGAGATAACTTCATCAACAAATAATAATTTAGTTGATGAAGATCGAAAAGCATTAACTACCAGCTTCCCTGACGAGATTCGTAATAATAATAAAACAAGCTACCATTCCCAGAAAAAAATGACTTTACCGCAATCAAGAAAGCTAACCACCGATCAAACAGATACTATAAATACCCCACAATCGCAAAACTCATTGCATATAAATAATAACACTCCGAATCCACCGGATACCATTCAGTCATCTATAACAGCGATTGTCAATCGACTAAACAATCATTTGCTAAGCAACACTGAAGTTAATAAAACAACTCTACAAAAAAAGGGCAACACTAACACCTCCAATTTATTTGACCCAGCCTATAACGAAGAACCACCGAAAAACATTAGCCCCCTTGACCCGTTATCACAGCAATTAATGCCAGAGCAGAAGCAGAACACTACCAACGAGGAACCTCTTGGCATATTAACAGTGGCTAAAACCTTTCCACAGGAAATAAAAAAAATACAAAGCAATATACTACAGACAGCCAACTACCAACCTGCCGCACCCAATTCTAATGGCTCCACCAATTCACCAACAGTTGTGAATGTAACAATAGATAAAGTTGAAATTAAAGCAACGACCCCTGCACTAAAACCCAATACAACTAAAGGAAATAAACCTAGCGGTTTAATGCACTTAGATGATTACCTAAAGCAGCGTACAAACAATATCAACACAAGAGGTAATCATGAGTAGCTCTGATGCATTAGCTACAGTCACGGCCACATTGCAGCATTTACTTTCAAATGCTACTACGGCAAATACTGTTAGCACACAACCACCGAGTATTGCACGCCTAAATAATAGCGGATCGCAGATTAATATTTTTTTATACAACACCTATACCAACACTACATTTAGCAATGGGCCCATACCCCATACTTCTAAAAATAATCAAGCAGGTCATCCACCGTTGGCACTTGTTTTAAAATACTTAATTACATCCTATGGGTCTAGCGATGATGACATAGATGGCCAGCAATTAATGGGGCAGACAATGAGTTTGCTACATAATCATCCTCTATTAGGGCGAAGTAATATAGAAGGTATCTCACCTAATTCAAATTTACATGAGCAAGTTGAGCGCATTCGCATTACACCCGATAACTTATCTTTAGATGACATGTCCAAACTGTGGTCAAGCTTTCAGTCGGCTGAATATAGGTTATCAACAGGATATGAAATTTCAGTAGTATTAATTAACAATACCCGACCACAGAAGACACCTCTGCCTGTATTGCGACGTGGCGACGATGACCAAGGACCTAAGGTTATGATCGGATCGCTAGCCACTTTGACCGGCTTAAAGTTTATCAACCAAAAACCTAGCGCCGAACTTGGAGATATTATTACTCTAGTAGGTAAAAACCTTAGCCATATAAATTCTGTCCTACGGCTTGAGCATCCTCAACTAACTGACCCAATTGACATTGAACTCCAGGCCAACACAGAGTCGACAACAATTAATGCTCAACTAACACAATTAGTTGACGATCCAGTATTAGGTTTTAATTGGCCTGCCGGATTTTACACAGCATCAATAGTGACCCAAACAGTAAACACCCCTGCTCTATCAAGCAATGTAATTGCAATGCCATTAGCCCCTCAAATTGAATCTATTAGCCCCAACAATGCACCGGCAGGTGATGTCGTTTTTACCATTGAATGCTTACCACAAATACGCGATGAACAAAAAGTATCTGTATTATTTGGTAGTGAACAAATTACACCAGACAGTGTAATCACACCGCCTGACGCAACAGCAGTAACTACATTAACCTTTACTGCAGAAAATATATCTGCTCGAGCTGCGCCTTATACTTTGCGTTTGCGCGTCGATGGAATTGATAGCTTACCAATTGATTTTTCTGGCACCACACCACGATTTGACCCAAATCAACAGGTCACTATTATATGAACATGCCTGCAGCTAATTCACATTTTGATTGGATGGAAACTAACAATCAACATTTATCAGCCACGATCGAATGGATTCATATCCGTTTGCAACTAGCCATTGAAAATAAAAGTAATAGCCCACTAAAAGAAACGCTTGATCTATTATTAACTAAACAAGAAAAAATATTATCAAAAATTACATCATTGGAAAAAAATGAAGCACCACCAGCATTAATACTATTATCCAACCAATTAGGACTTACGACCTTTGAAAAAAACATTGTGGCATTATGTGCAGCCATTGCGTTGAATTCGCACACAGCTGTACTGTGCGCACAAGCACATAACAACAATGTACTCATCCACCCCACCTTTGAATTAGCATTTAATATTTTTGAACAATCAGAATGGAGTGCCGTATCACCTCATTGGCCATTACGCTACTTTCAATTACTAGAAATACATCAAACCAACAGCCAGACATTAACCAATGCAGCTATAAGCTTAGATGAACATATTGTCAATTATTTAAAAGGCATAAACAATTTAGATGACCGATTAACGTCATTTATTCGTCCTATAAATAATATAAATCATGAATTTAAAGGGACAACTCATGAAAAAATCGTACAAAAAATACTGAACCATATACAGCATACATACGGTGAGACAACAAAAACCCCCGTTATCGAATTAACTGGACAGGACATTAAAAGTAAGCGCTCAATAGCAACTAAAGTTAGCCAATCTCTTGGGCTGCATTTACACGCCATAGATCTAAAGGCGGTACCAAATCAAACCAATGATTTTGAAACCTTTATTAGGATTTGGCAACGTGAATCCCGATTAATGCCACTAGCATTATCTTCCGACAATGAATCGACAAGTGATTCAGAAAAAGTACTATTAACACGCTTGATAGATCGTACCAATACCATCCATTTTCTATTTATAGAAGAGCCAACACCGAACTCAATAGAAAACACCTTTTCAATAGAGGTCAACAAACCAACACCCGAAGAACAACTACATATCTGGCAAACATTGCTTCCAGACAACCAAAAAAATCAATCCCATATTTTGGCTGAACAATTTTCATTTAATCATAATGATATTTACCAACTATCAAAAACTACAGACAACCTCTGGCAAGCTTGTCGGTTATTTTCTCGTGCCAAGATGGAAAAGCTAGCTTCTAGAATCGAGGTTAAAGCCAGCTGGGATTTATTAGTATTACCACCAGAACAAAAATCATTATTACGACAAATAATCGATCAAGTATCCTGCCGCAATACCGTTTATGATGACTGGGGATTTAGAATAAAAATGAACCGCGGCCTAGGCATCAATGCTCTGTTTAGCGGTGGAAGTGGCACAGGTAAAACCATGGCCGCTGAAGTTATTGCCAATGAGTTAGATTTAGACCTATACCGCATCGACTTATCCGCAGTTGTCAGTAAATATATTGGTGAAACCGAAAAAAATCTACGTAAATTATTTGATGCAGCTGAAGACAGTGGAGCTATTTTATTTTTTGATGAAGCAGATGCACTGTTTGGAAAACGCAGTGAGGTTAAAGACAGTCATGACCGTTACGCTAATATTGAGATCAACTATTTATTACAACGCTTAGAGTCATATCGCGGATTAGCCATCCTAGCCACCAACATGAAAAACTCCATGGATAAAGCGTTTATTCGTCGCCTTCGTTTTATGATTGATTTTCCTTTTCCAGGGGTACAAGAACGTATGAATATTTGGCAAAAAGTGTTCCCTCAACAAACACCACTTGAAAAAAATATCGATTATCAGCGATTAGCAAAACTTAATTTATCTGGCGGCAATATACATAGTATCGCATTAAATGCAGCATTTTTAACCGCGCAGAAATCTGCAGCTGTTTCTATGGAGTCGATATTAACTGCCGCACGCGATGAGTTTAAAAAATTAGAGCTTCCTGCTAAGGAATCGGATTTTATCTGGCAAAAAAGACAGGGGCAGCGACATGAATATTAATCTTCATATCAATCGTTTAGTAGTAGCAGATATACCAATGACCGTGAGCGATCGTCGCCTCCTACAAGCTAGCATTACATCCGAACTCAACCAAATGCTCACCGATAATGGGCTCGCAGCAACGATGATACAAGAGTCAACTATACCTCGAGTATCTACTAATGAGATTCAACTAACGAGCAACAATCCACAACATATCGGCCAACAAGTCGCACAATCATTATATGGACAAATAGGTCATGACTAAATCGATGATAGCTCGAATAAATACCACCAATACTGATCAACGCGATCAGAAAATATTGCAATATCAATATGCTTGAAGCAATCAAACTGTTGCTAATAAAAAAGCAGAATAGAAATTAACCAAGAATTAATATTGAGAAGAGAATGAGTCAATCTAATAAAACCTACACTTATCGCTGCGGCCAAAAATTTGAACTTGAAAAAAGCCCAGACCAAATGATTGTTCGAGCATTACCTGAGCAACTAAACGACGCGGCTATTGCTGATGCAAAACAAGTCTCTTCCGCTTCAACCCGAATTAAAACCAGCACCTCTGAGCTGGACACATTAATGGAACGAAGTCGAGAGATAGCGCCAACACATCACGCATACAATGACAGCCAAAGTGGCTCCGAATTTCTAATTACTGATCGTATTTTTGTCACCTTTAAAGAAACATTGACTGATGAGCAAGTGGATGAATTTGCCAACCATTATGGTTTATTAAACAAAGCAGCCTACAGTGATCGTGATTTTCTATTCCAATTGACAAACCACACTGGAATGAACCCCGTTAAACTTATTGTTAAATTGATGGAAAACGAATCACGAGTTCATATGGCAGAACACGATTTAAACCAACGTATAAGCCGATACCAATTTTCCATTCCTCAAGACCCAGACTATGTACAGCAATGGCATCTACATACCGATTTTAATCACCCTGATTATGATGTCCGCGCCTGCTCTCTCTGTGAAGAGTCCTGGAATTTACTCGATGGTTTTGGGAATGAAAATATTGTTGTTGCTGTCTCTGACGATGGCTGCAAACTAGATCACCAGGATTTCAACTCCCCTGAAAAATTTTCTGGTTGGGGATACTTTCGCGGCGAGCGTCTAGTCACTGCTACCGACATTGATGCCAATCCCAATGAAATGTATATCCCAGGCTCTAATCACGGCACTTCTTGCTGCGGTGTAATTGGTGGTGAAATTGATGCAGCACTCACCGTGGGTGCCGCTGCTGATAGTCAACTTTTACCTATTCAATGGGAATCCTCAGGACCCTCACTTTTTATCAGCGATTCAAAATTGCTAACCGCACTAAACTATATCGCAGACAAAGCTGACATTATGTCCAACTCATGGGGCAGCACACCGACAACGCTATGGGCATTACCAGTGATCAATCGGATTAAAACATTGGCGCTAACCGGTGGACCACGAGGTAAAGGGATTGCCTTTTTATGGGCGGCAGGAAATGAAAACTGTTTAATTAGCCACAACGCTGACCAAGAAGTTCCCTACGACCACGGAGTAGAGTTACAAGGCGGTTCTCTTGTATGGGTGGGAGTTAGCACAACTCGGGTCTTCCGTAATAATTTGGTAGGCATCCCTGGTGTTATGCACATTGCAGCTTTAGCAAGTACCGCTAAACGCAGCCACTATTCCAATTATGGACCGGGGATCGGCTTGTGTGCCCCAAGCAGTAATAGCCATGCCTATCATCGGATGACCGTCAGGGGATTAGGCGTAACTACAGCAACTGGCGATTCTAGCGGTATCACCAGCAGCTTTGGAGGGACTTCAAGTGCAACACCTCTTGTTGCGGGTATTACTGCGTTAACACTCTCTGCGAACCCTACTTTAAGCGCTTTAGAAGTAATTTCCATACTTAAGCAAACTGCCGCTAAAGATTTAGACTTTACCGGCTACCCCAAAACACCACCGGCAAATTTCGATATGGATACCCGATGGGATGTTTCACCTGTTGCGCCATTTGCCAATGGTGATTTTATCGATAAAGGGGATATGGAAGGTACTTGGAGTCCGTGGTTTGGTCATGGCCGAGTGGATGCTGTCGCAGCAGTATCAGAAGCCTTAAGCCGTATTCAGACAACAAGCAACCAAATTTTCCAAGATAATTCTTCACCAGATAAAAGTATTCCCGATAATAGTAGAAGAGGAATCAAAGATACTATTATCTGTAATGATAATTTCTCTATTGCTTCTATCGCAGTGAATATTGATATTACTCACAGCTTTATAGGTGACTTAACGATCACCTTAATTTCTCCGACGGGTACACTGGTGCCATTGCAGCAACGACGCGGCGGCAGTGCAAACGATCTCCATACCGAGTTTGATATTCGAAATACACCTGGGTTAAACGTTTTGTCAGGTGAATCCGTTAATGGCAAATGGATACTTCATGTTCAGGATTTGGCGGCAGCAGATCGTGGCCGCTTAAGCCACTGGTCAATAACAGTTAATGGGCAAGCAGACAGGTCAATTGTTATTGACGAAAGCCCAGGCGTTATCATTCCTGACAATAAGCAAGGTGGCATTGAGAGAGTGTTAACTGTTGATGAGACAGGGCAAGTCGATCGCATTCAACTTGACCTCGATATCACTCATACCTATAGCGGTGATTTGGTAGTCGAGCTTATTTCCCCAGACAATAATTCCGTGTTGCTTCACAACCGTTCGGGCGGCTCAACCAATAATATTATTAAAACTTATACACCAATCAACACCCATCTGTTAGAAAATTTACGCGGCGATTCAATTGCGGGTGATTGGCGATTACGAGTATCTGATCAAGCAAACTTGGATCAGGGGAAACTTAATTACTGGTCATTGACATTAACGCCAGCGCTATAACCACTTTACGGAATAAAAATATGACCACATTCCCCAATTCACCTAAAGTTGTCAAAGGCGGCATCGTATTGGTTGATACCAAAAGTGGTAAAACGATTAATATGATTACCTTGCAATACAACCCAGAATCACTAAACCGAAGCTATTCGCCGCAAGGTTTTGGAGATAATCAGGGTGAAGTAATGCGATTAAAGGGTCCCGCTGAAGAAACGTTAACCATTGAAGCCGAAATTGATGCAGCGGATCAATTGGAATTTCCAGATCAATATGCCGATATTGTCGAACATGGGGTGCAGCCTCAACTAGCAACACTAGAATCCTTAATCAACCCAACAAGCGAACAACTCAATAAAAATAATATTTTAGCAAATGCTGGCACCTTAGAAATAGTGCCTATGGAAATGCCAATGGCGTTATTTGTTTGGAGTAAAAATCGTATTGTTCCAGTATCAATTTCAGCCTTTACTATTACAGAAGAAGCTTTTGATACCCAACTAAATCCTATTCGAGCCAAAATAAATTTAACCATGAAAGTATTAAACATTAATCACCTCGGCTTTAAACATAAAGGCGGTAGTTTATTTATGAGTTACTTACAAAACAAAGAACAACTTGCAAGTAAAGTGAGCGGTTTATCTCTGAACGAATTTGGCATTAATTCTCTACCTTAAAGAACATCGCGATTACAGAAGACAGAGAAATTTAGCCATTCAGAAATTATTAAAACAGTAAATTTATTCTTAATGAAAAATATATTGTCACTAATCGAGTAAGAGAAATTTTTTATGAACGATACCATTAAAGCCTTTTTACAAAGTAACGGTTTAGAACAACCGTTATTTGCAGCTAACAGCCGCTATGTGGGTCAAGCTACAGCCAGCTGGGAAAAAGTTAATGGGCAAGAAGTCATGTATGTAAAACGACGTTTTATTTCCAAGGCAGAAAACTTTTCTACATTACAAGAACATCGTGTAGAAGAAAATGATCGGCTTGATAATATCGCTGCCAAATATTTTTCAGACCCCCAACTCTATTGGCGCCTATGTGATGCCAACGGCGCCATGAACCCAAAAGAATTAACCGCAATAGTAGGAACTCGCTTGCGCATCACTTTGCCAGAAGGTATTCCGCAACCTACGGACGATATCTCATGATTAATGGTAGCATTAATTTCACATTACTAATGGGGGCGGTAATTCCCGTACCCGCTCCACGCTTGATAATGGATGCGCTGCAAAGCGTTGAGGTAACAACTGCTGCCGGATCGCCCAGTGGGTTTCAACTGCAATTTAGTTTTAACAGTTCATCTGAATTGAATACTATTTTTTTGTTGGCCCCTGCGCTTAGTAAAACACAGACTACACCAGCATTACGTGTAATGATGGTGGTCACTCTCAATGGAATTCCAACCCCATTGTTCGATGGCGTAATGAGTAATGTTCAAGTACAACCAGGAAGCGATGATACACCCGGTACCATTAATGTGACTGGTGATGACTTAACTCAAGTAATGGACACATTAGAATTTGATGGTTTACCTTTTCCTGCCATGCCCATAGCAGCAAGAGTTGCTTTAATTTGTGCAAAGTATGCTGCATATGGGATTGTACCTTTACCAATCCCAGAAATTTTTCTTGATGTCCCAATACCTGTTGATAAAATTCCATCGCAAAAAGGCACAGATCTACAGTACATTAATAAACTAGCAAATGATGTCGGGCATGTCTTCTATATCGAGCCCGGCCCCATACCAGGAACGAATGTCGCCTACTTTGGGCCAGAAATAAAAGTGGGTGTACCGCAACCAGCATTAAATATAGACATGGGTCCACATACTAATGTGGAGTCTATCAATTTTTCTTTTGATCCTACCAAGGGATCGTTACCAACTGTATTAATACAAAACCAATTAACCCGCACCCCAATCCCCTTACCAATTCCCAACATTAATCCATTACAACCTCAGTTGGGGGCGATCTCAACCAGTATTAGTAACATTAATATTTTAAAAGACACTGCAAAAATGAGCCCAGGCAAAGCCTTATCTAAAGGGTTAGCAGAAGCCGCAAAATCCCAAGACTCTGTCACTGCATCAGGCAGTTTAAATGTTTTGCGTTATGGCCGCGTATTAAAAGCTCGCCAACTTGTTGGAGTTCGTGGTGCCGGAATTGCCTATGACGGCTTATATTTTGTTAAAAGCGTCACCAACACTTTAAAGATGGGTGAGTTTATCCAGAATTTCAAATTAACCCGAAATGGCTTAGTGTCTATTACTCCTAGGGTCCCCGCATGACGACATCGGCAACAACAAAGTACTACGGCAAGTACCGCGGAATGGTGGTTAACAATATTGACCCTATGCAGCAAGGTCGCTTGCAAGTGCAAGTCCCTGACGTCGCTGGGCTCATTCCTACAACTTGGGCAATGCCATGCTCACCCGTTGCAGGGATACAAAATGGGCTGTTTGCTCTGCCTATTATTGGCTCTGGCGTTTGGGTGGAATTTGAACAAGGTGATCCTGAATTTCCGATTTGGGTGGGTTGCTTTTGGGGCAGTGCAGCCGAAGTGCCTGCACTAGCACTGCTAACACCACCGACCACACCAGCTATAACTATGCAAACGCCATTGCAAAATGGAATCACCATTTCAGATATGCCGGGGCCAACTGGCGGTATCGTAATTAAGACAGCCACTGGTGCTTCATTAATTATTAATGACACTGGTATTTATATACAAAATGGTAGAGGCGCCATGATTAATATGGTCGGTCCAAGTGTAGATATTAATAGTGGTGCGCTAACGGTTATTTAAAAGTTAATTTTAAAATGTAAAAAATAGTAAAAGGAATAGATAAATGCCAGGCCCTTTATTACACCTTGGTGCCACAGTCTTGTGCGCACATGGTGGACAAGCTCAACCAACTGTGCCTAATCCGCGTGTGTTAGTCAGTGGCCAACCTACCGTTGCAATCACTGCACCCTATGTGATTGCAGGCTGTCCTTTTGTAACACCAGCGGCATCACCATTGCCTTGTATTACTGGTCAGTGGACAGTGGCAGCCACTCGTATTTTATCTAACGGGCAGCCTCTTGTACTAATGGATAGTCAATCGGTGTGCGTACCCAATGGTACTCCACTGTTACCAATAGTAGCTCAAGTAAGAGTCATTGGGATGTAAATAAATACAAAGTAAAAATATATTTCATAAAGAAAAAATTAAGGAATGGGTTTAACAATGAATTTATCATTTCCCTACCAAATCGATGGACGCGGTCGAACTCGTGAAGCAGAACGTGACGAGTTTCGAGATGAATACATTAAAGAGTTAATCGAGCACCTGTTATTCACTGCGCCAGGCGAGCGTTTGATGCGTCCAGATTTTGGCAGTGGTATTAACGAATTATTATTTGCGAGTAATAGTCCTGAATTAGCAGCCACAACACAAATGTTAATACAGGGCGTTTTGCAACAATGGCTTGGAAATTTAATCATCGTCAATAGTGTTGCAATTGAAACCATGGATTCCACATTAACAATCGATATTCAATATACCGTCCGCCAGAGCCAACAAATAGCCGAAGCTCATTTTAAAAGGGAGGTGCAAGGATGATTTATCACTGTTGTCAAGAAAAACGCCGCACCCAAGTATCGCTACATCCAACATTAAACGGTATTGACTATTTAGAAGTGTTGGATCGTGATGCACCTTTCGATAGTCCAAGTCAGCGTACATTATTACTGTATTTATTAAAGCCAGTTCCTGCAGATTGGTCCCCTGACAATGTGAATATTATCGGTGGTGAACGCATACGGAATCCCATCGTAGAATGGGTTGCTCCCGCAAACGATCTTACCGCTGTATCGGTAACTGCCACTGAAGTAAATTATTTTTCCAACCTTAGTAATTCAGAAAATATTCTTGTTATACGCACCGATAGTGCTGGCGATTACTCTGATTATTGTTTGCAGCTACAAGCCAATACAACTTCACCACCACTGCCGCCCACCGACTTTGATCCACGTTTGGTCGAACTCACTTTTTCGTTTAAAGTTGAGTGCCATAGCGATTTCGATTGTGATAATAAATCACCCTGTAAAGAAGCTATATTAAAAGATCCTGATATTAATTATCTAGCTAAAGATTACGCCAGTTTTCGCCAATTAATATTAGATCGCATGAATTATCTATTGCCCAATTGGGGCAAACGTAACCCCGCTGATCTTGGCATCACCCTCGCTGAGTTAGTAGCTTACCTTGGTGATCAGCTAAGCTATTGGCAGGATGCTGTCGCGACAGAAGCCTATTTACACACCGCTCGCAATCGTATCTCACTTCGCCGTCATTCGCTTTTAGTAGACTACCCTATCAGTGAAGGCTGCAATTCTCGTAGTTGGATACACCTAAATGTTACTGGAGGCCCATTTACTTTATCGACTACCGATTTGGAATTTCTAACCCACGTTGAGGGCCTTAAACAACCGGACGATAACCGCATTGCACCCGACTCTAAAGAACACATTCAAGCTCAACAAGCAGGTGCATTGGCATTTGAATTATTAAAGGGAACTTGGTTACACGAAGACCATAATGTTATGGCGTTTTATACGTGGCATGATGAGCAGTGCTGTCTCCCTAAAGGAGCAACCCATGCGACTTTATTATCCCACTACCCTGATTTGCAACTCAAAATTGATGATAACGGTGGAGCTCAATACTTACTCTTTGAAGAAGTCATAGGCCCCAATTCCGGTATTATCGAAGATGCCAACCCCGCCCACCGACAAGTTGTGCGCTTAACCCAAGTAGTGCTAACAACTGACCCTTTAAGCAATACCGATATTACGGAAATTTACTGGGCGGAAGATGATGCCTTAACATTTCCTCTGTGTATTTCATCAGTGTTTAATGACGATACCGAAACTATGGCATCCATTACCAACGTTAGCATTGCCCGTGGTAATATTGCAGTAGTAGACCATGGTAAAACCGTCACCGAAAATATTGGTATCGTTCCCAAACCGTGGCTTTACTATCCTGAAGATAAAGACACTGCTCGCTGCAATACTAAAAAGCGTCAGTCTATTCCGCCTAGATTTCGCCCTCGGTTAACTCAAAGCCCATTAAGCCACGGTGCCCCAGCGCCTACTAACAATTCCCCCGCATCAACAACCTTAGTCCCCGCACACAATACGATTAAGCCACTGATTACAGATATAGAAAGTAACGACGGCTTCATAGAACAAACGTGGGAGGTGCAAGCGGATTTGCTAAACAGCAAGGAAAAAGACACTCACATAGTCGCTGAAATCGATAACAAAGGAATTGCCAATTTGCGATTTGGTGACAATATTAATGGTAGTCGTCCTAAGGCAGGCACTGAATTCACTGTGACATATCGCATGGGCAATGGAATCGCTGGCAATGTCGGTGCTGAATCAATAACGCATATTGTTAGTAACGATGATCGAATAGTCTTTGTTCGAAATCCACTTCCCGCTCAAGGAGGAAAAGAACCAGAAACTATGGCCCAAATTCGTCGTCGCGCACCTCAAGCGTTCCGCACTCAATTACGAGCCGTCACTCCAGAAGACTATGCCTACTTCACAGCTGCTCAAGCCGGCGTACAACAGGCTGCAGCAAACCCGCGCTGGACAGGCAGTTGGTATACCCAAGATATTACTGTGGATAGAGATAATGCCTTACCGATAGACGCAGCGTTTACAACAGATCTCTCAAGGACCATCGAACAATACCGCATGGCAGGGCATGATATTAAAATTAGTAGCCCAGTGTTTGTTTCACTGCAATTGGACATGCAAATCTGCGTCTCACGAGATTTCTTTCGTAGTCATGTAGAACAAGCATTACTAGAAATTTTTAATAGCGGCTCCCGTAACGACGGTACTCTAGGACTATTTCACCCTGATAACTTTAGTTTTGGCGAAACACTTTATCTCAGCCCTTTCTATGCTGCTGCACGCCAAGTACCCGGAGTGTCCTCTGTGCAAATCACCCGTTTTTCTCGGCAAAATGATACTGATACTAAATCACTATTAAATGGTTATATGACATTGGGAAAACTCGAAATTCCTCGACTAGATAACAACCTTAATTTTCCCGAACATGGCGTCCTCAAGTTAACTTTACTTGGAGGTAAATAAGATGGTTTATTCTAATTCTCTAGATGACTGTGGTTGCTGTTCAGGTATCGATTCAGAAACACCTGTTAACTACAGTAACCTACCGGGACAGAACACACTTTCCTATCGAATAGGTCGCCACGGCCAATTTAAGGAGTCTATGTTGGCTGCCTTAGCAAAAGCAGAATACCCTGCCCTTTCTCTCCTTGGCACCCGTGAAGACGATGATTTTACTATTGCTTACCTAGACGGAGTTGCCACTGTATTGGATGTATTAAGCTTCTACCAGGAACGATATATCAATGAAAATTTTTTAAGGACTGCTAGCGAGCGCCGTTCTGTCTTAGAAATGGCGCAACTAATAGGTTACCAATTGGCACCTGGTGTCGCCGCAGCAACGCATTTAGCCTTTACCATTCAAACGACACCAGGAGTACCGACTAAACGTTTAGACCCTGTGACTATCCAAGCAGGTACACGTGTACAAAGTGTGCCCGGACAAGATGAATCACCTCAAGTTTTTGAAACTACCACTTCTATAGAAGCCCGCGCTGAATGGAATCAAGTTCCCTTACAAACCACCACTCCCTACAAACCAACAGATAAGGATGTGGATATTTTTATTGAAGGAACCAACAATGCATTAGACATCGGCGATGCTATTTTAATTGTCGGCCAACACCGCATGCAAAATAATGGAAGCGAACGCTGGGATGTTCGTATCATTAAAGAAGTTGTTCTTGATAATGATAACAACTGCACGCAATTGATCTGGGCTGACCCTTTGGGCAGCAAAAGCCCTGCTATGTCACCATCAGAAACGGATGTACAAATATTTGTATTTCGAAAGCGCGCGAGCTTATTTGGCCATAATGCTGTTGACACCATGCTACTGAACCCCGAACTTAATTTAAGCGAAAACTGGGGTGAATCGTTTAGCATTCAAAACGGACAAATCGATTTAGCCAATCCAGAAGATAGCATCGTGGCAAATAGTTGGATTGCGTTGGTCTCTAATGAAGCCGGTATAGGTTCTCCTGATTTACCCGGTTATGTCGAACTCTATCGTGTGAAATCAGTACAAGCTCTATCACGAAATGACTTCGCCATCAGCGGCAGAACTACTCGTATTGAACCTGATACTGAGGAAAACCTTGATCGGTTTGATTTACGAGAAACGCTAGTGCTGGCTAACAGTGAAGCGTTAACCATTCGCCCTCGCCCAGTTTATGACCCAGTATTTGGCGACACCTTAAAGTTACATCAACGGGTCGATGGTTTGATCCCCGAGCAATATTGTGCTGTTAGTGGAGTACTGCAACGCTTAAAGGTTGCGCCCGGAGTCAATTCGCTTGTGCTTAACATGAGCAACGGTAACCGTGTTCTAGAAGAAGGAGATAGTTTACAACTTATCTCCCCACCCGAAAAATTAACCGGCAATACACTAACCCAACTGGAACCAGATGTCTTCGGCAATAAAATTAATGAGGCTAACAATCATTTATTGCAACTCCGAATGAGAGATAAAGATGGCAGTGAAGGCACGGTTAAATGTAAAGGAAAAGACTGGCGGTGGGATAGCCGTAAAGATGATGAACCAGTCACAGAGATCGTCCAGCTTAATAGCGGTGAAAAAGCGATAGAGAATATTCGGGAGCGTACAATTATCTCTTTAGCCACAGCTTTAAAGTATATTTACCAGAGAGACACCGTCGCCATTAACTTTAATGTAGCTCCCGCCAATAATGGTGAAACAATAATCGAAATTCTTGGGGACGGCGATGCTAGTAAAACCGACCAAACCTTCGAACTCAAACAATCTCCGCTAACATATACCAGCGCTGACACCCCAAGCGGTGTTCAAGCAGCTATGGAAGTACGTGTTAACAACTTGCGCTGGGAGTCCAAATCAAGCCTCTATCAAGCTGACGGTGATGCACGTCAATATAGTATAAACAATCGCGATGATGGGACTGTTGCAATTAACTTTGGCGATGGTATCGAAGGGGCTAGATTGCCAAGCGGACAAACCAATGTCCGCGCCATCTATAGAAAATATGTTGGCAGTGCTGCCAATGTTCACGCAAATAAACTCTCAACACTCTTACAAAAGCCCTTAGGAGTTCAAGAAGTTAATAATCCCGAGGCGGCAACAGGTGGTGCCGATCCAGAGTTGATTGATGACGCTAAACAGAATGCCCCGTTGACAGTTCTTACATTAGAGCGTGCAGTCTCAATTGCCGACTATCAAGATTATGCACAAGCCTTTGCAGGTATTGCGAAAGCACATGCACTATGGATTCATTCTGGCTCAGCGATGGGTATATATATCACTCTGGCGGGTATTGATGGAGCCAGTATTCCCAGCACCAGTAAAACTTATAAAAATTTAACCGATTCGCTTCGCCGCAATGGCGATGCCATGTTGCCATTGACCATGGTGAATTATACCCCTGCCACGTTTTCTCTAAAGTTATCAGTCAAAATCAATAGTGATGCCTCTGAAGAGGCAGTTATTAAAATATTAGAAAAAACCTTGCGTGATTATTTTTCCTTTAAACAGCGCGAGTTTGGGCAGCATGTTAGTCAGGATGAAATACTAGCAGTGGCCCATAGCGTGGAATATGTGGACGCTGTTCGTATTACAGAGTTTTATAAAGAAGAACCTGGCACAGCAGTCAAAATTGAATCCATTATCGCAGCATATACTCCTATCGCCTCAGTGACCGCCTCACCGAAGCCAGCTGAGTTGTTGACACTATCCAGTGCTCCTTTGATTGTGGAGACATTTTTATGAACATTAACACTCAACAACTCCTTGAATTACTGCCTGCCATACATCGTATTCGTGATGCAGAAATAGCCGCAAAAAATAATGACCCGCACGGGCCTCTAGAGGATTTATTGTCAATAATTGCTGAACAGTTTGCGCTACTAGAAGAGAATGTAGAGCAAAGCTATGACGATTTGTTTATCGAAACCTGCGCTGAAGAGCTAACGCCTTACATTGGAGATTTAGTTGGCTATCAAAGCCTCCACGGAGTTGTGCCGGAGATCGCCAGCCCTAGAGAAGAAGTAGCCCATACCATTGCTTTGCGGCGACGCAAAGGAACTGTTGTGATGCTGGAACAACTTGCCCGTGATGTCACCGGTTGGCCTGCAAGGGCAGTCGAATTTTTTCAGCATTTAAGTTGTAGTCAATACATTAACCATCCGCGCGTTTCAGTCTTATATAGCCCCGACTTTCGCAATCAACAGAACTTAGACCGAATAGGCTCCGCTTTTAATACCGCTCAACATACGATTGATGTTCGCAGAGTTTCGTCGAACAAAGGCCGCTTTAACATACCCAACATAGGTCTATTTTTGTGGCGTATTCAAGATTATTCTCACACCTTAAACACAGCTGTAAGACTAGATAACAGACGTTATTTTATCAGCCCATTAGCGCATCCACTGCCTTTATTTTCTAGTCCCACAAAAAGCAACGAGGGCTTCATTTCACAATTATCAACCCCTAATAACATCCCCGAACCACTTTCCCGCCGACAGCTACACAACGACTTGGACAGCTATTACGGTTTTCGTGAAAGCATAGGCGAAGCAGCGGACAACACAGATCCCAGTATCGTTTTATATGTAGGTGCTAGCGACCTTCCTCTAGATCAAATAGAAATAGCTCGAGACCAAATACGCATCTGTAATTTAAGTGACGATGGTTCTGACTGGGCTCACTCTATGGAGCCGGGTATTTATGGTATCGACCCAGAACTTGGACGCCTAGCCCTTCCACCTGAGGCTGCCGATTCAGATAAAGTTCTTATCACTTATCATCGTGGTTTTAGTGCAGATATGGGTGGTGGAGAATACGAAAGAGTAAACAGCTTTACACCACAATCCACTACGCTACGAGTCCCCAATGATCACCCCTCTATAGAAATTGCTATAAGTGCCCTTGGAGGAGCCGGTGTAGTGGAGATTACAGATAATGGTCGTTATGAAGAAGAAAACCTTAACATATCTATAGCTGTCAATAGCACCATTGAAATAAGGGCAACCAATGGACGCTACCCCCATATTGCTCTAACGGGTCCTCTATCTGTAAGTGGAGAAGAAGGAAGTCGATTTAGCCTGAATGGATGTCTCATCAGCGGTGATGGTATTGAAATACCTGAAACAGGATCAAACGTACTCGGTCAAATGAATATCACCCATTGTAGTTTGGTGCCTGGCAGTAGCCTTGATGAACAAGGCGATGCCGTTAACCCTGCAAGCATTAGCATTCAAGCGACAATACCTGATACCAAAATAACGGTTGAACGCTCAATTACTGGGCCATTGCGAGCGACTCCCAGTAGCCAGCTCATCTTAACAGAGAGTATTGTAGATGCCACCGCTAATGACGCAATCGCCCTAGCTGATATCGACAATGTGGGCCCCGGCGCCACTCTTAAAGCCACTGCCTCCACCATTGTAGGCAAAGTGCACGTAAGAGCATTTGATACCGTCAGTAATTGTATTTTATTTTCCCGCCTTGAAAACGGCGACACTTGGAATGCTCCTGTATGGGTTGAGCGCAAACAAACCGGTTGTATTCGCTTTAGCTTTTTGCCCTTCGAATCTATCGTGCCTCGCCGCTTTCAATGCCACCCAGAATCAGCCGAAAACGCCCTAAGTGTGTCTCCCAAATTCACCTCATTAAGATTTGGCGAAGCAGCCTATGGTCAACTCGCTAGCACCACACCTAATGAAATATTTCGTGGATCTGATGACGAAAGTGAAATGGGAGCCTTTCATCATTTGTATGCGCCCCAACGAGAAAGTAATTTAAGGATTCGCCTACGTGAATATTTACGCGTGGGATTAGAAGCGGGGTTATTTTATGAAAGTTAATTCTCCATTATTGAAATCTAAAGACTTTAGTCGTCGTTGCGAGCGCTGTAAGGCAATCTCATCGAGCACACACTATAAGCGCACTGCGCATCAACTATTGACATCAACAAATAACGACTGACAGGACCGCACTATGAGCAATGATCTAAGTCGAACCACATTCAATCCCCTTGACGATTACTTTGGAGTCGTTATGCAACAAGGGCGAGTGCAACTGGATGCTGATTGGAACACCATGGTGGACCAATTTAAACGCCGTATTCAAGCAGGCTCTCTAGATACTTTTAGCAGGAGTATTGTGCCAAGGGTCACACCTGATGGATTTTTAATTGATGGTGCGCCAGCAGATATTACTATCGGCCCAGGTCGAATTTATGTTGACGGTATCTTAGCAGAGAATCATACCAGTTCATTAAAGTGGGACCAGAGACTAGGAGAAGTTTCTGGGGCTGCACGCCTATCAGGTGCCAATATTGACGCCGCTCCAAGCGGCTTTAGTGGCACCACCTCTTATAGCGCACAGCCATACTACCCGGTACCGCCTAACCTAGAAGATGCTGGAGAAAACTATCTAGTTTATGTAGACGTGTGGCAACGAGATATCAATGCTTTACAGGATCAAAACCTTGTCGATATTGCTGTGGGAGTAGATACTACAACACGGCAACAAACAGTATGGCAAGTAAAATATTTAGCCGATGTAGGCAATATTGGCCCTAGCACTAGTGATACTGATATTCCAGGTTGGGTGGAAACTATCCACCCATCATCAGCTCGACTTTCAACCTCGACCGGTGATTTACAAGAAGATGACAACCCTTGCTTACTGCCCCCACAAACGGGTTATAAAGGTTTGGAAAATCAACTCTATCGTGTCCAGGTACATGATGGTGGCCCATTGGGCACAGCCACATTTAAGTGGTCGCGTGACAACGCCGTTGTGTCTTCGCGTATTAATAGTCTCTTACCCAGTGGCAACCAAATCGTTGTCGACTCTCTTGGGCGTGATGATATTTTAAGTTTTAATGAAGGCGACTGGGTGGAAGTGATCGATGACCATCGAGAACTAATGAGCCTGCCAGGTGAATTAAGAAGAATTTCAGCGGGAGGTATTGATCGAAGCAACCGTACCATTACTCTCGATGGTGACCCATTGCCCATTGGTTCAGGAGATACGCAATTTGCTGTTACTGGCAGCAACGAAACCCATAAGGAACGTAATACCCGACTAATTCGGTGGGACCAGGCAGGAATTATTTTTCAGGAACAACCAGAAGGAGAAAGCCTGTTATATACCGACCTAAATGGGGGAGGAAGTACAGGGGCAATAGAAATTCCACCCACTGGTACAAAGCTATTTTTAGAGAAGGGTATTCTAGTCGATTTTGACTTGGAAAATGTTGTCGATGAAGCTACCTTTGAGCCAGAATTTAAGGTGGGTGACTACTGGGTTATTGCCGCCCGTGTTAACAGCGCCGACATCGAGAAACTTGACCGGGCACCTCCCAAAGGTATTCACCACCACTATACAAAACTGGCCATTGTCAATGATTCTACGATAAGCGATTGTCGTACGTTATGGCCGCCCGAAGCTAATGGCGAAGGCTGCGAATGTACAGTCTGCGTTGAGCCTGAAACTCACAATAACGGTAGTGCCACCATTCAACAAGCCATCGAACAAGTGATTGCTGCAGGTGGTGGTACCGTTTGTTTAAGCATCGGTGA
Organism: uncultured Methylophilaceae bacterium; assembly: GCA_964496895.1. Taxonomy (GTDB): domain Bacteria; phylum Pseudomonadota; class Gammaproteobacteria; order Burkholderiales; family Methylophilaceae; genus Methylotenera. Next base: position 2,545 of record CAZCBF010000004.1, on the reverse strand, counting down.
ATATCAGATAACAGAAAGTCTTCGTATCATCGGTAATTCAATTACTTTACGCGGACAAGGTTTTAAAACCCAACTGATTGCTCAGCAACCCGTCACAATTATTGAAGTTGGTGGAGACGCTTTCTCATCAGATATAACAATTGAAAACCTATCGGCCACAACTGGCACCGGCACCGGTTTCAACCAACTTATCCATGCACAAAACCTATTTGGTTTTACACTCAACGACTGCCTACTGATAAATTTGGCCAGTGGCAATGGCACAAGTCAAGGAATCCAGCTAACGGGGATAATTGCAGCAGCCAGCATTGAGGACTGTAAAATATTAGCCGAAGAAGGTATTACTGGTCCACGATTAAAAGACCAATACTTAGCAACTTTTAACCTCACGATTCAGCAATGTTTGATTAGCAGCTCCCAGCGGGGCATCAACTTTTCAGGTTTTAGTTTTCACAGTAATAAACTTAATATTATCGATAATCATATTGCCAATACACAAGATGCTGGAATCGAACTAACAGGTGGTAGTAATGAGGAAAGTGCGATTGCTATTTGCAATAACTTACTAGTCGACTGCCATACTGGATTACGCACCGGCATTTCCAACACACGCATTCTAACCAATGATTTTAACGGCGAAGGTCGCTCGGATGGTAATGCCATTGAATGTGTCAATGGCTTCTTCCCCGAAACTGAAGATCACTTACAAATGATTGGCAATCGCATCCGCAATTACAGCGGACACGCCATCAGTATTCAGTCAGCCATAGGTCGTATAATGGTGAAACAAAATCAAATTGATACTATTAGTGGTAGTGGTTTTATTATCGAGGCGGAAGGCTCCATTGATTATTTAAGTTTTGAAAATAATCAACTGAGTAATATTGTCGGAGTATTACCAAATAATAACGATTTCTTTGCTGGTATATATATTCACGCCTTACAGCAAGGCGATATAACCAACAACATTTTAAGCAATATTGTCTTTAGCCCACAAACCTCAACATTACGTGCAGGAATTAGTGTGGCTAATAGCGCCGATATTACTATCGCCTCTAATAGAATTATCGGTGTCGCCGCAATAAATTACGGCGGTACTGCTGTAGGTATCTTTGTTGCAAATTCAGTGGGTATTTTCACAGTAGAGAAAAATAAAATTTCCCGCCTATCACAACAACAAGAAACCAACAGTGAGCCATTAGATAATGCTCAATGGTTACCACTGGCAATAATGGAATCATTCCTAGAAGAACCAAGATCAGAAACTAGATTCTTCTCTGGAATATTACCCGTAAGCAATATTAATTCACAACCTAGACCATTCACACTTGGCGATAGTGCATATGCGCTATTAGCAACCCGTTTAGTTTATTTAGGAAAAAATGAACTCGACCAACATAGTGCCATCATTAATAACAATTATTTAGATGGTCGCTTTAGTTTTACCCGTGCAGTCATTATCAGATTACCGCGACATTGCGGTTTAACCAATAACACTATCGTATCGAATCAAAAAGAAACTGAAATAGTGAACTTGGAAGGTGATCATATAGCTGCTAACAATAACCGTATTACCACTAACGATAATACTGACACTATGGTGATTGACGCACGACGCTTTGTCGTTATGGGTAATATGACCACAGGTAAAATTATCGTTATAGAAGACGGCATAAAAACCTCTTTACCTGATCCATGGAGTGCGCTAAATATTATTATTTAATCTACTTTTAAGGCCATTAATTAATATGCGTGTGAGCCTCTTAAATCTCTAAGAAATCACCCGCACTAAAAAACATCACTCAATGAAAAATCACTACTGGAGAAAAAAATGAAATATTTATTACTCCGCGATGAAAAATCAATCGCCGATATTGTCGACAAAGTCTACGGAAGACTATCCGCTGACGAACAAAAAATTGCCGAAACGGCAATTCTAAAAAACAACACACGCTTAAAGTCCATCAGCAAGATGCGAAAAGGAACATTAATCACCATCCCAAGCATAGCGGAAATACCAAAACACAAAAAACGCAGCGTGGTCAACATTAACGAGGAAAAAATTGACTTTATCAATAAAAATATTACTTCCCTTGAAAAGACAATCAGCCAAAAGTTTGAACATTATGACAGAACATTGCAGACATCAAATAAACAAATAAAAGAAGTTATAAAGAAAGTCAAAGGGCATAAAATCAGTGAAGAAACTGCTACAAAACTCAAACAACACATAACTAAATCAAAGAAAATAGCCCTTGAAAAAAATCAATCGGCACAAACCATATTAAAAAGAATCAAGGATACAACAGCATTACTGAAAGTATAGCAATGCTTTTAGCTCAGCATTCAAATAGAACTACCCTGCTCTATTTGAATGCTGAGCTATTAAAAACTAAAATTTATCATGGCTCACCCTAATCAATCTTCACTAATTATTGTAAGCACACAAAAACTTAATTATTATTCGCAAGAGCATAATTTATTCTATTGATTAGCCAACGATATCAAGCAATTCAATATCAAAGATCAATGCTTGATAAGGGCC
>CAZCBF010000003.1:0-30055 GCA_964496895.1 uncultured Methylophilaceae bacterium | reverse complement strand
GAGCCCCGGATTGTGATTCCGGTTGTCGTGGGTTCGAGCCCCATCAGCCACCCCACTCCTTTTTAAAAAAACTACCCCAAAAGACCCGATCGGGCCATTTACAGTAGTTAACCTCATCCATATCATACTAGTCATATCTTAATAAAAACGAAATTGACAGGTTGATCTAATGGAATCATACGAATTACCACTTTTTCCTTTAAGCACAGTAATTTTTCCGCAAGGCTCACTATCGCTTAAAGTCTATGAAACACGCTATTTAGAGATGGTACAAGATTGTTTAAACAATCAAACGCCTTTTGGTGTTGTTGCCATCTACCCTGAGCAATATGTCAATCTCAAACTAAATAAAGATTTTAACGCGCGCTATCCTTTTGCTGAAACAGGCACAGTCTTTAAAATTGTAGAAGCTGATATTTCTTGCTTAGGTATTATCAATATCGAATGTAAAGGCACTAACCGCTTTAAAATCGAATCTGCTAGACAAGATAGAAATGATCTATGGCATGCTCAGGTCAAAGACCTGAAAGCTGACACAGAGATGACTATCCCTGAAGACCTTGATGCAACGCGTTCGCATTTACAACATATTATCGACTCTTTGAATGAAAAGGAGCTTTCTGAACTCCAATTGCCCATCTCTAAGCCCTATAACTTACAAGATTGTGGGTGGGTGGCAGATCGCTGGTGTGAAATTCTCAATATGCCTTTGATGCAAAAACAGCGCATGCTTGAACTGGACAGTCCATTATTAAGACTAGAGTTGGTTCAAGATATGTTGAGTAAAGAGTTTACCAGCGAGCAATAATCGACTATAGACGTCTTTTTGTACAAATTACACTATAGATTGCACTTTCTTCTGCCGTTAACGGACAAAACTGTAATAAAATAAGTAATGGCGCGTTATTCATGCTTTTAAAGCTGATTAGCCTCTATGCTGCTATAAGCAATCAAACTACTGATTGCTTTACTAAACTTATTTTTCAATATTAGGATTGTTATGCAAAAGTGTTTGTCTTTGCTATTTTTGATTCACTTGTTATGGTTCACTGGCGCGGCCAATGCACTGACTGAACCTGTAGAGCTCAAGCCACAGGCTCAGCAAGGTGAGGCTGCCAAGCTAACAGCGGCATTGCTGTCACAATACCATTACAAACCACTTGCTCTTAACGATAAAAGCTCAGTCCAAATATTCGATAACTACCTAGGTTCACTCGATAGTGAGCATCTATTTTTCCTACAAAGCGACATCGATTTTTTTAATTTTGCCCGCACCAAATTAGACGATGCGCTGTTAGAAGAGAACTTAACGATTCCTTTTGATATTTTTAACCTCTATAAAAAACGCGTGGCGCAAAGAGTTAACTACGCTAAGTCACTACTGTCACAACCATTTGACTTTACGATTAATGAAGAATATCAATATGATCGCGAAGATGTCACTTGGGAAAAGTCAGCATCAGCATTAAATGAAGTTTGGCGTAAGCGCGTTAAGAATGATTGGCTGAGACTAAAGCTTGCAGGAAAACCAAAAGACGAAATCGTCACAACACTCAGCAAGCGCTATAACAACTCATTATCTGGTATCGAAAAAATTAAAAGCAATGATGTCTTTCAGAGCTTTATGAATGCCTACGCAACTTCAATAGATCCGCATACAAATTACTTCGGCGTGAGAGCCGCGGAAGACTTTAATATTTCAATGCGCCTATCTTTAGTGGGCATTGGTGCAGTCTTACAATCCAAAGATGATTACACTGTCATCAAAGAACTGGTCACTGGTGGGCCAGCTGCGCTATCAGGATTACTCAAAGTTGGCGATCGTATTATTGGTGTTGCACAAGGTGATGCAGCACCAATGGTCGATGTGATCGGCTGGCGACTTGATGATACCGTCGACCTCATCAGAGGTGAAAAAAACTCGACTGTTATTTTAGAAATCTTACCTGCTGATAATGGTGTTAATGGTATTGCAAAACGCATTGCTTTAATCAGGCAAAAAATTAATCTTGAACAACAAGCGGCACAAAAATCGATTATTGAAGTGCAAGAAGGTACGCAAGTACAAAAAGTCGGTGTGATTTCTTTACCCGTGTTCTATCAAGACTTTCTAGCTCGCAGAAAAGGTGAACGTGATTACAAATCTGCATCAAGAGATGTAAGAAGGTTGATCAATGAGCTCAAACAAGAGAATGTTAACAGCTTAATGATTGACTTACGTAATAATGGTGGTGGCTCTCTTGATGAAGCCATCGCACTGACTGGATTATTTATCGATCATGGCCCGGTATTACAAGAGCGTGATGTACAAGGTCAAATTAAAGTAGACCATGATAACGATTTAGGTGTTGCTTGGAATGGCCCAATGGCGGTCTTGATTAACCGCGCTTCAGCCTCAGCTTCTGAAATCTTTGCCGCTGCGATCCAAGACTATGGTCGCGGCTTGATTATCGGTGAATTAAGTTATGGTAAAGGTACGGTACAAACAGTCATCAATCTTGATCAAGTAGCTAAAAACAAAACGCCTAAATATGGTGAAGTCAAAATGACAGTTGCACAGTTTTTCCGTATCAACGGTGGCACAACACAATTGCGCGGTGTTGCACCTGATATTGATTTACCATCGCTAAACGATATTAAGGTATTTGGCGAATCCAGTTATGACAATGCCCTGCCTTGGGTACAAATCAAACCTGCTGGCTTTCATAGGCTCAACAACAAATATACGAGCTTGCTACCCAAGCTTAAATCAATGCATGCGGCTAGAGTCGCTAAAAGCAAAGACTTTAAAATGCTACAAGAGGATATAGATGAAATTACACAACAACGTAATAAAAAATCGGTATCTTTAAACGAAACTGTGCGACGCAACGAACGAAAAATGCAAGAAGTAAAAATGGAAAAACGCGAAGCACTGGCTAAAGATAAGCATTTACAGAATCCGCGCCTGCTACCCGATGATGGCTTGTTAGCCAACGAAAGAAATGTAGAGTCAGATGAAGATGAAGAGGATAACGACTTATTATTGAAAGAAGCGAGTCATATCTTAAGCGATGTGATTAGATTATCAAAAATTCTTGCAGAACAACGTTTAGTCAGTGAACATTAACAAAGATGGACAAACTCAATAAATATCAGTTTCATATCAAAACAAAAAATGGGATCACCATCAATCCCATTCAAATCTCTGCTGCCAGTCAGCTATCTGCAGAGCAAACACTCTTTCAAATGTATCATGGCTGTAAGATCATCAATGTTAATGCGGATGTTGCTGATCAACAAGTTGGGCTTGATTATCAAGAAGTCCTCAATCTAATTACACGCCATTAATTTATTTAGATCAAACCATCTTCGATAAGCTCCTCCAATAAGGCTTTATAGTCCTGGGCACCATGACTATTCTTTGCATAGGCAAAGACATCTTTGAAATGTTGCGGACTTTCTATCAGAGATACATTGTCTCGAATGACAGTCTTACACATATCCTCGTTAAAGAGTTGTCGTGATTTTTTTTCGATCTCAAATGTGATGCCTCTTCTTTTATCATACCTTGTAAGCAAGTAACGACGCGGAATTTTACGCTTGATGATAGGCTCTAGAGCCGACAGTGTTTTTTCTACATTAACGGCACCTTGATAAGACAAGTAGTCAGATGAAATTGGAATCACCAATAAAGTAGAAGCAAAAATCGCATTTAGTGATAAAACACCTAAATAGGGGCAGCAATCCATTAATACGAGTGGTGCGAGCTGGGAAGATTCTTCGGCTAAGCCTTTTTGCAACTTCAGCAATATCTCCATACCTTTACCGTATTCAGCATCGAGCCTTATCATTGCCTTACTCGCAGGTATGATATTAGCTGTTTTCAATTGAGAAATTTTTAAATCTTGCAGTTTTGTGGAACTGGTATAAAAAGCCTGTAAGCTTTTTGCTGGTGCGATCGCCTTTTTACACAATATATGGGTCAGATGGGCCTGGGGATCCATATCGATCAGACAGTGCGGCTTTTGAATAGCATTCAAAGCTGCGGATAGGTTTAGCACAGTGGTTGTTTTACCAACGCCTCCTTTTTGATTAAAGACTGCTATCCTGTTCATTATTATTGGTGTGTTTAAACTAAGCTGGGGTTAAATTTATCATAACGATGTTTCATGCATTGGTAAATTACTGTTTGATTGTATAGACCAACATGCTAATCCACATTGACTCTGGCCTTATGTGGGGCTTTTCGCATTAAGTAATCCCAGACACTATGGGGTAACACCTGCATTAACCATGCCACACCCTGCATTTGCCAAGGAATCACACAATATTTCTTATGTTTTTTAATTGCTCGGATAAATTTCTGCGCGGCTTTATCCGCGGGCAAAATAAATGGCATTGGGTACTCATTAACATCGGTCATTGGCGTACGAATATAGCCTGGTGCGATGGTAGTCACTTTAATATCATGTTGCTGCAATTCCACCCGCAAGCTCTCTAAATACGTGATGACAGCAGATTTACTTGCTGAATAGGCACTTGCGCCTGGTAAGCCTCTGATGCCTGCGACACTTGCCACACCCACTAACTGCGCGTGATGTAGTTGCTTTGCCGCCTCTGCCATAGATTTAATAAATGGTTGAAAAGTATGCAGCATTCCAATCACATTAATATCAAACACAGCCTGAAATGCTTCATTATCTGCGACGCTATCTGAGTATGTGCCCGTGCTAACGCCAGCATTGGCGATCACTATATTGGGTGCGCCATGTGTTGTAATAAATGCATTCGCTACAGAGTGCATCGCTGATTGATCTCGCACATCTACCGCATAGATATGACTGGTAACATGAGGGTATGACTGCAACTGCTGGTGCAAGGCAGTCAATGCAGATGCACGCCTTGCTAAAAGCCCAATCACCAGCTCACCATCATTGGCGTACTCCTTAGCATAAGCAAGCGCGAGCGCTTTACCGATGCCGCTTGAAGCACCGGTGATAAAGACTTTCATCTAGGCTTTGTTATTTGCTTTTGCGTACATTTTCAATAATATAATCAACCACCTCTAGTGCAGCCTCGTTACCATGTGCCATCGTGCTAGAGGTAATGTATTCCCCATTAACAACCAAACTCGGCACACCTGTAGCACCTGAAGCGCGGAAAAAATTGCGCGCTTGGGTCAAGCGATTTTTCATTGAAAAAGAATAAAAGGCCGCTTTTACTTTTTCTTCTGAAAGTCCACTAATGGTACTCATCCATGCAATAGCCGCCTTGTCACTGCCAACAATACCTGTGAAGCCGCCTTTTCCATGAATCGCATCAAACAAAGCCGTATGATATTTTTCTAGCAGACCAAGGTCTTCCATCGCATAATAGGCTTTGGCCATAGGCTCCCACTTCGGGTGTGGTAGACCTGGAATACGTTTAAACGTAACATCTTGAGGCAGGTTTTCAACCCATTTATTTAGGACAGGATCCATATCATAACAATGTGGGCAACCATACCAAAAAACCTCAATCACTTCGATTTTACTAGGGTCAGCACCTTGCATCACTTGGGCAGTTTTATTAAATTCTTTTCCCATTCTTGGCTCGGCATTGGCTGTGTTGAAGGTGAAAGCCAATCCCAAAAACACTAACATAGAAACCAACCAACGAAGGCTTAACATTTGATTCATCATTTTTCCTTTTAACTTTTTAGTCATTTATCTAACGTATGTATAGACGTCTTAGCTGACAGACAGTTCAGCAATTACCGTTTCACTTTGATTAAATCTGCACGATAACCATTACGATTAAGCTTGGACTTAATACGGTTAATATCCGTATTATCGCTCATCGGCCCAACACGCACACGATACCAAATACCTTTTTGCGGGATTTTAGCTGGTTGGACCTTAGCCACGACCCCCTGCAATGCAAGTTTAGCCTTTAACTTATCAGCTTCCGTTTCAGATTGGTAAGCACCGACCTGTAGATAATACGCTTTGACTTCCGGCACAGTATCTTGTGAAACAACAACATTATCTCGATCAATGGTTGAAACTTTACTTTCTTTACCAGTGAGTACTTTGTACAGATCAACATGTGTTTTTTCTTTTAGCTTCGCTGAGTATTGCTGCGCTTTTTCGTTGGCAACCACACGCGCTTCTTGCGTATCTTTTGCAATTTTATCGGCGAGTTTAGTTTCTGGCGCAATAGATTCCACCGCAAATGGGCTATCGTTACTTTTTATGAAGACAATTACTGCCAAAGCAGCCATCACACCCATTAAAAAACCCACCATTAATCCAGTCATAAAACTGTTATTACTTTTTGGTTTAGCTGCATTTGCCATTGTTATATCCTTATACTTGAGTGCTCACTGTTGATTTACATCGTCTCGGGTGCAGAGACACCAAGCAAGTCTAAACCATTACGTAAAACCTGCTGTGTTGCGCCGATCAAACTCAACCTTGCCAACATGCAGGCTTTATCTTCAATAATAAATTTATGTTCATTGTAGTAGCTATGCAGCTCGCTCGCTAAATCTTTTAAATAGTTTGCAATCATATGTGGCGCTTGCTCTCGTCCCGCACTCGCCACCACTTCTGGGTATTGGCCCAGTTGACGCATTAAAGTCACTTCATGTTCGACTTTGAGCGGTGATAAGTCCACCGCTTCTAAGTCTTTCAGCGCACCGCCCCACTGTCTTAAGACACTGCAAATCCTTGCATGGGCATACTGAATATAATACACAGGATTTTCATTGCTTTGCGACAAGGCTAAGTCAATATCAAAGACAAGTTGCGAATCAACACTTCTTGCAACTAAAAAGTAACGCGTCGCATCACAACCAACTTCATCAATCAAATCGCGCAAAGTCACATAACTACCTGCACGCTTGGATATTTTCACTTCTTCACCACCACGCATCACACGCACCATTTGATGTAATACATAGTTAGGCCAACTTTGAGGAATGCCTTTATCCAAGCCCTGCAAACCTGCACGCACACGCGTAATCGTACTATGATGATCTGCGCCTTGCTCATTAATCACCGCGGCAAAGCCACGTGTCCACTTATCAAGATGATAAGCCACATCAGGCACAAAGTAAGTATAGCCGCCTTCTGATTTACGCATCACACGGTCTTTATCATCACCGTACTCGGTGGTTTTTAACCACAGCGCATCATCTTTTTCATAGGTTTTACCATTAGCAATCAAGGTCTGAACCACTGATTCTACCTTACCGTCAGCATACAAGGCACTTTCTAAAGTAAACACATCAAAGCTAATTTGAAAGGCTTTCAAATCTAAGTCTTGTTCATGACGCAAGTACGCTACCGAAAAAGCACGAACAACTTCTTCATCACTGAGATCACCCTGCGCCGTGACTTGCTGGTCTGCCGCTTTTACCGTCGCTTTTCCTTTATAGGCCTCGGCAATATCAAGAATATAATCACCGCGATAACCATCGGTAGGAAACGTTTCGCCTGCTGGTTCAATCCCATTGGCTCTAGCGAGTACTGACCGCGTAAGGTTATCAATCTGCGCACCTGCATCATTGTAATAAAACTCACGTGTCACTGCCCAGCCATTAGCCTGCATGATGCGACTTAAGCTATCACCCACCGCAGCACCACGACCATGACCAACATGTAGGGGCCCTGTAGGGTTTGCGGAAACAAATTCTACTTGTAGTTTTTGTGGCTGACCATCCTGATCATGGCCTGACGTGTTATGCCCAAAAGCATCACCTTGGGTATAAATAGCCTTAATAATGTTTTGTTGACTCTCAGACTTTATAAAGCAGTTAATAAAACCAGGGCCCGCTATCTCTACTTTTTCAATTAAATCATTCTCAGGAATTGCATCGATGATTTGCTGTGCGATCGCACGCGGGTTTTGTTTTAGCACTTTGCTTAGAGTCAGCGCGAGGTTGGTAGCAAAATCCCCATGATCCGCAGACTTTGGACGCTCTAATATCACTTGCATTTCTGTTAGTGTGGGTACTAATGGCTTGGTCGCAGCCAGTAATAATTCAATCAGTTCAGCTTTCAAATCACTTCTACACTATCATCATTTTCAATAGCCGTTATTCTAACCTACTGCAAGATTTTTTTCTTTGTCACACACAATAAACTACAATAGTTGTTTGATTTTTTCACGATGAGATCAGTTTGAGTAACACTATTGTCTCTGTCGCACTAGATGTACCGCTAAATCGGTTTTTTGACTACCTTAGTGATGGCCATGCTGTTGCAATCGGGCAGCGCGTGTTAGTCCCATTTGGCAGTAAACAACGCATTGGTATTGTCATGCAATTACCTGCTGAATCTAGCTATGACATTGCAAAGCTCAAGCCAGTACTTGAGGTGTTTAATAATGAGCCGCTGCTCTCGGCATCGCTAATCCGCTTGATTAACTTTAGTGCGCAGTATTATCAATATCCTGTAGGGCAAGCATTACTTAATGCATTACCAGCCAAGCTTAAACAAATCAAGCCGTCAAATACAAGATTGCCCAAACAATATCAACGTTCAGCCAATGGTTTAGCATTAACCATTAACTCTTTTCCCAAGCGACAGCAAGTTAAGCGAAAGCTGCTAGAAGCGTTCATCGCAAATGAACCACTAGATGATCTTGCGATCAAGGCGGTTAGTAGCGGTGCTAAAAAGATTGTCAATGAATGGTTATCTGAAGGTTTGCTTACCGCCTCAGTCGCCCTCTCACATGACCAGTCAATTCTAGCGACTACACCAATGACGCTCAATCAGGAGCAGTTCGATATTGTTAATGCCATCACAGCACTTCCTGACCAGTTTAAACCTTGGCTGTTACACGGCATTACGGGTAGTGGCAAAACAGAAGTCTATATGCAAACAATCGCATCTTTTCTTTCAAACCAGAGTGACACACCTGCGCAAGTATTAGTGCTAGTGCCAGAGATTAACTTAACCCCTCAATTAGAAAATCGCTTTAAAAACCGCTTCCCCAATCAACTATTAGTGAGTTTACATAGCCATCTAAACGATAGTGAACGCTTACATCATTGGCAGCTAGCGGCGACTGGTAAAGCGCAAATTATCATTGGTACACGACTATCCGTTTTCACGCCAATACCGCAACTCAAACTCATCATCATTGATGAAGAACACGATGGCTCTTACAAACAGCAAGATAGTATGCGCTACCATGCAAGAGACGTTGCGCTATTACGTGCCAAACAAGCTGATATTCCGATTGTGCTTGGCTCAGCGACCCCTGCACTTGAAAGCTGGCATAACGCCAAACAAGATAAATATACCCTGTTAAGCTTAAGACAACGTGCAGTACACCAAGCGACGCTACCCAAAATACATTGTTTGGATACCAGCAAATTAAACCTGAACCAAGGCTTTAGCCCTCAGCTGATTGAGGCCTTAAAGTCTCGTCTTGCGCGTGGTGAACAAAGCCTACTGTTTATTAATCGTCGTGGTTATGCACCTGTTTTACTCTGCCATAGCTGCCAATGGATCGCGCCTTGTCCGCGTTGTAGCAGCCGTTTAGTCGTGCACCGTCATCGAAACTGCTTAAGCTGCCACCATTGTGGCCATGAAACTCGCATGCCAACACATTGTCCTAAATGTCAGTCTGAAGACTGTCATCCTATCGGCCAAGCCACGCAACGTATTGAAGAAACCTTAAACACATTGTTTCCAGAAGCAAGGATCGCGCGGGTAGACAGAGACACGATGGGCGGAAAAGATGCCTTAAGTTCGCTTTTAAAACGTGTACATGCTAACGAAATTGATATTTTAATTGGCACGCAAATGTTGGCCAAAGGGCATGATTTTCCTAATCTGACACTGGTTGGCATTTTGGATACTGACAGTGCATTACATAGCCCTGACTTTCGGGCTAGCGAACGACTCTTTGCACAATTAATGCAGGTGTCAGGCAGAGCTGGTCGCGCTGACAAACCAGGTGAAGTATTGATTCAAACTGCATTTCCTTTTCACCCGCTTTTTAATGCGCTGCGCTCACAAGACTATGTGAGTTTTGCAGACAGCCTACTGGATGAACGCGAATTGATGCAATTTCCGCCCTTTTGTTACACCGCATTACTACGCGCTGAGGCCAATCAATTTAGCCTAGTCGAACAAGTACTACAACATGCTTATACCTTTGGCCGCTCACTTAATACTAAGGTCACCCTCTATGGCCCTATCAGACCACAAATGGAAAGACTCAAAGGTATGGAGCGTGCACAGTTGGTGTTTCAATCCAATAATCGCACGATATTACAACAGCTATTAAAATCTATTTTTGCTACACTGAGTGATTATGGGCCTGCAAAGAAAGTACGTTGGTCAATTGATGTTGATCCCCTTAATTTTTAAGCTATGACAATCACCTCTCAACAAATACCCACACCTTTCGGTCATGTATTACTCAGTAAAGAGGGTAATCAGTTACGCTTATTTTTATCGGCTGACAAAATAACAAATCCTAAACCAATTACATACGAGTCCGATTTGCAACAAGCGATTCATGCTCTGCAACTTTACTTTCAAAATCCTGCCGATTGGCAAGCGCTGGCAGATGAGTTTCCCATGCCTGCCGGCACTGCATTTCAAGAAAAAGTCTGGCATGCGATTAGTCAGATACCTGCGGGTCAAACACTCACTTATCAAGCACTGGCAGCACAGGTCGGCTCCCACCCTCGCGCAGTAGCCAATGCTTGTGGCGCGAATAAAAGGCCGATTTTCATCCCTTGTCACCGTGTGATGGCTAAATCAGGGCTGGGTGGCTTTATGCGAAAGCACCCAAAGGGATTAATGATTAAGCGTTGGCTGCTACAGCATGAAGGTGTAGACCTTGCCTGAGTCAGCAGACCAAAACATTATCGATCAATTTATCGATTACCTATGGCTGGAAGAAGGTTTGGCTAAGAACACCTTAGAAAGCTACCGCACCGACCTCTCTTTACTCTCACTGTGGTTGACAGACAAAGATCAGTCTCTAGTCACCACTGAACAAGCCCTATTGCAAGATTATTTAGCGCGTAAACTCAAAAATCATCAAGCCGCTACCAGTGTACATCGCGTCGTCTCTTGCCTGCGTCGTTTTTACGGATTTTTACTGCGCCAAAAACTAAGAGAAGAAGATCCGACGACAGGTATTCAAACACCTAAACTACCTAAACACTTGCCTAAGACTATCAATGAATCTGATGTCGAAGCTTTACTACTCGCACCTGATATAGATGATCCAACAGGGTTAAGGGATCGTGCCATGTTAGAACTACTGTATGCTTGTGGCCTACGCGTTTCTGAATTAGTTAGCCTTAAAACACATGAAATCAGTCTGCAAGAAGGTGTTATTCGCGTCACGGGTAAAGGCAACAAAACCCGCCTGGTTCCGATGGGTGAACATGCGATTGATTGGCTCGAAACCTACCAGAAACAAGCAAGACCTCTACTCTTAAAACAACGTATCTGTGAAGTGTTTTTTGTCACCAAACGTGGCGCGGGTATGACAAGACAAACATTTTGGCATGCGATTAAACGTTATGCAATTAAGGCAAATATTTCTGCCGCCACACTCTCTCCACATGTACTCAGACATGCTTTTGCGACACATTTACTGAATCATGGTGCAGATTTAAGAGTAGTGCAGATGCTCCTGGGGCATTCAGATATATCGACTACACAAATTTATACCCACGTGGCTAGTGAGCGCTTAAAAAACTTGCATGAAAAACATCATCCACGTGGTTGATATTAGTAGCTAGGGGTAAAACTACGCGCATTATTGACGTTAAAGCCATCATCCCAAGTCAGCTCAATGGCAATCTTGCGAGGGGCATTATTGTAAACGGCAATAGAAAGTAAGATCTCTTTATGGCTATTTAAGGTCTCTACAGGAAAGATGGCTTCGACTTCTTTTTTCAACAACAAGTTGTTTCCCTGTGGAAAATCAATACGTATATTGTGTGCTAAGGCTTGATTCAAGTTACGTATACGCAACTTGGGGTGACTATCATCGTCATGTTTCACAAAATCGACTGCCAGTTCTGCTTTTTGGTCTTGTTGCGCTAATTCCGCTTTTTGCCTGAGCAGCACACGATCCATCTGTGCTTGCAATTCTTCATAGTCTTTTTTTAGCTGATGATAGCGAAATTTTTTATAAATGACATAAATCAGTAAAACAGCAATGGCGTAAGGCAAATACGGCTCTATCGCCGCGGCTTGCCCCGTCAATGCTGACACATCTGATACGACTGCTTCGTTTTCCATTGAGCCCCCTGTAACAAGGCACACGCGTAATGTACCTGTTTTCAGTTAATCGATTTAGTATCTACTATTTAAACACACTCCCTACTCGCTTAAACGCACGATATCCATCATTTTTTATGTGAAATTCAAGCACTTGCTAGATCATCGTGAAATCGGCTTATAACGAATCCGCTTTGGCTTCGCCGCTTCTTCACCTAATCGCTTACGTTTATCGGCTTCATACTCTTGAAAGTTACCATTAAAAAATGTCCATTGAGAATCACCTTCTGCCGCTAAAATATGTGTAGCAATACGATCCAAGAACCAGCGATCATGTGAAATCACCAAGACAGACCCAGCAAACTCCAACAAGGCATGTTCTAACGCACGTAACGTTTCCACATCCAAGTCATTGGAAGGCTCATCCAACAACAACACATTACCGCCAGAGATCAGTGTTTTGGCTAAATGTAAACGCCCACGCTCACCACCTGATAGGGTACCCACTTTCTTCTGCTGATCTGCGCCTTTAAAGTTAAAGCGGCCGATATACGCACGTGATGGTGTTTCATATTGGCCCACTGTCAACAAATCTGCACCATCTGCAATTTCATCAAAGACTGATTGGTCATCTGATAAGGCATCACGACTTTGGTCCACATAGGCCAACTTAACAGTTTGGCCAACCTTCACTTCGCCAGTGTCGGGCTGCTCACCACCAGTAATCATCTTAAACAATGTCGACTTACCAGCGCCGTTAGGGCCGATAACACCAACAATTGCCCCCGGTGGAATACTAAAACTTAAATTATCCATTAACAGGCGATCGCCAAAAGCTTTTGTCACGCCTTCAAAATGGATTACTTGGTCACCTAAACGCTCACCTACTGGGATGAAAATCTCTTGGGTTTCATTACGCTTTTGATAATCAGTACTCGACAACTCTTCAAATCGTGCCAATCTAGCCTTACTTTTGGCTTGTCGTCCTTTTGGATTTTGTTTGACCCATTCCAGCTCAGTGTTTAAGGCTTTTTGTCTGGCAGAGGCTTGTGATTCCTCTTGTGCTAGTCGTGCTTCTTTTTGCTCTAACCAGCTGGTGTAATTACCTTTCCAAGGGATACCGTGACCACGGTCTAATTCTAATATCCACTCCGCCGCATTATCTAAGAAGTAGCGGTCATGGGTGACTGCAACCACCGTACCAGCAAACTTCACTAAAAACTGCTCTAACCAATGTACTGATTCAGCATCTAAATGGTTTGTTGGTTCGTCTAATAACAACATATCTGGTTGTGACAGTAATAGCTTACATAAGGCCACGCGACGCTTTTCACCACCTGATAATGGTCCTATTTTGGCATCCCAAGGCGGTAATCGTAAAGCATCTGCCGCAATTTCTAATTGCGTATCCGTATCACCACCTGCTGCAGTAATCATATTTTCATATTTTGCCTGCTCTTCTGCGAGTTTATCAAAATCTGCATCAGGATCAGCATAAGCGGCATAGATTTCTTCTAGCTTTTCTTTAGCCTCTTGAATCGCGCCTAAACCAGATTCAACTTCTTCCCGAACCGTTTTATCAGCATCTAATTGTGGCTCTTGCGCTAAGTAACCGATGGATAAATTAGGCTGCCACTGTACTTCGCCTTCAAACTCTTTTTCTACCCCTGCCATGATTTTTAATACTGTCGATTTACCAGCACCATTTAGGCCTAACAAACCAATCTTGGCACCTGGGAAAAAAGACAGCGAAATATCTTTGATGATTTGCTTTTGTGGGGGAACTGTTTTGCTCACTTTGAGCATAGACATTACATATTGGGCCATGATGTTGATCTCTGATTAGATGGTCAAAAAATAATACTGGAAAGTAAACGTAGTGTACAAACTTATCGCATAAAAAAAGCCCCAACAAGTGGAGCTTTTTTATCACAGCTTAAAGACTGCTTATGCTTTGTCATCACCTTTGCGGAATGTAAGCTTCTCTTTAATACGTGCTGATTTACCAGAACGCTCACGCAAGTAGTAAAGCTTAGCACGACGCACATCACCACGGCGTTTCACTTCAATACTATTAATCAATGGCGAATACAGTTGGAAAGTACGCTCAACGCCTTCACCTGATGAAATTTTACGCACGATAAATGCTGAGTTTAGACCGCGATTACGTTTAGCGATCACAACACCCTCATAAGCCTGCACACGTTTGCGATTACCCTCAACCACATTAACACCTACGACAACAGTATCGCCTGGCGCAAATGAAGGAATCGTTTTGTTTTCAGTTAAACGAGCAATTTCTTCTTGCTCTAATTGTTGAATAATATCAGTCATTTTATTTATCCCTTACGGGTTCCTTTTAATTCTGAAGGGCTTGTTCCTGCAGGTCTCAATTAGATGATTCTTCATCTAATTGATCAAGCAGCCGAGCCTCTTCTTTCGTCAATGGCCTTTCGGCCAATAAATCAGGACGTAAGTCCCGAGTTCTTTTTAATGACATCAATTGACGCCATTCTTTGATCTTTTTATGGTTGCCAGATAATAACACCGCTGGCACCGCTTGACCATCGTAAACCTCTGGTCGGGTGTAATGCGGATGATCCAACAAACCGTCAGCAAACGAATCTTCTATCGCTGAATTTTGATGGCCTAATGCGCCGGGTATTTGCCGCACCATCGCATCAATCAATACCATGGCAGCCAACTCACCACCACTGAGCACATAATCACCAATGGACAACTCTTCATCCACCATCTGATCGATCAGTCGCTGGTCCACACCTTCGTAACGACTGGCAATCAATATCAAGTGTTGCTTATCCAGCAACTCAAGCACTTTTTCATGGTCAACTGTTTTCCCAGTTGGTGAAAAGTGCACGATCCAAGATTTTTTGGCAGCTTGCGATTCGCTCTGCCTCGCTCTTGCCGCTTCGATTGCTTGGTTCAGTGGCTCTACCATCATCACCATACCTGGACCGCCACCATAGGGCCTGTCGTCTACAGTATGATGCACATCCTGCGTGTACTCTCGCGGATTCCAATAGTTTATGTCATACAAACCATCGTTTTTAGCCCGCTGCGTAATACCATGATCCGTCAAGGCAGCGAACATTTGTGGAAACAAAGTAACGACATCAATTTCAACCGTCATTTCGCCTCCATTGCACTAATAGCTTTCATCCCAGTCGACTAACAGTGTTTGCGCATCTAAGTCCACATGCTTAATCACATCATCAATAAAGGGTATTAAGCGCTCATGTACTTCTTTTTTGTCTGATTCGTCTGCTTTACGAACAGTCAGCACATCATTCGCACCCGTATCAAACACATCTGCGACACGCCCAAAATTGACACCTTGCTCGTTGCTTACTTGCAGACCAATCAAATCTACCCAGTAATACTCACCTGCTTGCGGTGTGGGTAAGGCAGCTTTTGGTACCGCGACTTGCTGGCCTTTAAGCGCGAATGCTTGATCACGATCTTTTACGCCAGCAAATTTCACCAGTAAAAGATCATTGTGTACTTTTATCTTGTCAAATTGGTAAGCTTGCCATTGAGGCGGCTTACCAATCCACCAGTCTTTATAAGACCGTAGGCTATCCACTTGCTCGGTATCAGGTAAAACTTTCACCCAACCTAAAACGCCATAGGGCGCAACGATGCGCCCCATTACAATCATTTCTTGCATATACTCAACCAATCATTGAGTACAGCTAGCTTAGCTTACTCAGCAGAATCTTCACCTGCGTCGGCTTCTGCAGCCTCTGCTGCTTCAGCTTCCGCTGCTGCTTTTAATTTAGCTTCTTCTTCAGCTTTTTTAGCTGCTGCTTTAGCCTCGACCTTAGCCGCTTCTTTTTCTTTAGACGCTGCAGCGAACTCTGGGCCTTTTGAATGAAATTTCACCAAACGTTTAACAGTATCACTCAATTGTGCACCGTTATTTTGCCAGTAGCTCACTCGCTCTTGATCTACACGTAAGCCTTCAGCACCAGCATTTGCTGATGGATTATAAAAACCAACACGTTCAATAAAGCGACCATCACGACTTTTACGTGAGTCAGCTACGACCATATTATAAAATGGCTTTTTCTTTGAACCGCCACGTGATAAACGAATAACTACCATATGTTTTGTTCTCTATTTAAATTCTATTAAAATACTGCGGAAAAGCGCGGATTTTACTCTACTTTCACCATTCATGACAAGTAGTTTTGCTAATTTAGCACTAAATATTTGTTTAAACTTGTTGTTCAAACAAAAAGCGCCCTATTGGGCGCTATTTGTAAACTAACTGCTTAACTTACTCAGCTGGTGTATAGCCGAACAAAGGTGCATGATCTTCTGTTAGCAAAAACTCTGTATTAAAACAGTTAGGGTGATCGCCTAGATTAACAAACTCGTCTGTCAAAGTAAGTTTTTCAAAACCACCTGGTGAGTTAGCTTCACCAGAACCATTTTGCAAGTACTCACGTACGCGCCATACAAAGGCATGATCAGTACAAGATGTATCACCAGATACGCCAAGTGCGCCAATTTTGACACCTGAAGCATCATAGACTGCCAATCCGCCGCCAAAGACATTCACACCGCCTGGTCTTTCACCCACTAATGGATCTGTAGCAGTACCGTAATCAACCGGGTCGCCAGCATAAGCAACCGTTGGGTTAACAGGATTTGAATGTTGTAAGCCAAATAGTGATGCGCCAGGTTGAACACCCGCATACAATGCGCCAGATGAGATAGAAACACCATCTAAACTAAAAGCATTCGCTGTGCTTGCTTTTTGTGCAGAAATAACACGACTACCTAACCACTGGTTATTACCCGCTGAAGCACCATTACCGCCAGTTGCTGCAACCGCACATACTGCGCCAGTCTCGTCAACAAACGTTGCCCACATATTCAAACTAAAGCCTACCGTGTTTTGCGCGGCTAGCACAGCATCGACTGCACCCTTTAACTCTGCATAGCTGACATCGCTACAAGCAGCCTGCGCTTGCATACCTGAAAAACCCAACCCAGCTGATAATATAACTCCTAAAATTTTCTTCTTCATTTCTTTACCCCTTAATTATTTTTTATTGATAAAGCTGCTAGGAAAAACTATATTCTAAGTGCTTTTGTTACAAATATTTACATACGTAACAATTTGTAATATAACCAAAATAAAATAAAACAGCAAGTAAAAGAAGTCGCTTATAAAGAGTCTGGTTTAGATCATTGATAAATAGTGCAATCTGGGCGTTCAGCTTTGTTAAAACCTTCTTTTCTAAGCAAACAAGAATCGCATCGCCCACAGGCTCTACCAGTACTATCTGCCTGATAGCAAGAAACCGTTTGATCGTAAGGTACATTCAATGCAGTGCCTCGCTGAATAATTTGTGCTTTTGTTAAATCTATCAAAGGCGCATGAACCGTAATACGCTGCCCTTCAACCGCACTTTTAGTGGCGAGATTTGCCATGGATTGAAAAGCCCTCACATACTCAGCACGACAGTCTGGATAACCGGAATAATCCAAGGCATTCACACCAATAAAGATATCTTGAGAATGCAGTGTTTCCGCCCATGCTAAAGCCAAAGACAACATAATCGTGTTTCTTGCAGGCACATAAGTGACCGGAATACCTTCTGACCCGCCTTCAGGTACGTCAATGTTGTCATCTGTTAATGCGGAGCCGCCAAACATAGCTAAATCTAAATTAACCACCTTGTGGTCTTTAGCACCAAGTATTTCAGCGACTTTAGTAGCCGCATTTAGTTCTGCGATATGTCGCTGATGATAATCTAAACTTAGGCAATAACAATCAAAACCTTCATTTTTGGCAATCGCCAGACAAGTCGCAGAGTCCAAACCACCGGATAACAATACCACTGCTTTTTTTTGCGTATTCATACGTGAACCTTTAACTATTTACCTGGCGCATCGCCCCATAAGATTTTATGCATTTGTATCTGCATTCTGACATCCAGCTTGTCTTCCAACACCCAGCCTGCTAATTGTTCAGGTGTTAAATCCGCTTTAACCGGGGAAAGTAGTACCGTGGTTTTTTGTGTGAGGGCATACTCATCAATAATCTCTTTGGCCCATACATAGTCGGCTTTATCTGCCAGTACAAACTTGATCTCATCTCTGGCCTTAATATGCCCAAGGTTAGACCATCGATTATTCTTAGACTCACCTGAAGCGGGTGTTTTAATGTCTAAAATAACGGATATTCTTGGATCAACATGGTCAATCGCCATTGCACCACCAGTCTCTAATGAAACACTAAAGCCTTCATCACATAAGAGCGTCAACAATTCATGGCATTTTTTTTGCGCCAATGGCTCACCACCCGTGACACAAACATGCTTGGTATTGTGCTCTCTTACTTCCGTCATAATGGCGTCTAATGTCATGTTTTCACCTCCATAAAACGCATACTCGGTATCACAATAGACACAGCGCATAGGGCAGCCCGTTAGACGTACAAATACTGTAGGCAAGCCAACACGGGTGGATTCGCCTTGAATAGAAAAAAATATTTCGTGGATTTTAAGTTCTGTCATAAAAAATAAAGCGCCAGACAAATGCTGGCGCCTGATTGTAACCAGACATCGATATGCTGGTCATGTCTGTTATTTTACTAAAACGCTGAAAGTACCTTCAAACGTTTTTCTGCAATCGGGATCACTGTACTGTCAGGGTAATCTTTCTTAATCCTTTTAAAGGTTTGCTTAGCAGATTGCACACGCCCTAATTGTATTTGGGCATTCCCAATAATCACTAATGCATCAGGTGCTTTAATGCTATTAGGGTGTGCATCAACCATTTTTTTTAAGGTATCAATGGCAGATTTATAGTTCTTTAAACTATACTGCGCATAGCCAAGACCATATTTCGCTTCATCAACGCGTGAGTAATCAGGGTAAGCTTTAATAAACTGATCAAATGACTCGAACCCTAACTGATAAGCACCCTCTTCTAACAAAATATTCGCCTGTGCCAGTTGTTGATCTTGCTCTGTTTCTTGAGCAGAATTGCTAAACTGCGCACCAGATGTCACTTGTGTTTTTTGGTTGGCTATATTCTCTTCAATCGTACGAATACGTGTGTCTGTATCCACATATAAATCTTTTTCGCGCTGCTCCATCTGTTTAAGCTGATGGCTCAACAACTCAACTTCGCCTTTTAACTGTGCATTCTCACGGTTCAGTCGGTCGATTTGATTCAGCAAATCAGCCAAACCTTGACCTTTAACAACACTTTCTAGCTCTTCAAGCTGTAAACGAATGGCATCAATATCTTTTGATAACGTTTGATTGTTATTGATCATTTTTTCTTCTACTTCAATGATCCTTTCACGTGCTTCTTTGTCGTCAAACAACGCAAAAGCGGGCTGTGTAAACACCACACCAGAAAGCAATAACAACAAAACGTTTCTTTTTAACTTCAACATAATGTATAACCAAAAAAAATAAGAGGCACTCGCTAATACGAGTGCCCGATTTTAACAATTATTGCTCGCTTGTATAAACAATATCTACACGACGGTCAACACTATAACAATTGCTATCAGCACAAGCTGTATTAGATCGCTCTTCACCATAGCTCACTGTTTCTAGTTGCATATCACTAATGCCAGAAAGATTCAGTGCTTTTTTCACTGCAACCGCACGACGCTGGCCTAGTGATAAGTTGTATTCGCGTGTACCGCGATCATCGGTATTACCAACCAAACGCACTTTTGCACCAGGGTTTTCCGCTAGGTAAGTCGCGTGAGCATTTACCAAATCGAGATATTCTGCCTTAACAGCATCGCTATCATAATCAAAATAAACACTACGGCTTGATAAAATATTATTAGGATCATTCAATGGACTGACATAGCTATATGTCGGCTTCTCATCAATCACCATTTCTTTAATTTCACCTGTGTTGGCCTTTGGCGTGCTTTCTACCGCGGCTACTGGTTCAACCATTTCTTTTACTTCTTCTTTTACAGGCTCTTCCACCTCTTTCATTGGTGTACTTTTACAAGCAGTCAATACTAATGCTAGTACTAAACCACTCACTACCCCTTTATTTATACCTAACTGACGCATTTTCATTCTCCTTTTAATTTAACTACTCACTTGCGCAAGAATACTAGACTACTCACTACTTTATCAGTGGGCCCCAAGCTGGCTCGCGTACATCACCGCTTGATTCACGTAAACGCTGCTTTGTCGCACCGTCAACAGACACAGAAGCCAGTGTGCCACGACCACCCCGGCTTGCAGCATATAAAATCATACGACCATTCGGTGAAAAACTTGGCGACTCATCTTTGGCACCATCACTTAATATTTGTACTTGCCCACTGCTCAAATCTTGCAACGCGACAACATAACGACCACCTTCATTACGTATCGTAGCTAAGTAGCGCCCATCCTTTGAAAGACGTGGACTCACATTATACCTGCCATCAAATGTCACACGTTCGGCACGACCGCCTAGACTAGGTATTTTATAAATTTGTGGTCTACCACCTCTGTCAGAAGTAAAGTATATCCATTGACCATCACTAGACCAAGTCGGCTCAGTATCAATACCATAACTCTTAATCAGCTGTTTGACACCTGAACCATCTGCATTAATGGTGTAAATCTGCGAATTACCGCTATAGGTGAGCACAATCGCCAGCTTATTACCATCAGGCGACCAAGCTGGGGCGCTATTATTACCTTTAAAGTTTGCCAATACCATGCGCTTGTTTTGAAAAAGCCATTGAATATAAATCACCGGTTTTTTATTTTCAAACGAAACGTAGGCTACTTTTTGGCCATCAGGTGACCATTTTGGCGAAATGATCGGCTCGCGCGAACTCGCCAGAGTCTTAGCGTTTTCACCATCAGAATCGGATACTTTTAAGTAATAGCGGTTTGTAGTCTTAACGATATAGGCGATACGGCTGGCAAATAAACCACCCTCACCAGTGAGTTTGCTATAAATTTGATCTGCAATTTTATGTCCAAGCATACGTAGTTGCTTTGCATTCACATTGTATTCCAGTGATAGCAGCAAATTTTGCTTGAGTACGTCAATAAGCTGAAAATTAACTTTGTACTGTTGATTCCCTAGAGCTTGTATATTACCGACGCTGATGGCTTGCGCCTCCAAAGCCTGCCATTGCGCCAAATCCACTTGACCTGCCTCTGTCGGCAAATTGCTAATACCGCGTGTTTGTAGCAATTTAAATAAGCCACTACGGCGTAAATCATTGCTGACTATTTTGCTTAATGACGTTTTTAGCGTATTTTCCTGACCAAAAGGCACGACTGCAATCGGGGTCTGCTGTGCGCCGTAACCAGTCACGTCAATTTCCAGTGCAGCCTGCGCTGAACTAGCAAAACAAAGTAAACTCATTAATAAGCTTACTACTAATTTTTGAATAGTATTTATTTTCATAAAAAACATCATACCCAAGACTTAATTAATTTCAATAAACAATTACGCAAAATTACGTTCATACCAACCCCTCTAAGCAAACTGCTAATTGCCACTTACTCACCAAATGGTTTGAAGGTTAGTTCAATATTTCTAAACTTTGCCCTCAAACTGTGTTCATCTGGTAGCGGCAGCGGTTCAGCCGCGATGATTGCTCGAGTAACCGCATCATCACAAGCAGGGATGCCACTAGACTTAGTAATCCTAGGTGCCCCTTTAAGCTGGCCTGATGGCAACAAGCCTATCTTGAAGGTTGGTATACGATCCTTGCAAGAGGAGCGATTGGTATAGCCTTTGATTTTATTCGCAATTTTCAATTTATATTGATCAACAATACTCGCATTGACAGCAGCTTGTGCGGCTTGTGCTTTTGAGTCCCTTTCCACTTGCTCTTGTGCCAAAGCATCCGCTTGCAAACGTTTAAGTGCCTCATCTTTTTTGCTTTGCTCTTCCGCAAGCATTTCTTGCTTAAGCTTTTTCAATTTTTCTTTTTTCTTGCGCGCCGCGGCAGCTTTACGTTTTTTTTCAGTTTCCTTCTTCTTTTTAGCTTCTGCCGCTTTTTTTCTTTTTACTTGCTCAGCTTTCTTTTTCTTGGCTAACGCAATGTCTGCTGCCGAAGGTTTTGCAGGCTCAGGTTTTTCTTCCACCTTAGGTTTAGGCTCGGGATCGGGTTTAGATTCTGGCTTTGGCTCAGGGGCTGGTTCCGGTTCTGGCACAGGCTTTGGTTTCACAACAGGCGGTTTAACTGGCTTGGGGGCTGGCTTAGTTTGTGGAATGGCATCCCACAAAGTGACCTCTGCAATTTGGGCTGGTTTTTGATGTTGCCATTGCAAATTCAAAAACATGAGCCCAAACAACGCAGCGTGTATCCCCACAGCAAAAAATGCTGAAGATAGGAAGTTACTTTTCTTTCTGACAGGATGCCGCATCAAACTGACTCTTTGCAACGTTGCACCACTATTGTGGGGTTAGCAGCAAACCAACCTTATCAATTTGGTTTACTTTGAGTAAATTCATCACTTGAATCACATCATCATAGATCACATTTTTATCTGCCGCGATCACCACGGCACGCTCTGGCGTCGCCGTCAGCGCTGTTTTAACGGCGGATAGCAATTCGTCCTTTGCCAACTTTTTATTATCAAAAGTAATCTGTTTATTTTTGCCCACTGTAATCATCAACGGCGGCTTTGGTGGCTGTTTTAATGTCTGACCAACTTTGGGCAACTCAACCACCCCCGGATTGGTCATCGGTGCAGTCACCATAAAAATAATCAATAGCACCAAAGTAACATCGATATACGGCACCACATTAATCTCATTTTTCAAACGACGCTGACGGCGAGACATTCGCTTAACCTCTACGCTGAATAATGTTAGTAAATTCTTCTAAAAAGCTCTCATAACGTACCGTTAGACGATCGATATGGGCAATGAAGCGGTTGTAGGCTAACACCGCTGGAATCGCAGCAAACAAGCCTATCGCCGTTGCAATCAAGGCTTCAGCAATACCTGGAGCCACTTGTGTTAGCGTTGCTTGTGCGGTATTAGTCAAGCCCATAAAAGCATTCATAATGCCCCAAACGGTGCCAAACAAACCAATATAAGGACTCACAGAACCCACAGAAGCTAAAAAAGGCAGACCTGTTTCTAGTAAATCAAGCTCCCGATTCATCGCCACCTGCATCGAACGACGCGTACCCATATAACCATCTGTTGGGCGCGACCCAGATTGTTGACTGCGGGCATATTCCTGAAAGCCAGATTCAAACATCGCAGAAAGTCCCTGTAATTTGCTTTTGTTAGCAGATAAGCCTTGATAGAGCTTATTCATATCCCCGCCACTCCAAAACGCTTTCTCAAACTCATCGGCTTGCTTTTTGGCACGGGACAACTCAGCCATTTTCATAAAAATTGTGAACCAAGAAATGATCGAAGTCAGTAACAAAATCCCCATCACGACCTGCACCGGTAGGCTGGCTTGCATCACTAATGAATATACTGACATATCAGCACCTAAACTTGCTGGCATACGCTCTCCGAAACTAATTGTTATTGATAAAACTCATGAAACCTATTTCAGGTTGACAGCACCTGCTTCATACTTGTTGCAATAGCGTTTGGTATTAAACAAGCACGCATTTTTTCTAAATCCACACAGGCAATTTTCACTGCCAGTTCAAATAAAGTCTGAGCTTCACACATGACTATTTGATGAAATTCTACACTGGCACGGCTCATGCTGGTAATACGAGAGTGCACAATGAGTGCATCATCAAACTTTGCCGGTTTTTTATACTGTGCCGATAAACTATGTACTACAAAAATCACTTTGTCTTTTTCTATTAACTGCGTTTGTTCTATGCCAAGGCTACGCAACCACTCTGTCCTTGCACGTTCACAATAGTTCAAATATTGACTGTGGTAAACAACCCCTCCAGCATCAGTGTCTTCATAATACACACGTACTGGCCACTCAAATACCATTTAACTTTGACTCCATGCATCATCACCATCAGCCAATTTTCCCGGCACACTTAAACCAAAATGTTGATACGCTTGTTTTGTCGCCACACGACCACGCGGGGTACGCATGACATAGCCTTGCTGAATCAAGTATGGCTCTAATACGTCTTCAATCGTATCGCGCTCTTCACCTATCGCAGCGGCGAGATTATCTAAGCCCACAGGGCCACCAGCAAACTTATGGATTACGGCCTCCAATAGCTTACGATCCATCGTATCGAGCCCCAGCCGATCAACATCCAACATTTTCAGCGCCAAATCTGCAATATCACTGGTCACCACACCATCGGATTTAACTTGGGCATAGTCGCGCACACGGCGCAATAAGCGGTTAGCAATCCTAGGCGTGCCGCGCGAACGCTTGGCAATTTCTATTGCGCCATCCTCTTGCATTTGCACTTCCATCAACTCTGCGGAGCGACGCACGATTTTCGCTAATTCTACGTGCGTATAAAACTCCAACCGCGCGACAATCCCAAAACGGTCGCGTAATGGGTTAGTCAGCATGCCTGCACGTGTGGTGGCACCAACCAAGGTAAAAGGCGGCAAATCCAAACGTACACTACGTGCAGCTGGCCCTTCACCAATCATGATATCCAAACGATAATCCTCCATCGCTGGATACAAAATCTCTTCTACCACAGGACTAAGGCGGTGGATTTCATCGATAAACAACACATCATTGGGCTCAAGGTTAGTCAGCAAAGCAGCCAAATCACCCGCACGCTCCAAGACCGGCCCTGAAGTTTGCCGCATATTGACACCCATTTCTTTGGCAACAATATTGGCTAATGTTGTCTTACCCAAACCCGGCGGCCCAAACAACAACACATGATCCAAAGCCTCACTGCGGCCGCGCGCAGCATTGATAAAAATTTCTAACTGCCCTCGCGCTTTTTCTTGACCAACATATTCATCCAACACTTTAGGACGTAAGGCACGCTCTATCGCATCTTCTTGATTGTTTTCAGGTTCGGCCGAAATCAGTCTATCAGTTTCTATCATGTTGGTTTATCAGTTCGATAATGCTTTAAGTGCTTGTTTGATACCTTCAGAGACATCTAACGATTTATCTAAAGATTTGACGACCTTCATAGACTCGCGTTCATGGTAACCCAGTGCGACTAAGGCATTCAGAATATCTTGTGTCGTACTTGTTGTTGTACCCGCGCTAATGCTATCAGACATCGCAAATTTATCTTTGAGTTCGAGCAGTAATCTTTCTGCAGTTTTTTTACCCACACCTGGCACTTGTGTTAATACCGCCACATCTTGCTGGTTAATGGCGATAATAAGATCATCCAAGCTCACGCCACTGAGAATCGACAGTGCAGACTTGGCGCCGATGCCATTGACTTTTAATAGCTGACGAAAGGCCTGTTTTTCTTCGACAGTCGCAAACCCATAAAGCAGCTGTGCGTCTTCTCTAACCACAAAATGCGTTAGTAATTTGATCTGACTCCCTAGCTCAGGCAGCGTATAAAAAGTGCTCATTGGCACTTCTACTTCATAGCCAACCCCCTGGCAGTCCACAACGATCTGTGGCGGTGTTTTTTCGATTAGTTTTCCATTGATCACTGCAATCATTCTTTAACCTTATTTAATTAAGCGACCATTTTTGACACGATAACCAGCCGTGGATAGCGCACCCAAACCCTGCCCACCATTCGCATGACAGATCGCACAGGCCAGGGCATCGGCTGAATCCGAACTCGGCAAGCCGGGCAAATTAAGCAGCCGTTTAACCATGGCTTGCACTTGTGTTTTATCAGCATGCCCATTACCCACAACAGATTGCTTCACTTGCAAAGCCGTATACTCTGCCACCTTAAGGTCTTTTATTACCGCGGCACTGATCGCAGCACCCCGCGCTTGGCCTAACAACAATGTGGATTGTGGATTCACATTCACAAACACTTTCTCTATGGCAACTTGCTTGGGTGAGTAGGCTTCAATGACATCAAACAAGCCATCAATTATCGTCTTTAGTCGGCTTGCCAAGGCTAGATCTTCACCTTTTTCTCGTGTTGTGGTTTTAATGACGCCGCTGGTTAAATACTGCTGTTTCTTACCCGACAGCTCAATCACACCAAACCCGGTGACACGCAAGCCTGGATCGATGCCTAAAATTCTGATTGGCGTCAAGACGCAACCAATTTAGGCTTCAACAATGACTGCAGAGGTATAGACGTCCTGCACATCATCTAGATCTTCCAGCGCGTCTAAAATACGCTGCATCTTATCGGCATCATCGCCTGCAAACTCAATCTCTGTCTCAGGCTTCATGGTGACTTCTGCCATCACTGGTTTAAACTCAGCTGATTCTAAAGTTTCACGTACCGTTAGAAAATCCGCAGCTGTCGTCAACACTTCGATGCTGCCATCTTCGTTAGCAATTACATCCTCAGCACCTGCTTCAAGCGCTGCTTCCATCAAGGCATCTTCAGAAGTGCCCGGGGCAAAAATCAAACTGCCAACATGATTAAACATAAAGCTCACGCAACCATCCGTGCCTAAGTTGCCACCATGTTTATTCAGCACAAAACGGACATCAGCAACTGCGCGTTGCTTATTATCTGTCATACAATCAATAATCAAGGCGGCGCCATTAATACCATAGCCCTCATAACGAATCTCTTCGTAATTAACACCTTCCAGCTCGCCAGTACCTTTTTTTACTGCACGCGAAATGTTGTCTGAAGGCATGTTTTCGTCTTTTGCAGCGGCAATTGCAGCTCTCAAACGAGGGTTCATATTCGGATCGCCACCGCTTAAACGCGCAGAAACGGTAATTTCTTTGATCAACTTGGTGAAAATTTTACCGCGTTTGGCATCTTGACGCCCTTTACGGTGCTGAATATTTGCCCACTTACTATGTCCTGCCATGCTTAAGCCTTAATGAAATCTCGTTAAGAAAATAGCGTGATTTTAACACAGCCCAATCGCTGCCACTGAGACAACATTTTTTTACAGCGCCATTCACATAATCTTAATGACAAAATTCATCAAAATCATAGGGCAAATTGAACAATTGACTAGTATTTATCAATGTCATCATATAATATTCTATGTGATAACTGTTTATCATAACAGCTATGTTTCGTAAGCAGTTTTCAGCAATCCCGATTACATTAAACAACTCCAAAAGAGATAGAAAATGACAACGAAAAATTCTGACATTGGCCTAATAGGCCTTGCTGTGATGGGGCAAAACCTTGTCCTCAATATGGCCGACCATGGCTACACCGTTTCTGTATATAACAGAAGTCCTAACAAAACACGCAACTTTTTAGAAGAATGTAAGGCCAATGAGCCTTCGCACGCACGCGTGATTGGTCATGAAGACTTGGCACAATTTGTGTTAAGCATTAAGCGACCACGTAAAATTGTTTTATTGGTTAAAGCAGGTAGTGCTACCGACCTAACCATTAATGCTATCGTGCCTTTCTTAGAAAAAGGTGACATCATTATTGATGGCGGTAATGCCTTGTGGACAGACACGATTCGTCGTGAAAAAGAATTAAAAGCTAAAGACATCGAGTTTATCGGCTCTGGTGTTTCTGGCGGTGAAACGGGTGCGCGTTTTGGTCCATCATTAATGCCTTCTGGCACACGTCAAGCATGGGCTTCTTTAGAGCCTATCTGGACAGATATTGCTGCTAAAGTGGACCCAGAAACGGGTGCGCCGATAGAAGGTGCTGAACCTGGTAAACCAGTAGAAGGTGGCTTCTCTTGTGCTGAATACATTGGACCTGACGGTGCCGGCCACTATGTAAAAATGGTGCACAACGGTATTGAATACATTGATATGCAATTGATTTGTGAGGCTTACTGGCTCATGAAAAACTTGCTAGGCATGAAGTCAGATGAAATTAGTAAAATCTTTGCTGGCTGGAACGAAGGCGTGCTATCAAGCTTCTTGATTGAAATTACTGCTGACATCCTGCAACAAAAGGACCCAATGTCTAAAGAGTTCTTAGTCGACATGATTTTAGATACAGCTCAGCAAAAAGGTACTGGCCAATGGACAGCGGCAAACGCACTAGAACTTGGTGCACCGGCTAATGCCATTGCCGCTGCGGTTTATGCACGTGGTCTTTCTAGCTTTAAAGAAGAGCGTGTTGCAGCAAGCAAAATCTTAAAAGGCCCCAAAATCACACCAGTGTCTGATAAAGATAAAGCGGCTGTGATTGAATCTATTAAAGACGCACTATACTGCTCTAAAATCTGTGCTTATGCACAAGGCTTCCAGTTAATCGACAAAGCACAAGTTGAATACAACTGGAAATTAAACTTTGGTGAGATTTCTCAAATCTGGCGTGGCGGTTGTATCATCCGCGCACGATTCTTACAGAAGATTACAGATGCTTATCAATTAAACTCACGACTGAAAAACTTGATGTTAGACCCATACTTCACTGAAGAAATGAACAAAGGTCAAGAAGGCTGGCGTAAAGTAATTTCTCTAGCGGTAACAAACGGTATCCCTGTACAAGGTTTTGCTGCAGCATTGGCTTACTATGATGGTTATAGAAGCGCTGATTTACCAGCTAACTTACTACAAGGTCAACGTGATTACTTCGGCGCCCATACTTATGAGCGTAAAGACAAGCCACGTGGTGAGTACTTCCACTTGGATTGGCCAGAGCCAGGTCGCCCACAGATCGAAATCAATTAAGCAACCTTGCGGATGAACTAATAAAGCCCCATTACTGGGGCTTTATTAGTTTCTGCTGATAGCGGCATTAAAGCTTAACAGCACAATATGGTCGACACTTATTGTGATAAGGTGCGGCTAAATAAATTCAAAGCCAATTGATAACCAATCATGGCAATTTGTGGATCATAACGATCGCCTTCATCTCGCATAAAGGCATGCGGCGCATTAA
This sequence comes from uncultured Methylophilaceae bacterium, assembly GCA_964496895.1. Classification (GTDB taxonomy): domain Bacteria; phylum Pseudomonadota; class Gammaproteobacteria; order Burkholderiales; family Methylophilaceae; genus Methylotenera. The sequence goes on along the minus strand of CAZCBF010000003.1, from coordinate 942 downwards.
ACTCATGCCACGTAAACACTTTATCTGCGGCATTGAGTTTCTCATATACCTCCACTCTGCCTTCTGTTGGGATGTGGGGATCCTGACGCCCCCATACCATTAACAATTCACCATTAATATCATCTAAGCGCTCCATTGAATGCTGGCCTGGCTTGTTTGGAATAGTGCTCGTGTGTAAATCTGTTGCATAGAAGCATGCGGTACCTTTAACTTCTGGCTGAACCGCCGCGCGGAAAGCTAAGTGACCACCGATACAAAAGCCCATTGCACCGATATTACCGTTATACCAACTTTGTTGTTTTACAAAGGCAATTGCTGCAGCGTTATCTGTGTCATAACTTTCGACATCTTTATTTGATTTATCCGCATTGCCTTTTTCACGACCGGCATCATCATAGCCCAGCACAGTACCAATCGGGTTTAACTCATGAAACACTTCTGGCACCAGCACCGCATAGCCATGGCTGGCCATCACTTTAGCCGCACGTTCAATTGGGCCTGTTTGTTGGAAGATTTCAGAATAAAACAAAATGACAGGATACTTCCCATCCTCAGCAGGACGGTGAACATAAGTACGCATGACACCTGTAGGCGTATTAATATCTTCAATATGGCTTTGAACTTTCATGGTGGGCTTTCGTCATTCGTTGAGTAAAATAGCTATTGTAACAAGCTGTTAGTGAATATTAAATAACTAATCAAGTACCATGTGACTGCAAACACTTATTAATAATACAACGTGAACCTGGAGTAAACAATGCAATCAACAATCTTGCGCTATTTAATCGCTGTTTTGATACTGCCCCATGCCCTACCAGCTTTGTCAGCCCCAGATCCGGCATTTTTACTCAACATCTCTCATTCCGTGGCAAAAGTACATGCTTACAATGCTAAAAATCAATTGGGTATTGGCTCTAGCGTTGTTGTTGCAAAAAATCAAAT
>CAZCBF010000002.1:26545-32660 GCA_964496895.1 uncultured Methylophilaceae bacterium | reverse complement strand
AATTGAATGGCACATTCGACCGCTTCTTCATTGAGTACCGGCAAGACACCCGGTAGCGCTAGACTAATTTCACAAGCTTGAGTATTTGGTGCAGCGCCGTATGTGGTCGAAGCACCAGAGAAAATTTTACTTTTGGTTTTTAGTTGGGTGTGTGTTTCTAACCCAATCACAACTTCCCATGCCATTATGCAATTCCTTCAGGCATTTCTTGATGCCAATTTGTCTCTTGTTGATATTGATGCGCTACGTTTAACATGCGCGCTTCATCAAAATAGTTACCAATGATTTGTAAGCCTACGGGTAATTTAGCACCATCAGTCTGGGCAAAACCCGCTGGGATACTCATGCCAGGTAAACCCGCGAGGTTGGTAGAAATCGTATAGATGTCTTGCAAATACATCGAGACAGGATCATCAACTTTTTCGCCCGCTTTAAAAGCTGTTGATGGTGCAGCTGGCCCCATGATGACATCGCAAGATTTAAAGGCTTCATCAAAATCCTGTGCAATGAGGCGGCGGATTTGTTGTGCCTTCAGGTAATAGGCATCATAGTAACCCGCACTGAGCACATAAGTACCGATTAAGATGCGGCGTTTGACCTCGTCACCAAAACCTTCAGCACGTGTTTTGCAGTACATATCATCCAAATCAGTGTAGCTTTCTGTACGGTGACCATAACGCACACCGTCATAGCGCGATAAATTACTCGAAGCTTCTGCAGGCGCTAACACGTAATAGACTGGGATAGATAAACCAGAGTTTGGTAGTGAAATGTCAACAAACTCAGCGCCTAGTTTTTTATAGACTGAAATCGCTGCATCGATACATTTTCCAACATCGGCATCTAAACCTTGAGCAAAAAATTCTTGCGGTAAGCCAATTTTCAAACCGGCCAACGGTTTATCTAAATCGCGTGTGTAATCCTCTTTTTCTCGGTCAATGCTGGTTGAATCTCTTTGATCAAAACCTGCCATGACATTGAGCATCATGGCGCAATCTTCGGCCGATTTTGCCATTGGGCCTGCTTGATCTAAGCTAGATGCAAAAGCAATCATGCCATAACGTGAAACCGCGCCGTAGGTTGGTTTTAAGCCTGTAAAACCACAAAGCGAAGCGGGTTGACGAATAGAGCCGCCCGTATCTGTGCCAGTGGCGGCTGGACAAAGCCTCGCAGCCACTGCTGCTGCACTACCTCCACTACTGCCACCTGGTACGCGGTCGAGATCCCAAGGGTTTTTTACGCCACCAAAATAGCTGGTTTCGTTAGATGAACCCATGGCAAATTCATCCATATTGGTTTTGCCCAAGTTGACAGCACCAGCCGTATTAAACTGTGTGATCACATGTGCATCATACGGCGCGACGAAATTTTCTAGCATTTTTGAGCCACAAGTAGTTCGCCAGCCTTTTGCACAGAAAATATCTTTTTGCGCAATCGGGATACCTGTTAATGGGCTAGTATCACCTGCTGCAATCCTCGCATCAGCGGCTTTGGCTTGTGCTAAGGAGAGCTCCGCATTTGTAGTGAGGTAGGCATTGTAGCTCGGGTTGTGTTGTTTGATGCGATCCAGAAAAGTCTGGGTTAGCTCAACACTAGAGATAGATTTGTTGTGCAATTGCGCACTAAGTTCTTTTAAACTGGCATTGATCATGCGTTAATGACTCGATAAATTAGTGAATAGTGAAAGGCTTATGACTCGATGACTTTAGGGACTAAATACAAGCCATCTTGAACGGCGTGGTCTAAGTCATCGTGATTGATTTTAGGCGCGTTTGTTTGAAAAATCTCGCGCTGATTTTCATGTGTTACAGCATCTGTTCTCAAGCGCTGGTTTAAATCCAGAGCATGAGACATTGGGGTGATGTTAGTGGTATCAACCGACTGCATTTCAGTGATTAAGTCTAAAATGCCAGATAGCTTATTTAGGGTTTGCTCAGCTTCCTGATCATTGATTTCAATACGCGCCAAGTGGGCGACTTTTTGAATGTCATCTTTATCTAAAGCCATGGTTTGGTTTTACATCCTGTTTGATTTAACGATTGTTAATGTATTAGCTGATTTGAGGCTACATTAGCACCGTATTTACTATTAATATCCCGCCATTATATCGTGTATTATGACGCTAGTTACAACTTCGTTAGTTAGTCGGGTAAAAATCAGGATTTATCGCATATGAATCAAACCGATGGACTAGCAAGTTAGGTTGGTTAGCCAAATAATAACAACAAAGATGACAGGAAAACTATGTTTGGATTGATAACAAGTTACTTCTCAAACGATCTTGCGATTGACTTGGGTACAGCAAACACTTTGATTTACTCAAAGGGTAAAGGCGTCGTATTAGATGAGCCATCAGTGGTAGCTATACGTACAGATGGTGGTCCGTCAGGCAAAAAGATTTTATTGGCGGTTGGTGCAGAGGCTAAGCTAATGCTGGGCCGCTCACCAAACAATATTTCTGCGATTAGGCCAATGAAAGATGGTGTGATTGCAGATTTTACGATCACTGAGCAAATGCTTAAGTATTTTATTCGGGGCGTGCATGATGCGCGTTGGTTTGCGCCTTGCCCTAGAATTATTATTTGTGTACCTGTTGGTTCCACTCAAGTGGAGAGAAGAGCCATTAAAGAATCAGCAGAGCGCGCAGGTGCAAAACAGGTCTTTTTGATTGAAGAGCCGATGGCTGCTGCGATTGGTGCTGGTTTGCCAGTGGCAGAGGCCAGTGGTTCGATGGTGGTCGACATTGGCGGCGGTACCACAGAAGTGGGTGTGATTTCACTCGGTGGCATTGTCTATGCTAAATCAGAGCGTGTTGGTGGCGATAAATTTGATCAGGCCATTATCGATTATATTCGACGCAATTACGGCATGCAGATTTCAGAGCCGACTGCCGAAGCCATTAAAAAGCAAATTGGTTCGGCTTTTCCAAATTCACAAGTGTTAGAGATGGAAGTTACAGGGCGTAATCTTGCTGAGGGTTTGCCGCGTAAGTTTACGATTTCTAGCAGTGTTGTGTTAGAAGCGCTAACAGAACCATTGAATGCGATTGTAGGCGCGGTGAAGTCAGCCTTGGAACAAACGCCACCAGAGCTCGGTGCTGATATTGCAGAGAGAGGGATGGTGCTCACTGGCGGCGGTGCGTTGCTGCGCAACCTTGATCGTTTGATTGCAGAAGAAACGGGCTTGCCTGTGATTGTTGCAGAGGACCCACTCACTTGTGTTGCACGTGGATGTGGTCGCGCGCTTGAAGAAATTGATAAGCTTGCGAATATTTTTGCTTACGATTAAACTCGTGCACGCTTAACCAAAAAGGGTTGAGTATCAGTCAAAAATGTCACAGATGCATTGAGGTGTACTGTGACTTTTTTGTTTTAGCTAACAACGCGTCATCAGTGGTTACTAAATCAGTGGTATCAGAGAACGGTGGATATTTTTGCAACGGCATAGTTACAGTGTAGAGCAGTCAACGCCAGACTTTTTTATGAAAGGTCCAAGTGTATTCTCGCGCTTTGTTTTTTTGTCGGTCTTATCTATTGCGTTGATCGTCACGGATAGTCGCTTGCATTATTTGCAAGCTTTTCGTGACAAACTTGAAGCGTATCTACACCCATTGTCTTTAATGGCGAATGCGCCTGTTGAACTGTATACCAAAGTTAATCAGAACCTGACTTCTTATGAAGCCTTGCAAACAGAAAACAAGCTGCTACGCAATCAGCTGTTAAAAATTAGAACAGATGTGCAAGCCGTTTATGCGTTAAAAAGCGAAAATCAGCAATTACGTCAACTGACTAAGCTGGATAAAACCATTAAACAAAAACAAATACTCGCTGAAATATTGCATGCGAGTAGTAATAAATTTAAAAAAGAAGTCGTCGTCAATCGCGGTTCAGCACATTTGGTCGAGCTAGGTGCCGCAGTGGTCGACAGTACTGGTGTGATTGGACAAGTGACACGCTTATACCCCCAAACCAGCCAAGTGACCTTGATTACCAATACCGATATGGAGATTCCAGTGATGGTGGCACGTAATGGTTTGCGTGCGATCGCCATTGGCGTTGCTGAAAAGAATCACCTGAGCATCCCTTATTTGCCTGCCAATGTTGATATAAAAGTTGGTGATGCCTTAGTGACCTCAGGTATAGATCAGGTTTATCCGCCGGGCTATGCCATTGGTGTGGTCGATGAAATTGACATAGAACCTGGAGATGACTTTATTCGTATCTCCTGCAAGGTTGCAGGCGGGGTTGATTTGCATAGGCATGTGATTGTGGTTAACCCGCAAACACCATTGGTCGAAGCTTCATCTGCTATCAGCGCGGAAGATGTCGACTTGGAAGGTAGTCGCACTAAAAGCGATAGTGAAGCTAAGTCAGTTAAGTCTTATATGAGTCAAGGAGAGATTCTTGTTTCAGAATAAGCGTACAGCGGTCTATTTGTCATTGTTTATCGCTTATCTTTTACTTTTTCTACCTTGGACAGAAGTGGCCAAACAATACAAGCCAGATTTTATGCTCTTGGTGTTAATTTTTTGGTTAATTCGTGCACCGAGTATTTGTAATGTTGGCACGGCTTGGGTCATGGGCTTGCTTGTGGATTTGGCGACTGGTGGTACTTTTGGACAGCATGCCTTAGCCTATACTTTTTCAGCCTATTTCACAGTGATCTATCAACGGCGTTTAATCTTATTTAATGCCTTTCATCTGTTTTGGACAGTGTTAATGCTGTTGCTTATCTCGCAAGTCGTTTTATTAGTCTTACAGATGTTTTCCGGAATGCCGTTTATTGGCATGGAATATTTTCTGCCTAGCATCACTGGCGTCATACTCTGGAGCCTATCAGTACTATTGGGCTTGCATCGCGATGGTCGGCCTGGCGAGCTTTAAGATAGGCAGTATGTGATGCGGCCTGAGCTCAGAAATTATATTTACGAAAGACGTAATTTTAGTCATCGTCTATATATGTGTGCTGCCGTATTACTACTCTTGTTCGTCATATTAGCCATTCGTTTTTATTATCTTCAAGTCAGTCAATATCAACGTTATCAGACGTTAGCCGAGCGCAACCGCATTTCAGTGGTGCCGATTGTGCCGGCACGTGGTGTGATTTATGACAGGCTAGGTAAATTAGTCGCGACCAATAAGTTTAACTACACCTTGGAGATTACCGTACCAAGGCCAAAGTCGGTAGAGAAGCTGATTGACGAACTGGCCACAATCGTTGAGATCACACCCTATGATCGCAAGCGGTATTACAAACGCAGACGTGAGTACCGTAGTTTTGATAGTGTGCCAATCAGAAGCAACCTGACAGAAGAAGAGGCGGCCAGGTTTGCGGTGAATCATTTTCGTTTTCCAAACGTAGAAATTAAATCGCGCTTGTATCGTAGTTACCCGTACCAGTCGCAGGGTTCGCATATGATCGGCTATATTGGCCGGATCAATGACCGAGATTTAAAAGCTTTAGAGCAGCGAGGTGAGCTTTCTAATTACAAAGGTAGTGATCATATTGGTAAAGCAGGCATTGAGCGCTATTACGAAAAGCGTTTGCATGGACAAGCAGGCTTTAAGCATATCGAAATTGATGCGGATGGTCGGCCGATACGGACGCTAAAAACCAGCCCAGCGACGCCCGGTGAGAACATTACTTTGTCAGTCGATATGCAATTGCAGTCGGTGGCTGAGCAAGTCTTTGGCGAACGCCGTGGTGCGATGGTGGCGATTGAGCCAAAAACAGGCGAAATGCTGGCGTATGTGAGTAAACCAGACTATGACCTTAATCTTTTTGTAGGCGGTATTGATCACGAAAACTGGAACCGACTGAATACTTCAATTGATCGTCCACTCGTTAATCGCCCTGTACGTGGACGTTATCCTGCGGCGTCTACGTTTAAACCTTTTATGGCGCTTGCAGGGCTGAAACATGATTTACGCCGACCTCCTTTTAGGATTTTAGATAAAGGTTATTTTTACCTACCCAAAGGTCGACATAAGTATCGTGACTGGGCACGTGCAGGACATGGTTATGTTGATATGTCAAAAGCGATCGTCATTTCGTGTGATACTTTTTTTTATGGGCTAGCGGTTGATTTGGGTATCAAGCGGATTGAAGCCTTTGT
>CAZCBF010000002.1:0-26445 GCA_964496895.1 uncultured Methylophilaceae bacterium | reverse complement strand
GAAACCATTAAACCCGTGGTGCAAGATAGTATTACTATCCCAGAGGATGATTTTAATATCGTCGAAAACGCGATGATTCATGTGACCTTACCTGGCGGTACTGCTAAAACAGTCGGCAGTGGTGCGCCGTATCGCGTTGCTGGTAAAACAGGTACTGCTCAAGTCATTACGATTAAGCAAAACGAGCGCTATGATGCAAAAACCATTAGTGAGCGTAACCGTGATCATGCCTTATTTATTGCCTATGCACCTGTTAAAGACCCTAAAATCGCACTGGCAATCGTTGTGGAGAATGGCGAGCATGGTGGTTCAACTGCTGGACCGATTGCTAGGCAGTTATTTGATTATTATCTGTTTGGTAAAAGGCCACCGCGGGTGATTAACGACCAAGAGGATGTAGGGCAAGAGTAAAGCCATGGAATATAGATTCATACAAATGTTGTTTAAAAACATTGATGGCTTGCTGCTGCTAGCGATCATGGTGGCGCTGACATTGGGCTTGTTTGTACTCTATAGTGCGGGTGGACAAAGTCTGGACGCGGTGATTAAGCAGGTGGTGAATATCAGTGTGGCCTTTGGGTTAATGTGGCTGGTTTCTTTTGTTTCACCATCGGACTATAAGCGTTTAGCCTTTCCAATGTATGTTTCAGCGGTATTGTTACTCATACTAGTAGAGCTGTTTGGCACGATTAGTCATGGGGCACAGCGCTGGTTAGACTTGGGCTTTATGCGTGTGCAGCCCTCTGAGATTATGCGTATTGCTATGCCGATGATGGTGGCTAGTTATTTGACCAGTCAAGAAGGCAAACCAAATGGCAAACATTTTTTGTCAGCAAGCCTAATATTAGTGCTGCCTGTAACGCTGATTATGATGCAACCAGATTTAGGGACATCATTACTCATCTTTGCATCGGGCTTTTATGTCTTGTTTTTAGCCGGCTTAAGTTTGCGTTTTTTGGCGGGTTCAATCGTCTCGCTATTAGCATTAAGCCCTGTGTTATGGTCGATGTTGCATGATTATCAACGGACCAGAATCGAAACATTATTGGACCCAACCACTGATCCTTTGGGCGCTGGGTATCACACGATACAGTCAATGATTGCGATTGGTTCAGGCGGTGCAGCTGGTAAGGGCTGGTTGAATGGCACACAAACACAATTAGAGTTTTTACCAGAACGCACGACCGATTTTATATTTGCTGTTTATGCAGAAGAGTTTGGCTTGTTGGGTAATTTGCTGTTGTTACTCATTTACTTGTTGATCATCGCACGCGGTTTATTTATTGCACACAATGCCAGTAGTCAATTTTCACGATTCTTGGCTGGCAGCATCACTTTAACATTCTTTACGTATGCTTTTGTCAATATTGGTATGGTTAGTGGTATTTTGCCAGTGGTCGGTGTCCCATTGCCTTTGTTGAGTTATGGAGGCACTTCGATGGTGACTTTATGTATTAGTTTTGGTATTTTGATGAGTATCGAGGCTGACAAGAAACTTGTGGCACGTTAGGCAGTTATCAGTTAAAGTGCTAGCAAATTATTAACTATATTGATGTGATCTAAACTAAAGCGTATGAAAAAATCTACTCTTGTAAATAAACTCTTAGTAGGCTCTTTGCTACTTTCTTTGGCAGCGTGTAGCGGTAATAAGGCGGTTAAAAAGCCAATCGAAGAAAAAGAGCCTATTAAAGCAGATCAAACTAAATCAGGTGGTTATTATAAAGATGATGGCCCAGGCGATCAGATCCCTGAAAATTTAGACAGTATTCCTGATGCAGTGCCGCAATATGAAGAGTATTCATCACGGGCTAATCAACCCTATATCGCTTTAGAAAAACGTTATACCCCAATGAAGAGCTATCAGCCTTACAAGGTGCAAGGTATGGCTTCATGGTATGGCAAACGTTATCATGGCGGCAAAACCTCTACGGGCGAAATTTATGACATGTATGCCATGACTGCGGCACATAAAACCTTGCCGATACCAAGTTATGCACGTGTGACAAATTTAGAAAACGGCAAATCAGTGGTGGTTAGGATCAATGATCGTGGTCCGTTTATCAACGGTCGCGTCATTGATTTATCTTATGTGGCTGCACATAAACTACGCATGATTGAGGCAGGCCAGACTAAGGTTGAGATTGAAACCATCGATACCAGAAACAATGCCTTGAGTAGTGACGCGACACCTGTTTCGCCAGAAACCATCAACGCCGATATTTTGCCTGTGGATGATATGCCCGCACCGACTGTGCAAAATGCACCGCCATTAGAAGATATCCCTGTGATCGCTACCTATGAAGAGCCAGTAACGTCTGAAGGCGTGATCACTTCTGAGCCAGCTGTTTCTTCTACGACGATATCAGAGTCTGCTGTTGGTGTTGGTGGCTACTTTGTTCAGGTGGGTGCTTTTCAAAGTGAACAGAACAGCTACAAACTAATGGACCGTTTAGCAGGTTTTGGTCAGGGTTCTGAGATTAGTGTGTTTCAAGAGCTTTCTGAGAATAATGTTTATCGCGTAAAAGTTGGCCCATATGACTCTCGCCCTGCGGCTGAAGCAGCGGTAAGACAACTCAAGCGCGAGTACAATATTAAGGGGATTGTGCGCTAGTTTGCACGCTATACTCTAGCTGAATTGCCTTTTTCCTGCGGCTTTGATCTGTTGATTCAACCAGATCAAAGCCGTTGTTGTTTCTGCAGCGTTTATGTTACCCTCTATGCCTTTTCATTTAGAGCCTAGTGAATGAACTTGTTGTATAAATTTTGTTATTGCTTATGTGTTGTCCTCACATTGCACAGTGTTGCGCATGCAGCACAAGTTCCCCCTCCAGTGTTATCTGTTAAAGCTTATTTACTCAAAGATTTAAACAGTCAAACCATCTTGGCTGCAAGTCAAAGTGAACAGCGTGTTGAACCCGCGTCATTAACCAAACTAATGACAGCTTACTTAGCCTTTGAAGCATTGCAAAATGGGCAGATTAAGCTGAGCGATCAACTGAAGATTAGTGATCAAGCATTTAGCGCTGAAGGTTCACGTATGTTTATTGAGCCACGTAAACCTGTGAGCATTGAGGCCTTGCTCTTTGGCTTGATTGTACAATCAGGTAATGATGCTGCGATTGCCTTAGCAGAACAGCTTGGTGTGACAGAGCAGGGGTTTGCTTTGCTCATGAATGAAAAAGCCAAGCAACTAGGGATGCGCAATACGCATTACATGAATGCAACAGGATTACCTGATCCTGAGCATTACACCACTGCGAGTGATTTAATGCAGTTGTCTGAGGCGCTGATTAGAGATTTCCCGCAAGACTTTAAAACCTACTATGCGACTAAAAACTATACTTACAACAATATCAAGCAAGATAATCGCAATCGTTTACTTTGGTTAGACGAACATGTCGATGGCTTAAAAACCGGCCATACTAAATCAGCGGGCTATTGTTTGATTGCCACAGCTTCACGGGAAGGGGTGCGGCATATTGCGATCACATTAGGTGCAAAATCCAAAGCAGATCGCACCTCAGAAACCCAAAAGCTATTAAACTATGGTTTTCAGTTTTTTGATACCGTTGCACTTTATAAGAAAAACGAAAAAATAAAGTCCAAAGATCAAACGCTCAAGGTGTTGAATGTTTGGAAGGGTGCACAAAAAACATTGCATGTGACTGTCGCGCAAGACTTGATTGTCACGGTGCCTAAGAATATGGTTAAAACGCTTTCTGCTACTATTACAACATCAGAGCCTTTGATCGCACCGATCAGTAAGGGGCAAGAGATCGGTGAGGTCAAAGTGATTCTTGAAGGCAAAGAGTTAATCTCAACGCCACTGGTCGCCGCTTCGGCAGTAGGTAAAGCAGGGTTTTTTACACAGTTATGGGATTCAATTCGCTTGTTTTTTGCTGATTGGATGGGTGATTAATCAGGGATGTGACATGAGTAAGAAAACAGAACAAACAGTAGAAGAAGCCCCACCATTAATTGAATTTCCCTGTCAATTTGAGATCAAGGTCATGGGGCTGGCGCAAGATGATTTTCAAGCCAAAATGATTGCGGTGATACAAGCGCATGTGAGTGAGTTTGGCGCAGAGAATATCGAGCAACGTTATAGCTCTAGCGGTAAATACATTAGTTTGAGTTGCCATCTTTGGGTTACTTCACAGCAACAGCTTGATGCCATTTACATGGATGTGAGTCAGCATCCACTAGTGAAGTACGCCATTTAGTTAGATACCTAATTAGCATTGACGAAAATTGCGATCAAAACGCTCGGAGAAACGGACTTTGCGCAAGTTTGTGCTCAAATGCAGGATTTTACTGCCCAGCGAGAAGCCAGTACGGTCGATCAGCTTTGGCTCACGACACACCCTCCTGTTTATAGCTTAGGCTTAAATCGCAAATCAGTAGCTTTGCCATTAAGAGACGATATACCGCTGGTAGAGTGTGATCGCGGTGGCAAAATCACCTATCATGGACCCGGTCAATTGATTATCTATGGGCTCATTGATTTATCACGCTATGGCTTTTCGATTCGAGATTGGGTGAGCTGTCTGGAGCAATCTGTGATTGATCTACTCAATAGTCATGGCATTGAGGCCAGTGCAAAAAAATCAGCCCCAGGGGTTTATGTCGATGGTGCCAAAATCGCCTCACTAGGTTTACGGATGAAGAAGCATTATTGCTACCATGGTTTGAGCTTGAATGTTGATATGGACCTCAGCCCATTTGATGCCATTGACCCTTGTGGCTACGCAAACCAGCCAGTGACACAATTGGCCGATCTAGGGATTCAGATGCCAATGACAACCATCGCAGATGCGTTAGTCTTACGCCTTACACAGACGCTTTGTAAGGCGTTAGAAAAGAGCATGTTAAAATAGCCGTATGACGCAACAGTTAAATCAACCACCTAAAAAAACACCTGGTATAAAAAACCGCGGCGGAGAAAAAGTCGCTGCTATTCCAGTCAAGATCGTTTCGCAACCCGTGCAGCGCAAGCCTGAATGGATCAAAATGCAGCTGCCAACTTCGCAACGTTATCAAGAAATCAAACAAGTGTTACGTGAAAACAACTTACACACGGTTTGTGAAGAAGCGAGCTGTCCCAATATTGGTGAGTGCTTTAGTGGCGGTACCGCGACCTTTATGATTTTGGGTGATATTTGTACGCGTCGTTGTCCTTTTTGCGATGTTGCACATGGCAAACCATTAGCACCTGATGCCAATGAACCAGAAAATCTCGCGCGTACGATCGCCCAGATGCGATTGAATTATGTGGTGATTACTTCGGTAGACCGTGATGACTTACGCGATGGCGGTGCACAGCATTTTGTGGACTGTATTGAAGCCGTTAGAGTGGCTTCACCTGAGATTAAAGTTGAGATACTAGTCCCAGATTTTCGTGGTCGTTTGGACCGTGCGATGCAGATTCTAACCTCTGCGCCACCTGATGTCATGAACCATAATTTGGAAACTGTGCCTAGGTTATACCGTCAGGCGCGTCCTGGTTCAAATTATCAACATTCATTGGATCTACTCAAAACGTTTAAGGATGCTTTTCCTGACGTGCCAACGAAATCTGGTTTGATGCTAGGCTTGGGCGAAACTGATGAAGAAATTTTAACCGTCATGCAGGATTTAAGAGACCATGGCGTGACAATGTTAACACTGGGACAATACCTACAACCCAGTGAACATCATTTGCCAGTAGCGCGCTTTGTGACGCCAGAACGTTTTGAACAATTCAGGCTTGAGGCGGAAGCCATGGGATTTGAAAATGCGGCCAGTGGTGCCATGGTGCGCAGCAGTTATCATGCTGATCAGCAGGCACACCAACTGAGCAATTGATACCAATAATAGATTTAAATCAGTAAGGAATGAACAGATGGTACCCCACTTAACCACTGCATTAACAGGACCTTTACTCAGCTTAGAAAAGAAAATGTTGGCTGAAATGTCCAATATCGAGCATTGGTTCCGTTCCCAGTGGCTGGATTATGCATCACCTTTCTATGCCAGTGTCGACTTGCGTAATGCAGGCTTTAAGCTTGCACCAGTTGATACGAACCTATATCCCGCGGGCTTTAATAATTTAAACCCAGAGTTTTTATCCTTATCAGTACAAGCGGCTCAAGTGGCAATTGAAAAAGTCTGCCCTGAGGCGTATCGACTAATGATTATTCCTGAGAACCATACGCGAAATACTTATTATTTGAGTAATGTGTCTGCATTAGTCAACATCATGCAACAAGCGGGTTTGGATGTGCGGGTAGGTTCGATCTCGCCCGAAATCACCGAGCCGACCACTTTAGAAACCCAAGATGGGAATCAGTTGTTATTAGAGCCGGTCGTGCGCGAAGGTAATCGGTTAAAGCTCAAACATCCAGAGTTAGGTGAGTTTGATAGCTGCGCGATTTTACTGAACAATGACTTATCCGGTGGTGTACCAGAGATTTTACAAAATCTTGAGCAAAGCTTGATTCCGCCACTCCATGCTGGTTGGAGTACACGTCGAAAAACCAATCATTTTGATGCCTATCATCGCGTCGCTAAAAACTTTGCAGAGTTATTAGATATTGACCCTTGGTTGATTGATCCCTATTTTTCAACTTGTCAGGAAATTGATTTTAAGGCGCGCGATGGTGAAGAGTGCCTTGCTTTGAAAGTCGATGAAATGCTCATGAATATTCGCAAAAAATATGCTGAATATCAAATAGATCAAGACCCCTATGTCATCGTCAAAGCCAACTCAGGCACTTATGGGATGGGGATAATGGCCGTTAAGTCTGCTGAAGAGGTTAAGGGCTTAAACCGCAAAGCACGCAATAAGATGTCTGTGGTGAAAGAAGGCTTAGCCGTCAGTGAGGTCATGATTCAAGAAGGCGTGCCAACCTTCGAAAGCATTAATGAAGCTGTTGCAGAACCCGTGGTCTATATGATGGATCATTTTGTGATTGGTGGGTTTTACCGTGTACACACCAACCGAGATGTGGATGAAAATCTCAATGCACCCGGTGCCCATTTTGTACCATTAGCCTTTGAAAAGCCCTGTACTTTACCTGACCGTAAGGGTTCACCAGAAGCCTTGCCTAATCGATTTTATGCCTATGGCGTGGTCGCCAGATTGGCATTGCTGGCAGCGGCCATAGAGTTGCAAGAACAAGACCCAGAAACCGGTATCGGATAATTGTATGAAAATTGCCTTTATTCTTGACCCGCTTGCCAGCCTTAATCCTGCTAAAGATACTAGCTTGGCGATGATGCGCGCCGCGCAAGCTGCTGGCCATGCCTTATTTTCGATTCAGCAGCATGATCTATATTTACAAGGCGCTGAAGTACAAATGCTTTGCCAAGCGGTCACGCTAGAGGGCGATGACATTCATGCGCAGCAAGCACAAGTATTCACGGCTAAAGACCTAGATGTTGTGGTCATGCGTAAGGATCCGCCCTTTGATAATGAGTATTTGTATAGTACGTACTTATTGGATTTGCTCGAAGAGCAAGGGGTGATGGTACTGAACGCGCCGGAGGCGGTGCGTAGTTGGAATGAGAAGCTGGCCATTACACGGTTTACCGATTACACGACTGATTTCTTGGTCAGTTCCAAGCCCGAGCAAATATTAGCATTTTTAGATCAGTGTGATGATATTGTCGTCAAACCGCTCGATGGTATGGGGGGGCGCGGTATTTTTAGACTGCGAAAAAATGATCCTAATATCGGTGCAATTCTTGAGACAAGTACGCAATTTGGGCAACAAACAATCATGGCACAGCGTTTTATCCCAGAAATCACGCAAGGGGATAAACGTATTTTGATTATCGATGGTGAAGTGATGCCGTATGCCTTAGCGCGCATCCCTAAGCAGGGTGAAACGCGTGGTAACCTCGCAGCTGGTGGAAAAGGTGTTGCGCAATTATTGAGTGCGCGTGATTTAGAGATTGCGCAAGCTGTCGGCGTACTTGCCAAAGCTGTTGGGAATTTTTTAGTGGGCATCGATGTGATTGGCGACTATTTAACAGAGGTTAATGTCACCAGTCCAACAGGCATGGTAGAAATTGAAAAGCAAACCAGACATTTGGATCAACCCTGTGATCCTGCTAAAGCCTATATTGGTGCCATGGAATCGAAATTTTCATCACTAAACACCTAAGCCGATTTCACCAACAATCTCCTGCGACAGTGCTGCCTTGCACACCTGTTTGCGTCAGCGTCAGTGCACCACATTCTGTATCGGTGCCTGTCGGTGTAGCCGTAATGGTATAGGCAGCGCCGCTATCAGTGATCGCAACAGTGATATTATGATGGCCACTATCAGAAGTAAGTGTCGCACTAGCATTACCAATGTCTGTCATCGAGCCGTAAGTGTTATTTTCAGTGAAATAGCGCTCTTCCTGATTGGCGACTTGTAACATCAAGCTTTTAGCTTCAGCGCGTTGTGCTTTCTTAACGCTATCTGAGGTACTCATGAATGCATAGCTAGAAATAATGCCAACGATCACGACGACAATTAGTAATTCCAGTAACGTAAATCCAGTGTGTTTATTCATCTTTAATGACCCATATTTCTGAAATTTTGACTAAGTTTCCTTCATGAAGTGCTTTAAAGTTGACAAGCATGCCCACCTTTAAGTCAGAAGGTTTGATTAATTTACCACTAAACCCATGAATTCTAACGCCATTATTGCCTAATGTGTATTTTACTGCATTGATTTCGATAAGGTTGTTCTCAAATTTAGCAATCGTACCGCCTAGTGTGGCCTCTTGGGCTTGAAGTTTAGTTTGATTGCTGGGGCCAGCCGGAATCATCACTTCAGCAAAAGCAAGCTGATAGCAGCATAAGCCTAGGCAAAGTATAGTGATGCAGAGAGCGGTTTTTTTTAGCATAGGCATAATGAGCGCTTTATTTAGAAATGATTTGGCGCCAAGAAGATCTTCGGCTATTACTACTACCTGCGCTCTCCTTGACTTGGCTAATTGAGCCATTTGATTGGTTTAAATATTTATTTTCGCTATTATTATTATTGGCATCGCCAGAAACTGATGAGTCAGTATTGTCGGTAATGATTGTGGGTGTTGAGCTGATTGAGCTGGTATACAAGCCGCCGACAATTTCATCTTCAGTACTGATGGTATTATCATGATTGGTATCGAGTGCAGCATGGCTTAACTTGCCGCCAGTTAAGTAATCCAGTTCCATCAGCCAGCCCACGCCACCAGAGCTACACTGCCCTGCAGAAGGAATTAAGGTTGTGAAAATTATTTTTTCACCTCTAACTAATGCATTAAATGTGGAGCGTTCACCTTGAGAGGGTAGGGGTAAGTACCAACCTTTATCTGGTGATAGGCTAGTATAGTCGACAGTATTCTGGCTTATGTGGCGATAGAGGTTTCCACTAATACTCTCTGTGCTAGTGACTTCTTGCATCACAAGGTCAGCGCGCGCGACTGTACTGTCAAAATGGTCCCAAATGCCATAAAAGTGATTTGCACTAGTGTTAGTAATATCACTCGTTTCTAAATATTTTCCTGTACCAAAGTAGATTAAATAGTCGCCATTGGGGTGTCTTGTTAAATTAGGGGATTGTGTAATCGGTTGGCCTGCAGAAAAAAGTTTGTAGTCTTTTTTCCAACCACCTCTACTTGTGCTCGACAAATCAAACTTCCATAGATTGCCTAATTGGTCGCCAGCATAGGCATAATCAGCCGTTTGATTGCCGTCTACATCAACCAAGACAGGATTGGCTAAGCCATTAGGGTTTGCCTGTGTACCAACACCAGTCGAAATGCGTTTTAATACATTACCGTTTTGTATGTTTACAATAAACAGGGATGCTTTTCCGCTTGCATCAGCAGCACTATTATATCCGTTACCAAACACGGCGGCATATTGCCCAGTGTTCAGCTTAACAATTGGTATCTGCCCATTAATATGACCAACTTCTTTTGCATGATTAGCATTGGTGTTAGCTTTTGGGAACTCAAAGCGCACGATAGTATTGGCTTTAGTTTCTTTAAAGTTGTTAGGGTTGGTCACATTCAGTGCAAATATTCCTCGTGCCCCGTGCCCCGTGCTACTGACTAAGATTGATTTCCAACTAGTCCCCCAGTAGACATCTTTTACATTCGGAGAGCTATCCACAAAATAACGATGCGCGTAGCTCGCAGCAGTTAATTTAGGGAGATGTGTGTAGAGCGTGTGGGGCACATAAGCCAGTGTTTCTTGGCCTGTCTTGGCATTAAAGGCATGTAACATACCGTCATTGGCGCCCACGTACACCATAGGTTTGCGGTTTTTTCTAGCAGACTTAAATGCATTGTAGCTAGCACTGGCAAAGTTTTGGTTAGGTGCACCGACAAAAATTGGCGCTGAATTAACAATATCACCAAGCAGGTGTTTACGTGGTCTAAACCCAAGACCGTTTGGAGCCTCATTAGTCTTGTGACCACGCAGATAGTCTAATCTAAATTCACCATTGTTATCACTGACACCGGTTGAGTTGAAGTTAAGCGCATCTATCTGGTCTATATCGAGTTCTGTCGCTAGCGGGCTGCTGGCATTGGCTGGCCATCTAAATGGTATGCCTTTGTTGTTACTGGGTTTATAGGTCAAAACCGCTCTGTCATTGGGTAATGTTGTGTTTAATAAAGTACTTGCTTGCCATGCGGTACTACCCAGTGAACCATCATTGTTAATGTTGATTTTAAGTAAATCTCCAGACCAATCTTTTGCGTCAAACTTAGCTTGAAAAATGCTTGAGTTGGTTTGTAGTGAGCTACTATCCGCTGCTACAGAAGCACCTGCGCCCTCTACTTGGTTTGCAATACTCTGAAAAATAGCTGCAAATGCACTATCAAGTGAATCTGGGTCATCAGCGTAGTAAGCCGTGTTTGTACCACCAGCTTGGGCGATGGTATCTAATTGATTGGGGTTCACGCCATAAGGCATTGCAAAGCCAATAATATAGCTTTTAACTTTGGCTGGTGAATTGAGTAAGTTAGTGGCTTGCTCTGTAACCGCATTCAGATTGGCCACTACGTCAGCAGAAGGCGCGCCATTCTTATCTACCGATGGCAGGCCATCAGTTAACATCACCAAATAATTTTTACCGCAAGATTCTGGAATAGGGCCTATTGGGCCACTGCGTTCATCGGCTGGCAAGCCATTATTATTGTAATAATTATTGGCCGTTAAAATAGTCCCTTCCATAGGCTGTAAACCATGGTTTTGTAGTGGGCGTGTAGGGTCAGTCGGTGCGTAGGGATGTATGTTTGGGTCTGAGGTGGATAATTTATAGTTTAAATCTTGCGCTTGTTGAGTATCTAAATACGCTAAAGGTACGTGCAAAAATCCAGCACCAGGGGCAGTAATGTCAGACCAAGCGCGACTGATATAGACACCGGCAATATGCTTACCAAAGTCGGTGATGCCTTGTGCAAGGCTGTTGGTGCTAGGGACAAAATAAAAATTACCAATAAAATTCTTTAGACCATTGGTGCCAACATTCGAAGCGCCCACTTTTCTTTCGTAGCAGGCATAAGTATCCCAAGGCCCATTCACCTCATCTTCAAAAGCAGTACAACCTGATTGTGATGTCCCCCTAAAATCACGGGTTGGTGAGGTACAAGCTGTCCCAGAATAACAAAAGCTAGACTGGGAGTAGTTAGGAGAATATAAGCCAGAAGCCACATTGTAGTAGATGTATTGACTGGGTTGGTGTGGATTGGCCATTCTAAACTTCTTTGTTTGGCTGTTGCGTGGCCCATTAAAATCAGGGTCATAATCATCAGGGTTGTAAGACACATCAGAGGAGGAGGTGCTGAGATACCAAAGGTCGGCTGGGTTTTGCTGATAAGCTAATAGCCCCATGTTGACCTTATTCATATTAATGTTGATGATGTTTTTCATCGCATTGCGTGCGATTTCTGATTTGCTCTCTGCAGAGGCGCTGCCCACGCCTGCGCCTGCGGCATTACCATCCATAGAGTTGGCATTGCCAAGCATCATTAAGATGTTGGGTGTTCCAGTATTGGTTAAAAATAATGGTATTTGTGTTAGGTCTATGTCGGCCTTTGCCGGTATAGACAAACTAACGATTAACAACAATATTAACTTTTTGAAAAATTCTGCCATTTGATTTGCTTTAAGCTTATTTTTTGCCTTCATTTAATATAGATGCTTTGTAGCATGATGGGCGTTACGCTACGTTGGCCCCAGCCAACAGCAGTAATACGAAAAGCCGTATTGCTTATTGCGCTGCTACCAACACCGATTTTACTACTGTTGCCTGCGCTTGCAGGTAAGTCAGGTAAAATTTCGATGAGGTAGCGTGGTTGCAGCGCTACATTAGCAATCGCACTAGTGCCTGTTTTTTTACCATATACAATGGGTAAGTTACTCGTTTTCCAATCAGAGACGCCTTCCCAAACGCTAGTACTGGTCGTTGATGGGTAACATAATCCCTTGTTGCAGTTAACATTGAAGCCTGCGCTAGCATCTAGGGTTTTTTGAATATATTCTTCTGCATCTCTTAGCGCGCTTTCAGCAGCTTGAAAGGCGATGTTTTGATCCATTGATCCAGCAGATAATTTTTCTTGCAAGATCGCTGACTTCATGCCGACAATACTCATCATCGTGATGGCTACTAGCATGATGATGCTGATTAATAGCACTGCGCCAGATTGTCTCGAAATGTTATGCATTAGCTTGCTCTATTTCGAATGGTTATGGTCATTTGGTAGCCACGCCGGATGTGTTTATCACCAGGCGCTGTGACTTTTTCACCATTGAAGGTATATTGCTGCCCATTAGCAGAGAGGTTGTCTGCATGTGTTCTAGCCAATAGCATTAATTTGATGGCAATGACATTTTTCATATCAGTCACATTATTTGCTGTGACATATTTATCCGGTGATAAATCACCATCTAAATCCTCAGCATAAAGGATTTTTAGTTGTTCAATATGGTTGGCTAACTCTTCAGCATCTGCTGTATTGGTTTTGCGCCATAGAGAGAGGCCATCCGTCAAGGTGTCACTGTCTGCGACAAAATACGTAACAGTTTTGATCGGCATTACCAACGCGTCAGTGCTAAATGCACGACCAATATCCATCGTAGTGTTGTTTACGATTGTGTGTGTAATGTCAGTAGCAGAGATCTGTGAAGGCTTAAATACTGTAGATTGAATGCAGTCAGAGATCATTAAACTATCATTGGTGGTGAGGTTGTCAGGATTGCCTATAATAGGTATAAGTGAATCTTGCGAGCTGGCCATTTCAGCACTGAGTGGAGCACCTGATCCGTATGCATAGCGAATGCTGATGATATCGCTACCGGTATTGGGTGAGTGGCTACTAATCGAACTATCCAAAGTAGGAGACCAGTTTGTGCCCAAGGCATGATAGCCAACAATTGGCGTGTCAAAGTCATTATGGTATTGAATATTTGTAATGATATTTAAATCAGGCTTAGTTGCGTCGTTGCCGGTATCACCTTTTCGGCCTAAACAGCCTCGGTAGCCACTCATGCGAATATCCGTTTGTATTTGGCTTAACGCAAAGCGAGCGCTTTCTTGCAAGCGTGAGAGATTGTCCTGAGTTTTGTTTGATTTTAAAGTGCCGACAAATAGGGTGAAAACAGCTAAAGAGACTAATAAGCCTAGCGCAAGGGAGACTATTAGTTCAATGAGACTTAAACCAGATTGCTTAATCATGGTTGAAACGCTACTGCAATAAATTTTGTGGTGGCTACTTCATTTTTAGGCTTGTCTATCCAACTGACTCTCACAGCATAGCTTTTACCTGCACCATCGCATGCTGCTGTATTGGGAGTGCTATCAATACAGATGGTGGCTGTTCCAGCCGTTAATAAGCCAGCGACTGTTTTTTTCCAGTCATAGACATCATCTTGTGCCATTTCATTAGGTGTGCAGCTGGCAGGTGCGTTGTGTTTGTCGTCAAAGTGTATGGCATGACATGCATTGTCGCTACCACTAATGTTGTTGTAGTCACCAGCGACTACCCCAGACATGTTGGCGCGCATGCGGTCTACCATATCATAGGCAAGAGAAGTGGCCGTTGAGCGAATGTTAGCACTGTGCTGCCCAGCTAAGCTGACCATTTGTAGCCCTGATAGTCCCAGTAGTCCGATCGAGAAAATAGTGATCGCCATTAACACTTCAAGCATAGAAAACCCACGTGCTATTTTCATGAGCAAGTACCTGCCGTGTCTTTGCTAATACGGCCAGAGGGGTAAATGGTGACTTTGGCGCCTTTGTATCCTGATTGGCAGGTGGTGATGGATATGTTTTTACTCGCCACGCCTGTTGCTTGATAGCTAATGAAAATATCTGGTTGATCACCTAGCATACTGTCTTGGCTAGCAATTGCAGCAGATACTTTTAAGATTTCGTCGTTGCCATCTATGCTCCCTGCAGTGCCTGCATCGACAAATACAATTCTGCCTGCGCCCCAGCCCGCATTACTACAACTAGTATTATTATTACTTTGGCAAACTGAGACGTTTGTACCGCGCGTGGCTGCTTCACCCCGCGCTAGTGCAAAGTCAAGCATCAGCTCAGTATTTTGAGTTGATAGCCGAGTTTGAGTCATAAATTTCGTATAGCTGGGAATTGCAAAGCTAGAAATAATGCCTAATACAGTGAGTGTAATCAGGAGCTCAATTAACGTAAAACCAGAGTCATTGGATCTTTGCATAAATACTCTAAAACTATTAATGGGTTACTCGTAATGGAGTTAACCAAGTCTTCAAAATTTTAATCTAACAAGCTGGAATGACAGCGCCCAAGCTAAAGCAGAATGCTATATTAGTTTGTGTATTTAAATTGTAGGTGTCAGGGTGTCTATATCGCTAATCGTGTTTGAATTGATATGATAAAATGCAGCCTGTTATGACAACTTGATCGAGTTCGAACACTGATTAAGTTTGCACTCTAATTGCTAATTTTAAAGGTTTTTTTATGCCCAAATATTTTGCCAATAAAAAGCTGCTAGCATTAATGCTCTTATGCCTAATGCTGAGTGCCTTCAGTGGTTGTGGCACAAAAGGCCCGCTTTATATTCCTGAACGGGAATACCCACAACAATAGTCGTTTGCTTCAGTGCTAAACGAGCAAACGATTTCAAACAAAATGATCACTAAAAATGACTCAAACATTTAACTACAAAAATAACGTATTACATATTGAACAAACCTCACTAAGTCAGATAGCAGATGACTATGGGACACCGACTTATGTGTACTCTAAAGCGGCCCTTGTTGATGCCTATGCGTCATTTAGCAATGGATTTTCTGATCAGCATTTGGTTTGCTACGCCGTAAAAGCGAACCCTAGTTTGGCAGTGCTTAATGTCTTTGCTGGTTTGGGCGCAGGCTTTGATATTGTGTCAGGCGGCGAGCTTGCGCGTGTTATTGCTGCAGGTGGTGATCCTAAAAAAGTTGTTTTTTCTGGCGTCGGAAAAACTGTCGCTGAGATCAAGCAAGCGTTAAATGCGGGTATCAAATGTTTTAATGTGGAATCGACTAGCGAGTTAAAACGTCTTAATACGGTTGCAGGTGAACTAGAGCTAAAGGCACCTGTGTCACTGCGGGTTAATCCTAATGTCGATGCGAAGACGCATCCTTATATTTCAACGGGTTTAAAGAATAACAAGTTTGGTGTGGCGCATGAGGAAGTGATTGCCATTTATCAAGCTGCTGCAGCGATGCCCAATATCAGTATTGAAGGCATAGATTGCCACATTGGTTCTCAGATTACCGAGATGTCGCCATTTTTGGATGCCTTTGATGTGGTGTTGGGCTTGGTCGATGTTTTGGCGAAAGAAAACATTGCGATTAAACACATTGATCTGGGTGGTGGTATCGGTATTTGTTATCAAGATGAGCAGACAATTGCTTATGATGATTATGCTGAAGCCATACTTGCGCGCCTAGGTACGCGTAACATTCAGTTGATCTTTGAGCCAGGCAGAGCGTTGGTAGGTAATGCAGGCGTGCTGTTGACCCAAGTTGAATATTTAAAACCCTCAGTCGCTAAGAATTTTGCAATTGTCGATGCAGCGATGAACGATTTGATGCGACCTGCCTTGTATGATGCTTATCACGAGATCAAGATGGTTGAGCCGAATGATGCCGTGTCAGCAGAGACTTATGAAATCGTAGGGCCGATTTGTGAAACCGGTGACTTTTTGGGGCATGATCGCACGTTACCTTTGCAAGAAGGCGATGTGTTAGCGGTGATGTCTGCTGGTGCCTATGCAATGAGTATGGCGAGCAATTACAATACGCGTGCTAGGGCAGCAGAGGTTATGGTGGTTGGCGATGCGCAGTATGAAGTGCGTCAGCGTGAAAAAGTTAGTGATTTATTTGCGCTGGAAAAAATATTACCGATAGATTAATAATTCTGGATTATGGACTATTACTTGCCTCCTTCTGGTTGTACGTGTTAATTTTCTATTAAGCGCAGTTGAACGCTTAATTAAATAAAAAACTGGAGATAATAGTATGAACAAGATTTGGATTGCACTATTGGGGGCTGCTATCGTGACGCTAGCTGGTTGTAGTACTGCTTCATCAACGATGGACGCGGTTAAAAAAGCTGCAAAAATGGATGCTGGCGTACCATGGGAAGCTGATGAGAGCACATTGCCAGCAATTGCGCCATTTGCTGCAGCTGGAGATTTGCCTTGGAGTACGGATCAGAGCACATTGCCAGCAATTGAACCAATGGCTGAGTTTAAAGATTACGAGATGTTACCTAAGTAAGCTGTTGTAGGCGTAAAAAAAGCGAGCTTCTAGCTCGCTTTTTTTATGCGCTTGAGCAGTCATTAATCAAAAATAACTGTTTTGTTGGCATACAGTAATATGCGATGATCAATATGCCATTTCACCGCGTTAGACAAAACTAACCGTTCTAGATCGCGGCCTTTTTGGATTAAGTGTTCAACTTGATCGCGATGTGAGATTCTGGCGATATCCTGTTCGATAATCGGGCCTTCATCGAGGTCTTTAGTCACGTAATGCGCTGTGGCACCAATCAGCTTCACACCACGCTCAAAGGCACGGTGGTAGGGTTTGGCACCAATAAAAGCAGGTAAGAATGAGTGGTGAATATTAATGATCTGCTGAGAATAACGGCTAACAAAGTCTGGCGATAGAATCTGCATATAGCGCGCGAGTACAATCAGATCAATACCATGCGATTCAAAAAGTTTGAATTGTTGCGCTTCAACTTCAGCTTTCGTCTCTTTGGTCATGGGTAAGTAGTGAAATGCAATGCCGTAGTAGTCTGCCAGTGCTTTGCAGGTTTCATGGTTACTGATGATCAGTGGAATTTCACAAGCGAGTTCACCGTGATGATGACGATGCAATAAATCGACTAGGCAATGGTCATATTGTGAGACCATGATTGCCATTTTGGTTTTGCGCTGCGACTCTTTGAGCTGCCATTGCATATCAAATGTTTGAGCAACTGGGCTAAAGGCCGAATCAAACTCAGAGACTTTTAGGTCAAAGTCTTCACGCGACCACTCTATACGCATTAAGAACAAGCCATTTTCGGCGTCTTGGTGTTGGTCTGCGTGCAGAATATTGCCATTATGCTGCATCAGAAAATTAGCAATGGCTGCCACGATGCCCTTTTTATCGGGGCAAGTGATTAAAAGCGTGGCACTGTTGGTGTGTTTTGTAGGGTTTGTGGTTTGCATATCGGTATTAAGCGCTTGAATTTGGGCAAAATGGCCCCACATAATTGATGTAAAATCGGTATTATACGCTAGGCAAGATAAAAACTAACAGACGAATATATGCAGCAAACAAATGAATCAAAAGTCGTTTTGGCTAACCCGCGCGGATTTTGTGCAGGTGTAGACCGAGCCATTATCATTGTGGAAGAAGCACTAGAGAAATTTGGTGCACCCATTTATGTGCGTAATGAAGTTGTGCATAATAAATTTGTCGTCGATCAGTTACGAGAAAAAGGCGCGATCTTTGTTAAGCAAATCGAAGAGATTCCACGTGGCAGTATTGTGATTTTTAGTGCGCATGGCGTGTCTAAAAAAGTGCGGGTGGAAGCTGAGGAGCGCGGTTTAACCCCATTTGACGCCACCTGTCCATTGGTGACTAAAGTGCATAAAGAAGTTTCTCGCATGCACTTTAATGAGATGGAAATCATCATGATTGGTCATGCAGGACACCCCGAGGTTGAGGGCACGATGGGCCAAACCAATGGCGGTATGCATTTGGTTGAAACACCTAAGGATGTGGAAACCTTAAAGGTGAGAGATGACAATAAACTCGCCTTTGTAACACAAACTACTTTGTCAATGGATGACACACAAGATGTGATTGACGCGCTAAAAGCACGGTTTCCAACCATTCAGGCACCGCGTAGTGATGATATTTGCTATGCAACACAAAATCGTCAGGATGCGGTCAAAACCATGGCTGACCAATGTGATGTGATACTCATTGTTGGCTCACCAAACAGTTCTAACTCAAACCGCTTACGTGAGGTAGCTGAGAATAAAGGTGTGGATGCGTATATGCTGGATGATGCCGCATTACTCAAACCTGAATGGGTGACGGGTAAAAAGCGCGTTGGTGTTTCTGCCGGTGCTTCTGCGCCAGAAGTCTTGGTGAAAGATGTGATTAGCAAGTTGAAAACAATTGGTGTTGAGGTTGTAGAAGAGTTAGATGGGGTGACTGAAAATGTGGTTTTTAGATTGCCAAAAGACTTAACAGAAGCCATTAAATTACTAAAAAAAGAAAACTAGCCTTTTTTGTTTTGCTATATTGTCTCAAATGACTGTTGTGCTTAAATACATTAGCAAGCCCATGATTAAGAACACATGCTATGAAGTCTTATAAAAGACCTATTTCAGCGTTAGTGCTCATACATACAGAAGATTTACAAGTATTGTTAATGGAGCGTGCAGATAAGGCGGGTTACTGGCAATCAGTGACGGGCAGCTGTGAAGCCAACGAGTCACCTAAAACAGCTGCGATCCGTGAGTTAAAAGAAGAAACAGGCTTGAATGCAGCTGACTATGACTTTCAAGACTGGAACATTAGTAACGTTTATGAGATATATCCGCATTGGCGCCATCGTTATGCGCCAGGAGTCACTGAAAATACCGAGCATCAATTTGGGTTATGTCTACCGCAAACCTTAGATGTAACACTCGCACCAGATGAGCATGTGAAGTTTGAATGGGTAGGCTGGCGAGAGGCGGCACAGCGTGTTTTTTCATGGACTAATGTTGATGCCATTAAAAGACTGGGCGAAATGCATCAGTTAACATTATAAAATAATAAAGAAATAGAAGAAGGGACCAGCATGACAACCATAGCGCCGATCAAATTTGAACAATTTCAATCCCAGAAGGATGATGATTGTCAGGCACGAATTTTAGCTGCACGTGAAAAGCTTGGCGATCGTCTGATGATTCTTGGTCATCATTATCAGCATGAAAGCGTTTATCGCCA
Source organism: uncultured Methylophilaceae bacterium (assembly GCA_964496895.1). Classification (GTDB taxonomy): domain Bacteria; phylum Pseudomonadota; class Gammaproteobacteria; order Burkholderiales; family Methylophilaceae; genus Methylotenera. The sequence continues at coordinate 6,946 of CAZCBF010000002.1, read as the reverse complement.
TGCAGACTATTCGGGTGATTCACTTAAACTGTCTAAATATTGTGAAGCGGTTGATGCGGAATATATTGTCTTTTTGGGTGTGCACTTTATGGCTGAAGTGGCGGATATCTTATCTAGGCCAGATCAGACGGTGATACTACCTGATATGGCTGCGGGTTGTTCTATGGCTGATATGGCTAACTTAGCCAAAGTAGAACGCAGTTATCGTGAGTTGAACAAGGTACTCGACTTTGACGAGACCATTACGCCGATTACTTATATTAACTCTGCGGCTGATTTAAAATCCTTTTGTGGAGAACATGGTGGTGTGGTCTGTACCAGTACAAATGCGCCGAAAATTCTGGAATGGGGTTTTGAGCGCCGTGAAAAGGTATTGTTTTTCCCTGATCAGCATTTAGGGCGTTGGAGTGGTTACAAAATGGGCATTCCACTAGACCAAATGCCAGTATGGGACCCAGATTTACCAATGGGTGGTCTCACAGAGGAAGAAGTCAAAGACGCTAAAATTTTACTTTGGAAAGGCCATTGTTCTGTCCATCAGATGTTTCGTAAGCAAAATATTGATGTGTTTAGAGCGCAGCACCCTGATGGCAAAGTGATCTCTCACCCAGAATGCTCATTTGAGGTTTGTGATAATTCTGATTATGTTGGCTCAACGGAATACATCTTACGCACAGTTAAAGATGCAGAGCCAGGCACTAAATGGTTGGTGGGTACTGAGTTGAATTTAGTCACAAGACTTGCTGAAGAGATGAAGCCAGAAAACAAGCTGGTTCAGTTTATGAGTCATGTCATTTGTGAATGTTCTACAATGGCGCGTATTGATCCGCAGCATTTAGCATGGTGTTTAGAAAATCTAGCAGATGGTAATGTCGTGAATCAGATCATAGTGCCTGAGAAAGAAGCGGAAATGGCCAAGCTTAGTCTGGATCGTATGTTAGATGCTTCTTTTTAGCCTTCGCTATGCGTGACTGTCCGCTTTGCAGTGAAATTGCGTTGCCTATCTATTGGCAAGATGATTTTTGCCGAGTAGTACTAGTAGACGAGCCTGATTATCCAGGCTATTTTCGCGTTGAACTGATCGAGCATCTTAAAGAGATGACGGACTTGGCACCAGCCTCAAGAAGCATCATCATGCGAATTGTTTTTGCAGTCGAAGCTGCCATCAGAGAGGTGCTCAAGCCAGACAAGGTTAATCTAGCCAGTCTAGGCAATATGACGCCGCATGTGCATTGGCATGTGGTGCCACGGTTTAAAGAGGATAAGCATTTTCCACAATCACATTGGGCTCAGCCTGTGAGAGATGTAGCACCTAAGTTATTAACGCCTGAGCAAACAATGCAATTGCAAAGTAAAATGCCTGCGTTCATTGAGTCTACCTTGACTGAAGATTAGTAAGGGTAATTAGTCTTCAATATTGATTAAAGCTTGCTTGGTAAATCGCATGGTACGCGTAAAGTGCAGGATGTCAGCTTCTTTACGTATCGCTTCAGGAAAAGGTGAGAATGGCGTACTCAGTTTAATAATTCTCTTTGCGGCAGCATCCAGCACTTTGTAGCCTGATGTTTGCTCAACCTCTATCGTTTCAATCGTGCCATCTTTTTTAATCGAGAAAGTTAATACTAATTTGCCGTATAGATTGAGTTTTTTTGCAGCGGTTGGGTAGTTGGCGGTGCCAATTTTTTCAATACGTGCACGCAATTTGTCATAATATATTGCATATTTTGACTCTTTGACTCGGCCACCAAAAAACTTACGCTTAGGGCGTTTTTGATAGGCCTCATATTCTTTAGCAATCATGGCCTCTAGGCGTTGCATTTCTTGTGCGCGCGTATTTTTAATATCTGGTTTGCTATTATTCTGGGCTAATTTTTTCTTGCTATCAGGGGTTTTATGCTTGCTCTTGTTATGCTTGGATTGAGTGATCACTGCAGTGGATTGCAGTTGGATCATGAGCGTTTGCGCTTGTTTTTCTAATGCACGTAACTTCGCGAGTTCAGCTTCATTGAGATCTTTTTCATTATTAGAAACGTTAGCGGATTGAGCAGACCTATTTCTTAAGTTTGCACTAATGATTGGTTCATTTAGTGCAATTTGTGTCGCAGGAAATGGCGACTTAACACGCTTATCTTTATCCGTGTTGCCACCACGATCAAGATTGAACTGGGCAAAGGCATCTGCTTCTTTAGGTTTTGTTTCTGTTTTGGTATTCACTAAAGTGATTTCAAGCGTATTGAAATCTTTTTGTTTGGGTTTGTCTTCAGACGTAAAATGAATACTTAAAAAGATTAAGTGCAACAATACAGAGACCAATAGGCCAATCTGCATGACACTCAGTTTTTCGGGGAGTTGCCAATGTGCGATAGGCGTTGGCGCTTTAATACCCGCATTGAGTTTGGCACGTTGCCGTTGGACGCGGTTTTGACGAGCGGTGGCTTTTTGTTGTTTGTTAGCACGGAACTCAGCGCGATGTGATTGTTGCTTTGCCAAAACTTCCAGTCCGTTATTGTCTACTGAGTAGGTTGATTATTGCATCATGGATCCCACCAAAACCACCATTACTCATAATCAAGATATGGTCGCCGGACTTGGCTTGGGCTACGACTGCTTCTGTTAGTTGATCAAGGTCATCAAAAGTATGTGCCTTTTTTCCCAGTGGCTCCATCACTTCAGTAACACTCCAACTTAACCCCTTACTATAGCAATATATTTCATCAGCAACCGTTAAACTTTGTGGAAGCGCCGCTTTGATCACGCCTTGTTTCATTGTATTTGAGCGCGGCTCTAACACGGCTAAAATACGCGCTTTACCTACCTTCGCACGCAAGCCAGCGATCGTCGTTTCAATGGCAGTAGGATGGTGGGCAAAATCATCATAAACTGTAATGCCTTTGACCGTACCTTTGACCTCCATGCGACGTTTGACGTTTTTAAATTCACCCAGTGCTTCAATGGCAATACAGGGGGCGACGCCAATATGGCGCGCTGCAGCGATGACAGCCAAGGCATTCATGCGGTTATGCTCGCCTAGCAGTTGCCAACTTAAATGACCCTGCCGTTCACCCTTCAATAGCACGTCAAAACTACCATTAGACTCATCTACATTGGCCATTGACCAGCCATCATCTGTGCCAAAGGCTTCTACAGGCGTCCAGCACCCTTGTTCAATCACTTGGTCTAAACTGGCTTGATGGTTTTTAATCACTAAGCCTTGTGAAGGGATGGTGCGAACAAGGTGATGAAATTGTTTTTGAATCGCAGCCAAATCATCAAAAATATCAGCATGGTCAAACTCTAAATTATTAAGAATGGTTGTGCGCGGACAGTAGTGGACAAACTTGGAGCGCTTATCGAAAAAAGCAGTATCGTATTCGTCTGCCTCAATCACGAAAAAGGGCGATGTTGAATTGTTATCTTGCTTTGGTGTCTGTGGTAAACGCGCAGAAATACCAAAGTTTTCTGGCACACCGCCAATTAAAAATCCCGGTGCTAAGCCAGCATATTCCAACACCCAAGCCAACATAGAGGCCGTGGTGGTTTTGCCATGTGTCCCAGCAACACCTAGTACCCATTTATCCTGTAATACATTCTCGGCTAACCATTGCGGACCAGAAATATAAGGCAAACCTTGGTTTAAGATTTCCTCCATCAATGGATTGCCACGTGACACGACATTACCAATCACATAGACATCAGGGTTGAGTTTGGTTTGCTCAGGCGCAAAGCCTTGAATAAGCTCAATGCCTTGCTCCTCGAGTTGTGTACTCATCGGCGGATAAACATTGGCATCACAACCGGTGACTTTATGCCCAGCAGCTTTTGCGAGAACGGCAATGCCTCCCATGAATGTACCGCAGATACCGAGTATATGGATATGCATGATAAGGAATGAAAACCTTTAAGAAAGGTTTGGTGCTAGCCAGCGTTCGAGGTAGGCTTGTTCCAAATCACGACGTTTCGCTATATCCTTGAGTTGATCAGTGTCAATCTTGTCGACATTAAAGTATTTAGACTCAGGATGTGCTAAATAAAAGCCACTGACTGCGGCTGCAGGCATCATGGCAAAGCTATCGGTGAGTTGCATACCGATTTCTTCTGCTTTTAAGTATGCAAACATATCCGCTTTGACCGTATGGTCAGGGCAAGCAGGATAGCCAGGCGCAGGGCGGATGCCGCGATATTGCTCTCTGATGAGTGCGTTGTTATCCAAGCCTTCTTTAGGTGCATAACCCCACAGATCAGTACGTACACGCTCATGCATGTATTCCGCAAAGGCTTCTGCGAGTCTGTCGGCTAAAGCTTTAAACAGAATGGCATTGTAGTCGTCATGCGCGGCTTCAAAATCAGCCAAACGTTTTTCCATACCCAAGCCTGCAGCAACTGCAAAAATACCAATATAGTCATCGGTACCCTTAGGTGCAATAAAGTCTGACAGACATTGATTAGGGCGTTGTTTGCCTCTAAGAATAGGGCGTTGAATTTGTTGGCGCATGCCATACCAGGTAAAGGCAACGTTATCCCTGTTATCATCGGTATAGACTTCGATATCGTCTTCATTGACTTGATTGGCAGGCAATAAAGCAATCACACCACTGGCTTTGAGCCAACGTGCATCGATGATTTTTTTCAACATTGCTTGCGCATCGTCGAATAGTTTACGTGCTTCTTCACCAATCACTTCATCTTCAAAAATCGATGGATAAAAACCTGCTAACTCCCAAGTACGGAAGAATGGTCCCCAATCGATGTACTCCGCAATCAGTTTAAGATCGATATTTTCAAACTTGCGTCTGCCAATAAATTTTGGTTTTACTGGTGCTTTGTCACCACTAAATTCAACCTTGGTTTTATTCGCACGTGCTTTAGCTAACGGTTCTAAGACTTTGGCTTTTTTATTGCGATGATTGTCACGCGCTTTTTCATAATCTGCTTGAACCTCAGCTAAATAGGCACCACGAGATTCAGTTGATAACAAGCTTTGCATGACGCTTACCGAGCGCGAAGCATCAGGCACATAAATAATCGGTCCTTCATAATTGGGGGCGATTTTTACAGCGGTATGGGCACGAGAAGTCGTTGCGCCACCAATGAGTAAAGGCGTTTGGCGCTCACCAAAGTAGTCGTCACGTTGCATTTCTTTGGCGACATAAGCCATTTCTTCCAATGATGGCGTAATCAAGCCCGACAGACCAATAATGTCGGCATCTTCTTTTTTCGCCATTTCTAAAATCTCAGCGGCTGGTACCATCACGCCCATGTTCACCACTTCAAAGTTATTACATTGCAGCACCACTGACACGATATTTTTACCAATGTCATGCACATCGCCTTTTACCGTGGCGATGACCACTTTACCTTTTGGCTTGGCAACAATGCCGGTGCGTTTTTCTTCAGCGGCTTTTTCTTCCTCAATAAATGGAATTAAATGCGCTACGGCTGATTTCATCACGCGCGCAGATTTCACCACTTGCGGTAAGAACATTTTGCCTTGGCCGAATAAGTCCCCGACGACGTTCATGCCGTCCATCAACGGGCCTTCAATCACATTAATTGGGCGGCCGCCTTGTTCCATCGAAGCAATACGCGCTTCTTCAGTATCATCAACGATAAACTCCGTAATACCATGCACCATGGCGTGCTCTAAACGTTTATTTACGCTCACGGGCTCTTCTGGTGTACCGCGCCATGCAAGGGTGTTGTCTTCTTTTTTATTACCGCTTGCCGTTAACGTACCGGCAATTTCAATCATGTGCTCGGTTGGTGCCAATGGATTGTCTGGATCCGTCACGCGGTTTAACACCACGTCTTCCACTGCGTCTTTGAGTGCAGGTTCTAAGTCATCATAAACGCCCATCATGCCCGCGTTGACAATACCCATGGTCATGCCTGCTTGAATCGCATGGTATAAAAATACCGTGTGAATGGCCTCACGCGCAGGATTATTGCCGCGGAAACTAAAGCTCACATTAGACACACCACCAGACACTTTGGCATGCGGGAGGTTTTCGGTAATCCAGCGCGTCGCTTCGATAAAATCAACCGCGTAATTGTTGTGCTCTTCAATACCCGTCGCAATGGCAAAAATATTCGGATCAAAAATAATGTCTTCTGGCGGGAAATCCGTGCTTACTAGGAGGTCATACGCGCGCTTACAAATTTCGATTTTGCGTTCAAAGGTGTCGGCTTGGCCTTGTTCGTCAAAGGCCATCACGATAACAGCAGCACCATAACGGCGGCAGAGTTTGGCTTGGCGTAAAAACTCTTCCTCGCCCTCTTTCATGGAGATCGAGTTGACCACGGCTTTGCCTTGTACGCATTTTAAGCCTGCTTCGATGACATCCCATTTAGAGGAGTCCAGCATAATCGGCACACGTGCAATATCAGGCTCTGACGCAACTAAGTTTAAGAAATGCGTTATGGCTTTGACGGCATCTAGCATGCCTTCATCCATGTTGATATCAATAATTTGTGCGCCGTTTTCCACTTGCTGACGCGCCACACTTAAGGCTTCTTCATACTGCTCATTAATAATCAAGCGTGCAAAAGCTTTTGAACCCGTGACATTGGTACGTTCACCCACATTCACATAAAGCGAATCATCATCAATGATAAATGGCTCTAAGCCAGATAGCTTGGTCGTGATAGGCAGTTCTGGTATTTGGCGCGGTGGTAGATCTTTAATGGCTTCGTAAATCGCATTGATATGCGGCGGCGTAGTACCACAGCAACCACCAGCAATGTTCACAAAGCCGCTGTCGGCAAATTCTTTCACCAAGCTTGAAGTGATATCTGGCGTTTCATCAAAGCCAGTATCAGACATTGGGTTAGGCAAGCCAGCATTTGGATAGACACAAATAAAGGTATCAGCTACTTTGCTCAATTCTTCGGCATAAGGGCGCATCAAGGTTGCACCCAAAGCACAGTTCAAACCCACCGTTAATGGTTT
>CAZCBF010000001.1:2418-34350 GCA_964496895.1 uncultured Methylophilaceae bacterium | reverse complement strand
TTTATGCTGAACTTTGACTTAATTAATTGTCCAGCTACTTGGTTAAACGTAATCTTACAGGTTTTGACGACAAGTCGACATTAAGATTCATACCATTTTTTGGAATTGTTGACCAAAGACACAATCGATAACATCACTGGCACTTCAATTAAGACACCGACCACAGTGGCCAACGCTGCGCCTGATTTAAAGCCAAACAAAGCAATCGCTGTGGCCACTGCTAGCTCAAAAAAGTTAGAGGCACCAATCAATGCAGAAGGTCCTGCCACGCAGTGTGCCACTTTGAATTGCTTATTGAGCCAATAGGCCAACAGTGAGTTGAAATACACTTGAATCAAAATAGGTACGGCTAACAAAGCAATAATGACTGGCTGATCCAAAATCTGCTGACCTTGAAAAGCAAAGAGCAAGACGAGTGTGGTTAATAATGCGCCTAACGATAAAGGGCCAATCTTATCTAGCACGCTAGTTAACTTCGCTTCACCGCCTTGCTGTAATAATAGCTTGCGTAATATTTGGCTGATCACTACAGGGACTAAAATAAACAAGATCACAGATGTAAATAAAGTATCCCAAGGAACAGTAATGCTGGAAAGGCCAAGCAAAAAGGCGACAATTGGCGCAAAGGCAAAGAGCATGATGACATCATTGACCGCCACTTGAGATAGGGTGAATTTAGGCTCCCCATTACACAAATTGCTCCACACAAATACCATGGCGGTACAAGGTGCGGCGGCGAGTAAAATCAAGCCGGCGATATAGCTGTCGATTTGGTCTGCAGGCAAGTAATCAACAAATAAATGTCTAATAAAAATCCAGCCGAGCAATGCCATTGAAAATGGCTTGACCAACCAATTTATGAATAAGGTCACTCCAATGCCCTTGAGGTGCTGAAACACCTCGCCCATGGCTCTGAAATCAATCTTGAGCAACATGGGAATAATCATCAGCCAAATCAATATCGCTACTGGCAAATTCACCTCTGCCACTTTAATCTCTGCAATCGCAACAAACACGCTTGGGAATAATTTTCCCAAGGCAATGCCAACAACGATACACCCTGTCACCCACCAGGTTAGATTACGTTCAAAACTGCTAATTTTTGGTTTTTCACTTAAGGCTGCCTCTGTCATAACTACCCTCTTTAAGTCTCTCACTAAAAAACTGGCGCGAGTTTACCATCGCACACGGAACATTTCCACTAAACTAGAAATATAATAAATCAAATTTGCGCAATACGACACACTTTCCCTCAGCACAAACTAAGTTAAACTACGGATTGACAATAATAATGGTGCTGCTGTGCAAAACCCGCTAGACATTCTCAAACAAACTTTTGGCTATCATGCTTTTCGTGATCAACAACAAGCGATTATCGAGCATGTGATTAGCGGACAAGATGCCTTGGTTTTAATGCCCACAGGTGGCGGTAAATCACTGTGTTATCAAATCCCTGCCATTGCGCGTGAAGGCTTGGCGATTGTCGTCTCACCCCTCATTGCGCTGATGCAAGACCAAGTAGAGGCCTTGCAGCAACTCGGCATTCAGGCTGCCTTTTTAAACAGCAGCTTAAGTGCAGAAGATAACAACAATATTACGCGACAGGTATTGGCTGGTGAAATCAAACTACTCTATGTGGCACCTGAACGGCTAACACTAGATAGCTTCTTAAGTATGCTAGATGAAGTGAATTTGCATGTGGGCTTAGGGCTATTTGCCATCGATGAAGCACACTGCGTGTCACAATGGGGGCATGACTTTCGCCCAGAGTATCGCCAATTAGCCGTACTCCATGATCGCTTTCCACAAGTACCGCGCATTGCACTCACCGCCACTGCAGATGTGCCCACGCGTGATGAAATCATCAGCCAGCTCTCATTAGAATCCGCCGAGAAATTCATCTCAAGCTTTGATCGACCGAATATAAAATATCATGTCACGATCAAAAATAATGCGCGCACGCAATTGCTGAATTTTTTAGAACGCGAACACACCAATGATGCAGGCATCATCTATTGCTTATCACGACGAAAGGTCGAAGAAACTGCCGCATGGCTAGTGGAAAAAGGTAAGCATGCACTCCCCTATCACGCGGGCTTATCACCTCATTTACGTGAAACGCACCAAAGACGCTTCTTACGCGAAGAAGGCATTATCATGGTGGCGACCATTGCATTTGGGATGGGTATTGATAAACCCAATGTGCGCTTTGTCGCGCATTTGGACCTACCCAAAAGCATGGAAAGTTACTATCAAGAAACTGGCCGTGCAGGCCGTGATGGTGAGCCTGCTAATGCCTGGATGACTTATGGCATGCGCGATGTGGTGACCATGCGGCAAATGTTAGACAGTGGCGATGCCAGTGAAGAGCGTAAACGTTTAGAAAACATCAAGCTCAATGCCTTGCTTGGCTTTTGTGAGGCCACAGACTGTCGCCACCAGACGATATTAAGATACTTTGGTGAAGCGCACCCGGGTAATTGCGGCGCTTGTGATAATTGCTTGAACCCAGTTGAAACTTGGGATGGCACTAAAGCCGCACAAATGGCATTGAGCTGCATCTTTCGCACAGGACAACGCTTTGGTGCGGGCCATCTGATTGATGTATTACTGGGTAAAACCACTGAGAAAATCAAACAATTCAACCACCAAAATGTCAGTACTTTTGGAATAGGCACAGCGATTAGCCAAGCCGAATGGAATAGCGTCTATCGGCAACTCAGTGCTGCGGGTTATTGTGAAGCCGATATTGAAGCTTATGGCGGGCTTCGTCTGACGGCTGCAGCCAAACCAATTTTAAAAGGTGAGCAAACCTTACAACTACGCAAAGACCCAACACCAGAAAAACGTGCCAGCAAAGCAGAACGGAGTGCGCGTAACCGTGAAGCCTATGCTGAGGTAGAGGACGATCCACTCTGGGAGTTACTCAAAGCCAAGCGCATGGAGTTGGCGCAAGAACAAAGTGTGCCGCCTTATGTGATTTTTCATGATAAGACTTTATTGGCGATGCATCAAGAGCGCCCAGACACCTTACGCGAGATGGGTATGATTAGTGGCGTTGGCGAAGCCAAACTAGAGAAATACGGTGGGGATTTTTTAGCAGTGCTCAATGATTTTATGCAAACCGATTAATATCAGCTTATGCAAGTGCTAATGCTTCTTCTGGTGCGCTAACCTCTTCCAGTAATGACCTAAACAAGGCTAGCTCACCTTTTTGAAAAAATGGCTTGAGCGCATCTTCGATAATTTCAATCGTCACATAGTCTGGTTTTTCAGTTATCTCAACATCAACATACTCATAGCTAAACGAATAATCTGCTCGAATGCTCAAGCTGCCGTTTAATACCGAAAGACTACCATGGTTAATATCCCCAAACATAAAGCCTCCCCATTTAGAAAGCTCCGCGCTTAAATTGACGATAATTTCATCACGACTGACTTGGTAGTTAAAACGAATCATGCTGGCATCTTAGAATGCTTAATCAAGGTTTGTATTACACGCTAGCGCTGAATGATTAAACACTAAGCGCCTGTGTGAACCTATCATTACTTTAAAATCTGAAAAGTATTTTTAAAAGCTTGATAAAGCAGAGTTTTCTACCTCAGCTAGTGAATATTCCTGCACTTGAGAGGAACAAAACCAAGGTATCAAAAAAGTATAGCGATGTGCGCTTGTGTAAATAATTCATCAGCCAGTAATGGTTTTTTCTTAACCAGACCTCAGTTTTTTCTTAACAGAATGTCAGACAACAACCGACACAAAGGATCAGTAAGTCCTTCAAGTGTGGCTGCCGTATTTTGCCCTAAGGTAAAAGTCAAAAACAGCTGCTATGTTTAACTTTAGATCATCGAATACTAATCATTTTTCCGCTTTTATACTGCGACTTAGTACAACTCTAGGTAATGACTGGTGATAAGCACTGAAAATCAATCTTTCGCTGAAATAATCAATTTAACCCGTATTTTATTTGGCAGCCGCTGGCTGCAACTACCGCTCTATCTGGGTTTAATTACCGAGCAATGCGTCTATGTTTATTTCTTTTGTAGAGAGCTCATCGAGCTTATCCTTGAAGTCAACAACATAACAGAGACTGACATCATGCTAATGGTTTTAAGCTTGATTGATGTGGTGGTGATTTCTAATTTAATCTTTATGGTGATTGTGGGTGGGCTATGAAACTTTTGTGTCGCGCCTCAAACTCAGCGGCCATCGCGACAAACCTGACTGGTTGTCGCATGTAAATGCAAACCTACTCAAGATCAAGCTAGCCTCTGCCATTATCGGCATTTCGTCTATTCACCTACTTAAGACTTTTATCAATATTGACTCTTTGTCAGAAAAAGTCTTAATTTGGCAATCGGCAATACATGTGATCTTTATCCTCTCGGCGCTCGCACTGTGTTATATGGATAAGATGATGAATCAATCGGCTAAGATTAGCATTCACAATCATCGCTACTGGCATGATTAACTTAGATTAAAAAAAGCGCTCTTAAGAGCGCTTTTTTACTTAGCTAGGCTGAAACGATATTGGAATCGTACTGCTTGGCGCAGTGGTCATTTCTTTCACTGGCGGTGCAAAGTCTGTGAGGTTAATCCCTTTCACAGCCGCCTTGTACTCTTCCATCGTTGGTGTACGGCCCAGTATCGCGGATAACACAACCACAGGCGTAGAAGCCAATAGTGACTCACCGACTTTTTCATCTGAATCTTCCACCACGCGCCCTTGGAATAATCGCGTTGACGTTGCCATCACGGTATCGCCTTTTGCCGCTTTCTCTTGGTTACCCATACAGAGGTTACAGCCTGGGCGCTCTAAATACATGATGTTTTGATATTTGGTTCTGGCCTCTTGTTTTGGCGCATCATCATCAAATTCAAAACCTGAGTACTTGGTTAAAGTTTCCCAGTCACCCTCTTCTTTAAGCTCATCCACGATGTTATACGTAGGTGGTGCAATCACGAGTGGTGCATTAAATTCGACTTTGCCATGTTGTGCTTCTAAGTTTTGCAGCATTTGCGAGATGATTTTCATGTCACCCTTGTGCACCATGCAAGAGCCGACAAACGCAAGATCGACTTTTTTCTCACCACCGTAGTATGAAACAGGACGGATGGTGTCATGGGTATAGCGTTTAGACACGTCTTCGTTATGTACATCAGGATCAGCAATCATCGGCTCATCCACTTGATCCAAATCGACGACGACTTCTGCAAAATACTTAGCATTATCATCGGGTGCCAATGCTGGTTTATCCCCAGATTTGATTTCACCAATGCGTTTATTGGCTAATGCGACTAAACCAGCTAACGTTTTGCCTGTATTATCCATGCCTTTATCAATCATGATCTGGATACGGCTCTTGGCAATTTCCAGTGACTCAATCAAGGTTTCATCGTTTGAAATACAGATGGATGCTTTGGCTTTCATCTCAGCAGTCCAGTCGGTAAAGGTAAAGGCCTGATCGGCTAATAATGTACCGATATGCACTTCAATCACGCGGCCTTGAAACACATTGTCACCAAAGGCTTTTAGCATCTGAGCTTGCGTCGCGTGCACCACATCGCGAAAATCCATATAAGGTTTCATCTCGCCTTTAAAGGTCACTTTGACTGACTCAGGGATAGGCATAGTCGCCTCACCTGTTGCCAGCGCTAAGGCCACCGTACCAGAGTCCGCACCAAATGCGACCCCTTTTGACATACGCGTGTGCGAATCACCGCCGATAATAATCGCCCAATCATCAATGGTAATGTCGTTTAAGACTTTGTGAATCACATCCGTAAGCGGATGGTAGACGCCTTTGGGATCACGCGCAGTGACCAAACCAAAGTCATTCATAAACTTCATCAATCTCGGGATGTTTTCTTGCGCTTTTTTGTCCCAAACTGATGCAGTGTGACAGCCTGATTGGTAGGCACCATCCACTGTTGGAGAAATCACAGTGGCTGCCATCGACTCGAGCTCTTGAGAGGTCATCAAACCTGTCGTGTCTTGTGAGCCAACGATATTCACATTGACCCGCACATCAGAACCTGCATGCAATGGTGTTTCAGAACTCACACCCACAGCGTTTTTATTAAAGATTTTTTCAACCGCAGTTAAGCCCTGGCCTTCTAGTGAGATTTCTTTAGAAGCGGCATACACTGACTGCAGCTCGACACCTAATGCTTGCGCGGCAAATGTCTGTAGTTTTTTACCAAAGACGACGGCATAAGAACCACCCGCCTTCATAAACTCCATTTTTTGCGGCGTAAACGCTGAAGACACATCAACCAATTCTTTGCCATCGTTATAGAGTTTTTTGGTTTTGGTGTTGACTGTTAGCACCGTGCCGGTGTCCACTGAAAACACCTGCTCTAGTTCTGGATCACCATTTTTGTCCAGCACAACCTTGCCATCGGCATCCAGCTTTTTAACCCAGTTTTTTAGGTCGATACCGATACCACCCGTCACGCCAACGGTAGTTAAGAAGATGGGAGAAATACCATTGGTACCTGCGACAACAGGTGCAATATTGACAAAAGGAACATAAGGACTGGCTGGCAGACCAGCCCATAAAGCCACATTATTCACACCAGACATTCGTGATGAACCTACGCCCATCGTGCCTTTTTCTGCAATCAGCATCACTTTTTTGTCAGGATGCTGTGCTTTCAAGCCCATGATTTCTTGCTGCGCCTCTGGCGAGATCATGCATTGCCCATGCAACTCGCGGTCGGAGCGAGAATGGGCTTGATTACCAGGAGACAGCAAGTCAGTGGAGATATCGCCCTCACCCGCAATATAAGTCACAATACCAATTTCTTCTGGTACTTCTGGTAGCTTGGTAAAAAACTCAGCCTTGGCATAACTTTCCAGAATGTCAGTAGCGATTGCGTTACCTGCTTGGTAGGCATCGTCTAAGCGTTTTGTGTCGGCTTCATACAAGAACACCTGCGTTTTCAATACTTCTGCTGCAGGTAGTGCTACCAGCTTATCCTCTGACAATGCCAGGTCTAATAAGACTTCAACGGAAGGCCCGCCTTTCATGTGCGAGAGCAGCTCAAAAGCAAATCGAGGCTTAATCTCAGCAACATCTGCCTGACCAAGGATAATTTCTTTTAAAAACTGTGCTTTTACCCCACCAGCACTGGTCGTACCTGGCAATGTGTTGTAGGTAAAAAAGTGTAGTGAATCTTTGCGGTATTCGTGCGTGGTATCTTTAATTTGCGCAATGATTTCGGTGAGTAGTGCCGCACCGTCAATCGGCTTAGGGTTTAAGCCTTCTTTTTTACGCGCTTCAATTTCTTCCAAATATTCTTTATATAAACTCATTTACATGTCTCGTTGGCTATGCTTGCTTGCCAATAAATTATTGGTTATCGGTGATTTTTCTAGCGCTATTTTATCAAACTTTTGTGCTAGCTTCTGATTAGTTATGAAGCAAGTATAAAGCCATCTGTATAAAGTTGTTAAGTTAGGCTAGTTAGAATTTTTGCCTGAGGGTGCAAAATGAGGGTTTGCGTATATCGTACGAATAACATTACTGTTAGCGCTAATGGCTAGCGACCAGTGTTGATGTGATGTGAAACCATTAGCTGACTTGCGAGTGACCGTCAGCCAATATCAATAAAAAGCGTTTATGCGATCTCTTTTTGAGATTCGCATGGCTGAATCAGCTGACGCTCAAAATACGCACTGACTTCTTCTTGAACATACTCTTTTGTCATGTAAAAAGGTTTACGCTTGATTTCAATCTTGATCATGCTTTCTGTAAATTGGTAGTTGCCACTAAACAACCCCAATCGCTCACCAACAGAAAACGTACCTTTTTCTAGGTCGCCATCGAAACGGCCACCTCTTATTTCAATACCGTCTTTGACGTTACCAACAATTTTGTTTCTTTTTTGATTATATACACAGTTAAAAGCAAACATCTTCTACTCCATACTTCCTTATCTTTATCATGTACTCTGTCGAGATAGCAAAAATGCCACATCGCGGCAAGTTCATTTTGAACCTCAACCCCATGTTTTTTAATTATTATTTACACGGATAATACTACCTAATCCATAGAGACTTGACTATAGTCAAGACCCTAAATAGGGCTTAATTTTTCACTAGGAAAGCAACAATGAGCAAAATATTAATTATCGGCGCCGCTGGTAAGATCGGAACCTTATTAACAACACAACTTTCCACCTCAAATGAAGCGATTGTCGCAATGGTAAAAGACAAGTCTGCGTGTGACTTTCCACAGAATATAGAAGTGATTGAGGCTGATTTAGAAGCAGACTTTTCTCATGCACTCACAGCGTGTTCTACCGTGGTGTTTACTGCGGGGTCTGGCGCACATACTGGCTGTGATAAAACCCTACTAGTCGATTTATGGGGTGCGGTCAAAGCAATCGATGCTGCCAAATTACAACGAGTAAAACATTTTATTATAGTGAGTGCCCGAAATGCAGGTAATCCGGAGTTAGGGCCAAGCGCCATTAAACCTTACCTCATCGCCAAACATTTTGCGGATCAGTATTTAGTAAACTCAGGCCTCAATTACACCATTTTAAGACCCGGCCGCCTCACTGATGAAATTGGGATAGGCTTGATTAGGACTACTCGACCTGCAGAAGCATCGCAACAATTGATCTCACGTCAAGACACTGCAAACAGCATCGCACATTGCATCAATAACGCAAGCACGCTTGGCAAAATATATGAACTGTATACGGGCGAACAAAAAATTGAAGAGGCGTTGACTTGAGAGTAATCATTAAAGACGCCATGTTTCACTTGTTTTATAATGCAATGCCTTGTTGTTTAAGCCCAATTGCATGCTTAGTTATCGCCACGCCTTCCACGCGGGTAATCACGCCGATGTCTTAAAACACTTTGTGTTGAGTCAGGTGTTGGAATATTTCAACCAAAAAAATAAGCCTTATTGGGTTATAGACACGCATGCAGGCGCAGGCATGTATCAGTTAAATGACCCAAAAGCTCAAAAAAATGGGGAGTATGTTGATGGTATCGCGCGTTTATTGGCTGCACCAACACTGCCACCAGCATTGCAAGACTTTGTCGATATGATTAATTCATTCAATGCCCCCAATACGCTTGAGCACTATCCAGGCTCGCCTAGCATTGCTCATTACCATGCACGCAAGAGTGAAAAGCTGCGTTTCTTTGAATTGCACCCGCAAGACTTAGTCTTATTAGAAGCGCACTTTGCACGGGATAAAAAACAAGTAAAGATTCAACAGCTGGATGGGTTTATTGGATTAAAAAGCTGTTTGCCGCCGAGCGCCAAGCGCGCTGTGACATTAATCGACCCGCCTTATGAGTTAAAAAGCGACTATGAGGCAGTGGTCAAAAGCATTCAAGAAAGCTTAAAACGTTTTGCGACCGGGACTTACTTGATTTGGTATCCGCTTTTACCCCAAGCAGCACCGACTACAATGCTATCGGCCTTGCAATCACTTGGAGTGAGCAATTGGCTGAACGTGACCTTAACCGTACAATCACCGGCTCAAGATTTTGGCATGCATGGCAGTGGTGTTTTTGTCATCAATCCACCTTGGAAACTACCGCAACAATTATCGCTTTGCATGCCAGTACTACAAAGCCTATTAGCGCAGGATGAAATGTCTAACTTTAGTTTAGATTACGAAATATTGTGAATCTAGTCACTATTCGATGAGAAAGGTTTCAGCGACAGATGCACCACAACTTTGTGGTATTGCATTGGCCTCCAAGCGTGCTAACAATTCTTGCTTATAGTCTTTACCGTGTGTTTTTTCTAAAAACTGACGGATTTCGTGCACATCACAAAAACCATTTTTATCCTCGTCCATCAAAACGATGCGCTCTTCTACCGAAGGGCCAGTGTAAGCGGCATCGGGGTCTAATAGTTCGTCTACAATACCTGCACGCACAGGTGAAGAGGCTGCCAATAGTGCGAAAAACATCAATATTGAGCGGTAAAATGCTGTCATAACATTGCGCATAGTAGTACTCCTAATCAGGACACTTAATATATAGGACAGAGTTTAACTAAAAAAGTGCCACTTACAAAGTGACTTAAGGCACAGTTTAGGCTTATATATTGGCACTGTTGCTGACTGTTTGTAGACAACAAATCCATCTTAAGGCACGCATCAATCATAGGCTTAAAACTGCGGTTAGCATTGATAATGCTGAACCGTTCTCATGTTAGCTTTTACTTACGGATTCCATTGTGACTCCATTGTACTAATGGTCTGAATAACTGTCCCAGAACCCCGTACTGCTTTTCTCTGTTGGTTTGTTTGGCTCAGGCTCAACTTCTTCAGCCAAGTCTTCTTCCTCAGGTACAAAGAGTTCTAGTTCTGGCGCTTCAGTCACTTCATCTTCCACCGCGACTGCTTCAATCAGCGTTTCTTCTGGCTCGACATTTTCTTGAAGGGCTTCAACTGGTGCAGGCGCTACTGCAATTGGCGTTTCGGGAGATTGAGCAACTGTTGGCACATCATCCTCAATAACTTTAGCTTGCACGACTAGCGCTTGTTTTTGCGAGGCTACATTGACTGGTTCGTCAAGCGTAGTTTCAGCATCCAGATCAGTCACATAGTCATAAAAATCACCAAATTTCTTGGGCCCTCCCATACGATTTATTTTTGCATCTGTAAAAAGTCCAATCATTTGATCTCGCTTACGACTCAGGGCTTTTTTTCTAGATTGATGATAATTCATAAGGCACTCCAATGCTGATATCACAGCACTTGCAGTGATAAACACTGCTTTTCAATGAGGTCTGAGGTAAAATAGCGTTTTATTTGATCCTGCAGAAAGATAATCTGAACAATATGGCACTGACCAATTTAAACGCCCTCTCCCCTCTTGACGGCAGATATGAAACCAAACTTGATGCATTGAGACCTTTTTTTAGCGAATATGCCCTGATTAAATACCGTGCATTGGTAGAAGTCGAATGGTTAAAAGCCCTTGCAAAGGATAAAAGCATCGCTGAAATTAGCGCTTTCAGTCTTGATACCATAGAGGAGCTGGATCAGGTCATTGCCAATTTTTCTGAAGCCGATGCAACACAGGTCAAAGCGATTGAATCGCGAACTAACCATGATGTTAAGGCACTAGAGTATTGGTTAAAAGAAAAGTTTGACCACAATAGCGAAATCAAAAAAGCCAGTGAGTTTATTCATTTTGCCTGTACTTCAGAAGACATTAACAACCTATCGCATGCACTCATGCTTAAGAGTGCGCGTGATCATGTCATGCTACCCAGCTTGGGCGCGGTCAATTCACGTCTGACTGATCTAGCCGAAGCATTAGCGACTACACCCATGCTGTCTCGCACACATGGCCAAACGGCATCACCGACAACAATGGGCAAAGAACTGGCCAATGTTGTTTATCGCTTACAACGTCAGATTAGGCAGCTTGCTGACAACCCTGTGATGGGCAAGATCAATGGTGCTGTGGGTAACTTTAATGCACACATTGCTGCTTATCCTGAAGTGGATTGGGAAACTTTTGCACAGCAATTTGTCACTAGTTTGGGTTTAGACCACAACCCGATGACCATTCAGATTGAACCACATGACTACATGGCGGAGCTTTATCAGACACTCAGCCGTATCAATACGATATTGATTGATCTTAATCGTGACATCTGGGCTTATATTTCATTAGGTTACTTCAAACAAAAGCTGAAAGATGGTGAAGTCGGTTCCTCAACCATGCCGCACAAAGTCAATCCAATCGACTTTGAAAATAGTGAAGGCAACTTAGGCTTAGCCAACGCGGTATTGGGACACCTGGCAGAAAAACTACCGATCTCACGCTGGCAGAGGGATTTAACTGACTCGACCGTGTTGCGTAATATGGGCGTTGGTTTTGGCTATGCGCTGTTAGGTTATGACTCTTGCTTGCGTGGCTTGAATAAATTAGAGATTAACCATGCCCGCCTTGCTGAAGACCTCGACAATAGTTGGGAAGTATTGGCAGAGCCTATTCAAACCGTTATGCGTCGCTATGGTATAGCCAACCCTTATGAACAGCTCAAAGCGCTGACACGTGGCAAAGATGGCATTAACAAAGCCTCATTGCATGCGTTTATCTCTACACTGGAGATACCTGACAACGCCAAGCAAGACTTACTGGCCATGACACCGGCTAGCTATATCGGTAAAGCAACGGCATTAGTCAATCATATTAAAGATTAATACACGATGGCAGAGATTTTAGTGCTGTATTACTCTAAGGGCGGCTCAGTCAAACAAATGGCGCAGCTCATCGCGCGTGGCATTGAGCAAGTAGAAGGTGCCACTGCCAGACTACGCACGGTGCCAGAGATTTCTGCTAATGTTGAATCTACTGCCCCCAATATACCCGACTCAGGTGACCCATATGTGGAGCCAACTGATTTAGCAGAGTGCGTGGGACTGGCTTTGGGTAGCCCAACGCACTTTGGCAATATGGCGGCTGCGATGAAATATTTTTGGGATAATACAACGCGTGATTGGCTGCAAGGGACATTGATTAACAAACCTGCGGCGGTGTTTACTGCCAGCGGGTCGATGCATGGCGGTAATGAGTCAACACTGCTGACCATGATGCTCCCCTTATTGCACCATGGCATGCTCTTGCTTGGTTTACCTTATAGCGAGCCTGCACTCAGTACCACACAATCAGGCGGTACGCCCTATGGCGCTAGCCATATTGGTGGCAAACTCAATGATTTATCGGTAACTGCTGAAGAAAAACAGCTGTGTATGGCGCTGGGCAAACGTCTGGCTGAAAGCGCCATTAATCTCAAAGGATAATACATCATGGCAAACCTGACTCAGGAAGCACAACAGTTTTTACGCAGTACGCAACGCGGTATTTTATCGACGCATTCTAAAAAATACAGCGGCTATCCTTTTGGCTCAGTGGCCCCTTACGTGGTTGACCATCAAGGTGGGCTGATCATTCTGATCAGCGACATAGCAGAGCACACTAAAAATATTGTTCAAGACCCTAAAGTGTCGATGGTGGTCCTCGCTGATGAGCAAGATATGCAGGCAAACGCCAGACTAACACTACTCGGTGAAGCCGCTAAGCTTGATGAAGGCGAAGACAGTCAAGCACTCGCTGAACGTTATTTACGCTACTATCCTGAGGCCAAAGGCTATTTTAGCGCCCATGATTTTAATTTTTATCGTATTAGCATTCGTCATGCGCGCTATATTGCTGGCTTTGGCAAAATGGGCTGGATTGAAGGCGATCACTTAAATACGGTAAATGATGATCCACTGCCTCTCACCGCGCAAGAAGCAAGCATTGTCGACCATATGAATGCAGATCATGTTGACAGCCTTTTGTTATACAGCCAGTATTATCACAACTTAGCTGGTGACAATGCTGAAATGCTCGGTATCGATCAGTTTGGATTCGATATAATGCTCGATCACGGTGAGCAAAATCAAATGGTTCGCTTTGACTTTGATGAAACCATCAAAGATGCTCAGGATGCGCGTAAAGCCATGGTTGCCATGTCTAACACTGCAAAAGCAGCGAGTTAACACCAGCCATTTAATTAACCCTATTATTCATACTCTCTAAATAATCGCCATGCATATATTAATCTCAAACGATGATGGCTATAACGCCGAAGGTATTCGCACACTAGTAGACTATGTGAGCAAGATTGCTGATGTCACAGTGGTTGCACCCGATCGCAATCGTAGTGGCGCCAGTAATTCACTTACACTGGATCGCCCATTAAGCGTCAGCAAAGCGTCTAATGGCTTTTATTACACGGATGGCACCCCAACCGATTGCGTACACATTGCATTGACTGGCTTGTTAGACACCATGCCTGACATGGTGATTAGTGGTATTAATGATGGTGCTAATATGGGTGATGACACGATCTATTCTGGTACTGTTGCTGCGGCAATGGAGGGGTTTTTGCTAGGTATTCCTTCAGTGGCTTTTTCAATGTCGCAACATCAGTCTCAGCATTTTGAGACTGCTGGAAAAGTTGCTGTAGAGTTGATTGAGAAATTGCAACAAACTCCGACACCTGCGCCAATGTTACTCAATGTGAATATTCCCGATATACCTTATGCTGAGTTGCAAGGACAAACGATTACGCGCTTGGGCAAACGACACAAAGCCGAACCTGCAATGCCATTAGAATCACCCAGAGGCGACAAAGTCTACTGGATTGGTGCTGCGGGCCAGCCCAATGATGGCGGAGAAGGTACCGACTTTTATGCTATTGCAAACAATCAAGTCTCTATCTCACCCATTCATAATGACCTAACGCGTTATGAATCCTTAGATATGCTAAAAACCTGGATGCGCGCTAGCTAGCGCTGAACACAAATCATGTTAAAAAGCCTTGTGCTTAGTTGAGTGAAGCCAAGAAACACAGTATCATCAAATCGATTTAAAATAAGTTTTTCAAAAGGAATTCATCGTCATATGTTGCAATCACGACTTTATAAGCTATTGACTGTATTGGTGATACTAGGCTTAAGCGCCTGTGCAACAACCCCTCCAGCCCCTGTGGAAGACCGAACGGGTGTGCCAGAAACAACAATACCTGCTGATACAAAGGCAAGCACTTCAGCACCAGGGCAAGCTCGCACCAATGCGAATACTTATATCGTTGGTCAGGAAGAAAATCTGTATCGCATAGGCATCAAAACTGGCATTGATTACAAAGAAATCGCCAAAGCCAATGATATTGACCCACCTTACGATGTGAGAGTTGGGCAAGTGCTCATCTTACCTAAAGCGGGTCAAATGAATGCCGAAGGTTCTGATGACAGCGATGTCACCATTAGCACGATTGATGATGACCAAAGCCCGATTACAGTCACAACGACTAAAACAGATAATCCACTGATCCCAACGATTACTTCACCTAAACGCTATCGCGAACCTTACAGCGAAAGTACGTTTCAACGTGATACTGAAATGGTTGCGATCATTACGCCAACTCCAGACCCTACTCAAACGGCAATCCCTAGTGTGATTACGACACCCACGGCACCCAAGGAATTACCCGTTGTGCCACCTAAAAAATCTGCAGGCATGTCAAGCAAGTCAATCAACTGGGCATGGCCACATAAAGGTAAAGTACTGCGTAAATTTGGCGATTATCGCCACAAAAATGAAGGCAAAAACAATGGCTTGGACATTAGTGGTAAAGTCGGGCAACCGATTAAAGCCGCAGCAGATGGCAAAGTGATTTACAGCGGTTCTGACCTTAGAGGCTATGGCAAGCTAGTGATCATCATGCATAACGTACAATACTTGTCAGTTTATGCGCATAACAGTCACTTATTTGTCAAAGATGGTCAGGCCGTGAAGCAAGGCCAAAAGATTGCTGAACTGGGTAGCACAGAAGCTGATCGGCCTAAGTTGCACTTCGAAATACGCAAAGAAGGTGAGTCGAAGAACCCACAAAGCTACTTACCCAAGCTTTAAGCTGTCGCTTATCAACACAAAAAAAACCGACCAAGTGATGGTCGGTTTTTTTGATATTGATGTAACTAGTTTTGCTTTTGTTTGGCTGCTTCTTTTGCGTAATAGTCTCTTACCGCAGTCATGTCTTTTTCACGTGCCCACTTGATTAATTCATCAAGCGCCGGAGCACCAATCTCACCCACTTGAGTATGGATGCCTGCTTGCTCTCTAATCATCAACAGACCAGGAATTTGCTTCACCTCAAAATACTCACTAATTTCAGGGTCATCCTCTGTATTGACCATACCAAATACAATGTCTGGGTTTTTTTCAGCAGCGGCTTCAAACACTGGCGTAAATTTGACACATGGCTCACACCAAGGCGCCCAAAAATCCACAATGACAAAGTCATTTTTTTCTATTGTCTCTTTAAAATTGGCTTTGGTTAACGTTAATACGGCCATTTTTTGTCCTAATCTATCAAAACTCTCATTCTATCAGAAACGAAGTTCATTAACATTTTCGGTTTAAATCAACCAGCGCATCAACATCGGCAAAGATAGTGCTATCTGGCCATTCGAGATATTTCAATGCACTCGGGTTGTCCTGAATAATTTGCTTGCCACCTTGATCGCCCTTGAGTTGAGTCAGCGTTGTTTTCCAGTCTGCGCCAAATAGCACAGGGTGACCCTGCCTACCTTGATGCACTGGGACCACAATCTGACTTGTACTGTTTAATTGACTGCATAACTGCTCAATTAGTTCTAAACTAACCCAAGGCATGTCAGCCAGTGCGACTAGCCAACCATCCGCTTGTGCACTGGCTTCTACGCCGATACGGATACTGTCACCCATCCCATTTTTTGCCGCACCACTCTCAACTACAGTCAATGACAATGCATCTAGCACTTTTTTACGCGCAGTGTGTTGCGGCTGTATCACAGCAAGGCTATGCGGCAGCGCTTGTTTGAGCACTAATGCACTACGTAACAAAATACTCTCTGCGTCACCAGTCACGCTAGCCAGCAGTTTATCTGCTGCAGGATTGTTGTCGGCTTGAAAACGACGCCCCAATCCCGCCGCTAGTAAGATACCTTGAATATGCATCATGATAGACAATAGCGCATGACGTTATGGGGGCGAGGATGCATGTACGATTTCTGAGATGTTGTTTTTGACAGCGACTAATTCTGCAGCGATAGACACTGCGATCTCACTAGGCGTTTTACTGCCGATATATAAACCTGCTGGGCCATACAATTTAGCAACCTCATCATCTGATACCTCAAATGCCTTTAGCCTTACATAGCGTGCTTGATGACTACGTTTGGAGCCTATTGCGGCCACATAAAATGCAGACGATTTTAATGCCTCAATCAAGGCCAAATCATCCAACTTAGGGTCATGGGCTAAGGTCACAACTGCAGTACGGCTATCGATTTGCATATTGATCACAACATCATCGGGCATTTGGCGTGTCAGCGTCACATTATCTAATGACCATAAGTCTGCATATTGCTTTCTAGGATCGCAAACAGTCACTGTAAAATCCAGACTGGTCGCAATTTCAGCCAACAATAAAGAGATTTGGCCCGCACCAATGATCAATAGACGATAGCGTGGCCCATAAATACTGCTTAATAATGGCTGGGTAAATGTGGTGACTGCACTAGGCTTGGCAGGGTTAACAGTCACCGCCCCACTCTCCAAGTTGAGTGTTCTTGCAGTGACTTGCCCCTTTTGCAAGGGTAAAACGATCGCATCTAAACTATCCGCTTGCATCAACGGCTCTATAATCAGCTGCATCGTACCGCCACACGGCAAGCCTAATCGTTTAGCCTCTTCAGCCGTTTCGCCGTAGGTTAAGAGCGCTGGCTTGCTAGGCAATCCGTCTGCTTTAATGCTATCGAGTAAATCATCTTCAATACAACCACCTGAAACTGATCCTGTGACCAAGCCGTCACTAGATATGCCCAACAGCGCGCCCACAGGCCTTGGAGAGGCACCCCAAGTTTTGACAACGGTGACCAATAGTACCGATTTTTGTTGCTGCAACCAGGTTTGCACCTGCTTGAGTACAGTGTAATCTTGGCTATCCACTGCGCGCTTAGGCCGCCCTAGGTATTGAGTTGTTCGCCAATAGGTAGACGTGTAATGCGCTTGCCAGTGGCTTGGAAGATGGCATTGATGAGTGCAGGCGCTAATGGTGGCACGCCAGGCTCCCCAACACCCGTTGGTGGGTTGGTAGAGGGGACGATATACACTTCCACCACTGGCATCTGCGGCATTCTTAGCATGGTGTAAGTATCGAAATTAGTCTGCTGAACGACACCTTTATCTAATGTGATTTCACCGGTAAGTGCAGCGGCCAATGCAAAACCAATACTGCCTTCCATCTGTGCTTTGACCACATCTGGATTTACGGCAATACCACAATCAACGGCACAGACCACTCGTTTTACAGAGAAGTTGTTCTCAGCATCAATCGCAATATCAACCACCTGAGCCACTACCGTATTGAATGATTCATGCAATGCAACGCCTTGACCATATTGGATACGCGTGTCTTTTTCATAGGCATCTGCATTGTCTATGGCATGCTGAAGTGTTTTTGCGTGCCGCGGCTTACCCTTTAATAATGCCAGCCGATAAGCAATAGGGTCTTGCTCAGCCTGATGCGCGAGCTGATCTAAAAACACCTCTGTCGCAAAAGCGGTATGCGTAGAACCGACAGACCGCCACCATTGAATGGGGACTTTAACCGTATCATTGGTCGTATGCAGATCAACCTGAAAATGTGGGATTTGGTAGGGTAAATTAGCAGCGCCTTCGACTGAAGTGCCATCGACACCGCCTTTGACCATCGTGCCTTCAAATGCGGTTCCTTTAGCAATCGATTGACCCGCAATGGTATGGTGCCACGCTTCTGGATAACCTTTTTTATCAAGGCTAGCCGAGAGCTTATGCACATAGGCAGGACGATAATATCCTGCTTGCATATCATCTTCACGCGACCATACCAGCTTTACAGGGCGATCTGTTTTAAGTGCTAGGATAATATTGGCAGCTTCAAGCAGGTAGTCTGATTGAGGGTTACCACGTCGGCCAAAACTACCCCCCGCATACAGCGTATTAATCTTGACTTCATCTGGCGCAATATCAAAAGTCTTGGCTAAAGCAAATTGGTCTACACTGTGTAGCTGATTACCATTCCATACTTCACAGACACCTTCTTTAAACTGTATGACACAGTTCATAGGCTCCATAGCCGCATGGGCTAAGAATGGAAAAACATAGTCATACGTTGTCTTGCTTCTGGATTTTTTGAGTTTTTTCAACGGCTCACCGTTTTTAACCGCCTCAAGTCCAGGAGACTTCACTAACTTTTTATAATCGTTGATGATGTCATCACTGCTTTCGGTATAAGCATTGGTCGCATTCCATTGGATATCTATCAGTCGACTGGCTTTTTGGGCCGTCCAAAAGTCATTGGCTAATACCGCAACCCCATTAGGGATTTGCACAACATTAAACACGCCAGACATTGCACGCGCCTGATAGTCATCATAGCTATCCACCCTTGCGCCGAAATAAGGTGGATGTGTCACGACTGCCACCAACATGTCATCTAGTTGGATGTCTTGGGTAAAAATTGCTTGCCCATTGGTTTTTGCGGCGCTATCTTTTCGCGGTACGTGCTTACCAATGAGCGTAAATTCTTCTGGTGATTTTAGCTGTACACTTTTGGGGATCGGTAATTGCGCGGCTTGTTCAACCAGCTCACCAAAGGTAAGCTGAAACCCTCTAGAACTCACCACACCATTGCTGACTTTGATTATATCGGTAGACACTTGCCATTTCTGTGCGGCAGCCTCCACTAACATTGCTCTAGCGGTTGCACCTGCCTGACGCATTTGCTCGTAGGCATTTTTGATTGCAGAACTTCCACCAGTACCCTGATATGGCCCCCAATCAAGGTTGTTATATCGTTTGGCATCAGCAGGTGCTGATTTAACTTCGACTTGTGACCAGATAGCATCCAGCTCTTCGGCAACCAGCGTGGCTAATCCAGTATAAGTCCCCTGCCCCATTTCCAAGTGTTTAGCAATCACTGTAACCGTATCATCAGTGCCGATGCTTAAGAAAGCATTAGGCTCAAAGAGTGCTTTTTCATCCATGATATCTCGTGGTGCGATCACTGTTTGCTCTGTGCAAGCAGGCAACATCACTGCCAAAGATAGACCTGCGCCTGTCTTTAAGAAGTTTCTTCTAGAAACGTTTTGTAGGTTGTCGTTAATTATCTCCAAGCGACTACTCCCGTTCTAACAACAATAGAAGCTTGTTTGATGGCATTTTTAATCCGTTGGTAGGTCGCACAACGACAAATATTGCCTGACATTGCAGCATCGATTTCTTCATCACTGGGATTTGCATTTTGTTTTAACAACATGGTGGCTGCCATGATTTGACCAGACTGACAATAGCCACATTGAACCACATCTAGCTCGCGCCAAGCAGCAATAACAGCCTTACCCGCATGCTGTTGATCAACATGCTCAATAGTCGTAATTTTCTTATCTTTTGCCATTGTTAACGGTGTTAAACAAGACCTCACCGCCTGATCATCCAAATGCACAGTGCAAGCACCGCATAGTCCCTTACCGCAGCCATACTTAGTGCCCGTCAGCTTAAGGTCATCCCTAATCACCCACAGTAGCGGGGTATCCCCTTCACAATTTGTTTGTGTTGTCTCTTCATTAATCACAAGATCAGTCATTAAGTTATTCCAATAGGTATGAAGCATTCGTGGCTATGTCATGAGCCAATTGTATAATATTAGCGCCTTTTAGAATGATCGCAAATGCTATTTTATGAACATTTTATTGTGTGCTGACTAAAACCTTAACCCTTGCTTTTATTTGGTGCAGATTCAACCAAAATCAGCTACTCAAGGCAATACGCGGAGGCTTAAGAGATACCCAAACACACATAACTGATACAATAGTTTGGCTATGGATCATGAACACTATATGCAATTAGCCATTGAAATGGCAAAACTCGCTGCTAGCAATGATGAAGTGCCTGTAGGGGCTGTGGTCGTGCAAGATGGCAAGGTCATTGGTCGCGGTAGTAATCAACCGATCAGCCAACACGATCCAAGCGCCCATGCAGAAATAGTCGCCATCAAAGATGCGGCAAATCACTTAAGCAATTACCGGTTGGTAGGGTGTGATTTATACGTCACACTAGAGCCTTGCGTGATGTGTATGGGCGCCATCATGCATGCACGTATCGCCAACCTATATTTTGGTGCAAGCGACCCTAAAACAGGGGCGTGTGGCAGTGTGATTAACCTTGCATCTGAACAGCAGCTTAATCATCACACCACTGCCAATGGCGGCATCTTAAAATCACAATGCGCCGAGCTTTTATCAAGCTTTTTCAAAGCAAAAAGACAGCGCAAGTAATCCTCGCCCACAAACTAACAGTTCTTTACAGCCAACCATCATTTCTTTTACATTTCACTCACTTTTAATCAGACTTTGCTCTCTATAATTAGCGCGAGGTTTTGACCTAAGTGTCCTGCGCTTTCAGCCTAAGCAAGCGTTATCTCAACAATCATTTTTAACCGAGTTTAAGTTTAATTTAGCCTCTGTTCCAGAGTGCAAAATATATTCAAGGAGTATGAAATATGAAAAACAACAAACAATGGCTTTTAGCACTATCGACGGCAACAACGCTAATGTTTGCTAATACGGCGTTAGCTGATCAAGTGAAGCTCAAAAACGGTGATGTGATTACCGGTGACATCATCAACAAAAATGCCAGCACATTACAGCTAAAAACGAGCTACGCTGGTGAAGTAAGTATCGCATGGGATCAAATTTCCAGTGTAAATGCTGAAAAACCTGTACAAGTGATGCTAAAGGATGACTCTATCGTCAATGCTACGATCACACCAACAGACGATGGTAAAGGTAGTTTGAAAGTTGAAGGCTTAGACACACCTAGCAATATCAACCTTGCGCAAATTAAATTTATCAACCCTACACCGTTAGAATCTGGTATCGGCATTGTTTGGTCTGGAAACATTAATCTAGCGGGTTCAATCACGAAAGGTAATGCAGATAACGGTGCCGTGCGTTTAGCGGGTGAAGCAGTCGCACGCTCTAAGCAAAATCGTGTGACGCTTGGCGCGGTAGCTAATCGTGCAGAGAGCAACTCTCAAGACATTGAGAAAAACATGCGCGGTTATATTCAATATGATCATTTCTTCTCAGAAAAATGGTACGGCTATGCCAATGCTTCTGCGGAATACGATGAATTTAGAGACATTGATTTAAGAACATTATTTGGTACTGGTGTTGGTTATAGCGTCTTCAACTTACCAGAAAAAACATTAGATGTTGAGCTAGGTCTCACCTATATCAACACAGACTTTAATGTTGCTGATGATATCAGCACGGTTGCTGGTCGTTGGGCGTTACGCTATAACCACAAGCTGTTTGGTGGCAATGTCGTTGCTTTCCACAACCATCAATTATTATTCGGCCTAGAATCATTGGATGACTCACTATTGTTTACCCAAACAGGGGTACGCTTCCCAGTGAGTGAAAACATCAACGCTAATGTGCAGTTAAATGTGGACTATGCTAAGACCCCTGCACCGGGCAGAAAACCAACCGATAGCACCCTGTTATTTGGTGTTGGCTACGGCTGGTAATCGCTGTTGAACTAAAAGCCTCACGGCAGCGTGTCGTGAGGCTTTTTTACCATCTACTTAAAAATCAATTTTGAATCTATTTTGTAACTTTCGCATGACTTGCATCGCTTTAGGGTGATTCAAAAGCAGCTGTCTAAGTGTCGTTAAACACTCTCCAGTAAAAGAATGATCAGGCTTTTTCACATAATCTAAATGCTCATGATACTGCTTATAGTTGACCCATTCTTTGGTGGTAAAAAAATTACCATAACGCATTCCTTTTGGCAGGTAATGACCTACGATTGACTTACGGGACAACGATTGATTTTGGGTTGGTAATGACCCGTGAATAATCCCGCCATTAAAAAACAGCACATCCCCTGCTTTTAATGCTGGTGCTATGACCTCATTACGATGCACTTCAACATAATCAGCAATTCTGCTCATCCATTCGGTATAGTTGATATCTTCGCTATGAAAGACCTTATTTTGTGTTGCGGGTAAAACATAAAAACGCCCTGCTGCTTCATCGATATCTTCCAACGCAATCCAAGCGCCTATCATATGCCCATTAGGAACAGAGTCTGCATACCAGGAATCCTGATGTGCAACGGTCTCTGTATTGGCATCAAACAATGCTGTCTGCATTAAGTTATGCCGTGTATGCAAGTTGATTTTTTCGAGTGATTTTAGTAATTTTTCATCAAAAAAAGTCCCCAGTGCCTTTACTTTAAATTCTTCAAGCCCCTTATACCCTAAAATGTCAAAAAAACTTTGCTCCACATGGCCAGCAGCATTAAGGCTGTTGTATTCATATAAATTGGTGCTTTGGCGATAGAACTTTCGCTTAGATGGAACAATATGATTCTGATATAGCTCAGTCAATGTCGCTAACCTCTGAGGACTAATGACACTCTCTACCACTAAGAATCCATGTTGTTGATAATAGGCTTGCACTTCTTTATCGGAAGACGCTAGTGAAAAATACATTTTTATTGATAGCACTCAGAATAACTACCAATTAGTATACAACCATTTACATTGCTGTAAATTAATGTTTAGAAATAAAAAAGCCCCATTAAGGGGCTTTAAACATCAAAATATGACGATTGACTTAATCGTCACCACCTGCAAATGACAGAAGCAAATGCAACAAGCTAGTGAAAATGTTGTAAAGAGAAATATAAACACTCATGGTTGCTAGCACGTAGTTTGTTTCACCACCGCGAACCACTTGGTTGATCTCATACAGAATAAATGCTGATGAGAAGCAGATAAACAATGCCGAGATGGTTAAGCTTAACGCAGGGACATGTAAAAATGCGTTGGCAATCATCATGACGATTAAAACAACAAAACCAATCGTTAAGAATTTTGTTAGGTTGCTAAAGTCTCTTTTAGCATTCGATGCAATACCTGCGAGCGTAAAAAAGATCGCTGCTGTACCACCTGCTGCCAATGCGACAAGCTCTCCACCATTGGCAACATTCAATGAATATTGCAGTATTGGCCCAAGAAAGAAACCCATTACAAATGTGAATGCAAATAACAGCCAAACACCCGCTGAATTATTAGCATTTTTGTGCACCAACCAAATCATGCCGTAAAAAACACCTAGCATCACGACTAAGCGCATGATTGAACCCATACCCATCAACCACGAAAAGTTAGTGCTTAAGCCAATAAAAGCGCCAAGCACTGTAGGTACCATAGTCATTGCTAGCATTGCATAAGTATTACGCAACACTCGATTAGTACTGACCGCTGATTCGGAGCGACCAATTACTGATTTATTGTCTAACATCGTTGAGATCCTTCTTTGATTAAAACCGATATAGATTAAGATAGCCTTAAATTGTAAAAGTTTCAAGCTTTTTCCAACGAGGCAAACACCCGAAAAACATTGTTTATACTGTTTAGCTCTGCATCATTGAATACTATTCAATCAAGTATTCAATGGCTGGTTTGTTGGGTCAAAAAGGTCACTTTCACTTGCGCCGATGCTGGCTAGTTGCGCGATAGCAGACTGATAGTTTGGGTCTTTCTTCAGCATAGACATACCAGGCACTGGCTTTTTACCATGCAGCCTTGCCAATCTGGTTAAACTCATCGCACTCATTGTCCATTCTAGGTTGGCCAGCAATTCATCTGCCATTTTAGGCTGGTTACAGAGTAAAGCCATGTCGCAGCCCGCCTCAAGTGCGAGTTTAGTCCGCGAAGTCACATCTCCTGCCACAGTAGCGGCCTGCATCGATAAATCATCACTCAAGATTGCGCCATTGAATGCCAATCGCTCACGCAGGACTTTTTGCAGCCAACGAGATGAAAAGCCTGCTGGTTTATCATCCACGTGTGGGTAAATCACATGCGCGGGCATAATGCCTTGGATTTCATTATCGATCAGCATACGAAAAGGCTGCATGTCATTTTGTGCAATCTGATCAAAGCTGCGCTCATCAACGGGCATTTCAATATGAGAATCAGCCACAACATAGCCATGCCCAGGAAAATGTTTACCGATTGCAGCCATACCCGCTTTCCTTAATCCCACCATTAACGCACTCGCTAGGTCGTTAATCGCTCGAATATCACGGTGAAAAGCACGATCGCCAATGACCTTGCTATCGCCATAATCAATATCCAATACAGGGGTAAAACTAAAATCGACGCCATGCGCAGCCAGCTCAGCGCCTAACACCCAGCCTGCCAACTCGGCCAGCTTTTTTGCATCACGTGGACTATCATTCCAGACTTTTCCAATCGCGCGCATCGGTGGTAACGGTGTAAAACCTTTTCTAAAGCGCTGCACCCTCCCACCCTCATGATCGACAGCAATTAAGAGTCTCGGCGAACGCAACTGGTGGATTGCCTGTGTCAGGGCCAGTAATTGCTTACAGCTTTCAAAGTTTCGGCTAAACAAAATCACCCCACCGACGAGGGGGTTTGTTAAGCGTCGGATGTCGTCATCTGTCAGTGCTAGGCCAACGACGTCTAGCATAATTGGACCTAATGCCATACGATTACTCCTTTGACTTTTTTTCATTCTAACTTAATTATTAATCTTAGCCGTTAGTTTGCTCAAAAACATCAAGGCAAAGGGACAACACCCTTCTGTAAACAATTGTTAATAATGGGAAAATATCGCTAACGACTACCCATTCGGGCTATTGCTGGCACATGCCTTAGCTCATAAAATCCCCCTAAGAATTAGTATTGTTTTAAACGCTTTTTAATTTAGCTAATCAAATTGGATTAAAGTCAGAATGTACTACCCCTCACTGCTTACTATCAGCATTGACTCCTTGATTAAATACTTCGTGCTGATTGGGTTGATTGCGCTCTCAAGTCAACCACTACAAGCAGCTGAATGTGGCCCTAACAATAATCAACCCTGTGTACTCAACGAGGGCTGGATAGCCATCCAAAATGGTACTGCCAATGCCAGCTTGTCTGTCATCGATGACAGTATTTTAGACTTTTCTTCTTTGCACGACTATCTACCGATCAATAGTGAACAACAGCGAATCACCACAAACCCGCAAGGCAAACTAGTACGCCAAGGTGCACCTGATCAACCCATGCGCTTCTTAATGGCAAACTGGGGATTAGGCACTGAAGATGGTTTGTTTCCAGATTTCTATAATATCGATCAAGAGATTTTAGAGCTCAAGCGTCGCGGTTACAACCTAGTCAGATTCCACTATCTTGATGTTGTTATGATGAATGGCCGCGCAGACAACTTTGATTTCAACCCACAACAACTCGATCGTTTTGATTACTACGTTTCCAAACTCAAAGAAAATGGCATATATATCATTATTGATGCGATCAATAATGATAATGGCGGCTATGGTGATGATTGGATTAAAGCCAACTGCGACCCTCAATTTGAAGGGTGGCAGCGTTATACCCGCGTTTGTCAGGTACTAGAAAAGCTCTATAACGATACTGATGCGCAGCAGCATTGGCGTGAGCTTGTCAGCAACCTCTATGCACGCACAAACCCTTACACAGGCACCAGCTTAATTGCAGATCCTATATTGGCTGGCATTATCATGACCAATGAAAACGGCATTAGATACCTAAACGGCCAAAACGCTGCGAGATCAGTATGGACTAACCAATTTTTTAGTGACTGGCTCTCCAAAAAGTACTTTTCTCAAAGTGCGCTTAAATCAGCCTATTCAGATGGCAACCCCAATAACGATTACTCATTCGATGCGTTTATGGCTTTGCCCGCTGAGACTCGATTAGACATCGTCAACGCACATGAAGTACAACCAAACGAGTCGCTAGCCGCAGAAAACTTATACTTACCGATTATCGACCATCAATTTCTTTCGCAAAGAATGGCCGATGCGCAAAGCTTTGTAGTGAGCGCTCAACAAGCCAATACAGCATGGATGACAGCTTACCTGCGTAGCCTAGGCTATCAAGGTATTGTCACTGACAACAACAATAATTATGACCTTGGTAATCACTATAGTCGCACCACATTAGACTGGATTGATATGCATGACTACCATGCACACCCTACTGACTTTTCTAGTATTGGCTCAGTGGTCGAGCAAACCAGTATGCTACAATTTCGTGCGCCGATGGTACGGCATTTGGCTGGTTCAAGACATCTCAACAAGCCATTTACCGTTAGCGAGTACGGCCATGTGTTTTGGAATCGTTATCGTTATGAAACTCTGTTAACCATTCCTGCTTATAGCGCCTTTCATGGCTGGGATGGCCTTAGTCAATTTGGTCAGCCGATTACATTGAATTTTCTCAACCAAAGTTCCAATCGACGTGAAGCGATTTACCCATTTCAGACTGGGCTAGATCCTTTAGGGCGATTGCAAGATATCATGACTGCTCTGCTCTATGTGAGAGGTGATGTGCAGGGTTCAGAGCATACTGTCGCCAGTGTATTTGATGCCGATGATGCGGTTAACTGGAGCGCCTTTGAAGGGACCGACCAAAGTATTGGTAAGCGTGGTGGAGAGCATCTTGCACTCGTTACAGGTTATGGTCTTAATTATCAGAATCAAGTTCAGTCTGGATTTGATCTAATCTACCAAATGGGACAACCCAACCAACTTCAAGCCAATATCAACAATAACTGGGTAACCTACTCGCAAAACATTAATTACAACGATTATGATGATTTAGAACAGGCGGCTATTTCTCAATGGGAAGCGCAAGCGCAGAACTTACGCAATGCTGGTGTTTTACAACCCAGCAATCTAACGAACCCTGACCTTGGTGTTTACCATACAGATACCGAAGAGATCTACATCAACAGTAGCTTACGAATGATGGGGATTAACACACCCTTCACACAAGGCTTGGCATTTGATGACCTGAATCAAGAGATTAATATAGCGCAGCTAACGATCCATAACGCAGATGAAAGTGGCATGGTTGCTGTTTCAGCGATGGATAAAAATGCTAATGCGCAAATCGCACCCAAACCTTTGGGCCAAAGCCAGCGCATGTTGCTTGTACTCGCCACAGATGCGCAAAACACCAATATGAGTTTTGAAGACCGCGAGGGCACTACATTAGCCAACCTAGGGTCACAACCCGCACTGGTTAAACCAATGAATATTGAGCTAAGCCTACAAAATCAATATAGCCAAAACTTAAAAGTATACTCGCTAGATTTGAGAGGCAACCGTCGCGATGAGATTCCAGTACAGCGTCTTGGTTGTACGGCCCAAGCTTGTAACAGCATTCGCTTTACCCTGAATATTGCCAACCTATCTCATGGCGCAACGACATTTTTCGAAATCGCAGCGGATGCCCCTCCCGCTGTAAATTTAACCATTAATAGTGGTGATTCTGGCCAAGTAGCCACTCTCACAGCAAATGCCTATGGCAGCTCTGCGATTAGCTATATTGATCTATACAGAAACGAGCAATTTATTGCAAGGCTGAATCAAGCACCCTACCAATATACTTGGGAATCGGGCAGCCAACTCTCAAGCACCAGCAGTACATTTACAGCAAAAGCCTATGCCATTAACGGCACCTTAGGTGATAGTAATCTAGTAGTTTTAGATAGTATTAACCTATTCACAAGTGGGCAAAGGGTCTCCATAAACGCTTTAACTTACAATGCTGAAAACACAGCTGGTGGTATCACTTCAAAAGTCTTTAATGCCAATGCTAGCAATGTCAGACTAGATGTGACCGACCTACAAAACAACCTCGTCTACAGTGGCTTAATGCAAGACAATGCAAGTGAAGATGACTACCGCTTTTATTGGGATGGCAATGCGGCAGCGGGCACCTATCGCCTCACTGCAAGAGCGCTCAATGCAGCAGGCAATGTCACTGCCTCGAGTAAAACGATTACGATTACTGTGGACTAATGACATATCAAACAACACTATAACGAGTGTCATTCCGTCACTACGATAGTCCATAAAAAAAGCACACTTAAAAGTGTGCTTTTTTTTCGCTAATGACAGTCTATTTAAGCTTGTTTTTTACGAGAAGCAAAACCTAATAAACCAAGGCCCGCTAAAAACATCGCATATGTTTCTGGCTCTGGTACAGCAGTAGTCGGCAGAGTCGTTGCAACCACCCCACCACCCGCACCAAAGGCAGTCGCTTCACTATTCTCAAAAGCAAACTGTAAGAAGTTATTGTCTGATACTTCACCAGGCTCAAGTGGATTGTCTATGTTTCGGTTCCAAAAAAAGCTCACATGTGTATCATCACTACCAAACAAGTCTTCAAAGCTACCTAAATATACAGTACCTGGAAGCGGCTCTTTGATTGGTCGATCAGGTGTGCTAACAGGTGCTTCACCTGTTATCCAAGTCTCATTAAACAGAAAATCTAATTGTTGTTGCTCTACTCCCTTGGGTGGGTAAAACGAAAAGTAGCCAAAGCCGTTATCCCAATCTTGCTGAGAAAGGTAAGTACTGCCCCAACCTTCTTCACCAGCAGACGTACGTGTGTCTATGTCATAGTCATTATATTCAGCGTCATTAGTGACACCAAAACCAAAAAGACTAGTGTCTGTATTATTGGTGGCAATGTATTCTACTGCTGGGTCACCAAACAGCGTGAGCTCATTTTCTTCAAAACAAACTGTATTTACACCACCTAAACAGTCATCATCAGCCAAAGCTGACGCTGAGAAAGTAGTAAACAAACCGATTACTGCAACTCCTAAAATGCTTTTAGCTTTACCCATAGCATGCTCCATGTTATTAATTTTTTATTGCTTTACAATTATATACACACGTAAAACAATGTAAATGGCCCATATGGACTAATATCAGCTCTCAAATAACGGAAATCGATGTCGAGATCTCGTCAACCATACTCAAAAACAGCTTTTGTGATGTAAGACACTGAACTATCTTTACTTTTTTGATTCAATATTTGTATGAAAAAATTGACTCAAGCATTGATCAGTACACTATTAATCGTGTTTTTTTCCTCTACTGCATTGGCAGAGGATTTTAGCTATCTCCTGCAAAGTACTGATGGCAAACAACATGCTTTGCAAGAGTACATTGGCAAAGGCAAATGGACGGTAGTCAATGTATGGTCTGCGCAGTGTCCGTATTGCAGGCACGAGCTACCAGACGTAAGTGACTTTCATGATGAACATGTTGATAAGGATGCGATGGTCGTTGGTCTTACCATACATTTACCTGACTATGGCTTGCCTGACAAAATGCTACTCAAGCAATTTGCTGACAGTTACCTAGTGGAATTTCCACTCTTACTCGCCAATGATGAGATTGTTAGAAAAGTCATCGATAGACCATTCAAAGGGGTTCCCGTATTTTATGTGTACAACCCTCAAGGTGAGTTTGTACAACAAATCAACGGCATGATGACCAAAGCAGATTTGGAAGCTGTGATTCAATAAACGCTTGACGAAAAAAAACACACCATAATGGTGTGTTTTTTAAAATGGATTAGCCGCTGATTAAACTAATTTACGACGACCAACAAAGCCTAACAAACCAAGCCCCGCTAGCAACATTGCATAAGTTTCTGGCTCTGGTACCACACTAGTCGTCACTACTGCACCTCCAGAAGTAAAGGTAGAAAACTCACTCTCTGGGTCTTCACTAAACAAATTATAGCGCCTTGTAATGCCTGTTGTTAATGGACTATCTTGTAAATACTGATTGTAGTAGACCGAAACACCATTGTCTTCTGTACCAAACAAGCTCTCAAAAGAACCGAGTAAAAAATAATCGATTGGATCTTCTGGGTTAGACTCAACCTCTGTGGTATAGGCACTACCGGTATACCAAATTTCAGTTGGGATACCTGGATCCTGATTGGTGACATTTGGATCTAAGGCATCAAAAAAAACAAATGACTGATTCGTATTATCCCAATTATATTTGCTAATGTATGTGCTATTCCAACCCACATTACCTGCTTCAGTATTTGCAGAGTAAGCCGAATTAGAAACACCAAAAGCCCACAACCTTTGTTCTGAATTATTTTCAATCACATAATCAGTGGTAAAACCCAATAAGTTGACCGTTTCCTCAGTGATACATGTTGTCGTATTACCATCCAAACAAGCATTTTCTGCTAATGCACTCACACTGAATGAAAACAGCGTGCCTACAATCACAACACCGCTTAAAGTTTTAGCAACTTTTTTCATATAAGCTCCTATATATTATTAACTTATATAAAATTATATTCTTAGAGAAAACTTTGTAAATAGTGCAAACGGACTAATATTGCAAAATAATTTTCAAGGTAAATTGTTGATTTATCATCACTTTTATATATACAACCATTTTATGGTTTATATAACCCAAAAATCATCAAGCTTAACTTAGACGTAACATACCGTCATGAGGTGTATTGAGCAGGCTTTCACTCAATACTGATGCAAAACAACTATTTAATGCGGTAGCGGTTGCGTAGGCTAAACCGATAAAGAAAAACAAAACAGTGCTAACTAAAGGGGTAAACAAGCCTAACAAACGCATCAACATAGGCTCTAATGGCTCTCCAAAAAGGCGGTAGTGAATATCTATTAACTTACTACGATCAGAGAATTGAATTAGTGCAGAAGCATTTGCAAGTGTATATTCAGACGCAGCACGATAACCTGAAAATGGAATGCGGAATTTAGGTTCAGGATCGTAGCTATCACAACGATTTTCTCTATTAAGGTCACTGAAAAGGCGCATTTTAACTTCACCTGCGCACAAAGCTGGTGAGGTTGTAGCCGCACAAACTAGCGCAATTAAATAGGTTATTATCAGCAACCATAGGTAATACATAATGGGTTTGGTAAACGACCGTCCAAAATCTGAAACATGCTCATAAGTCCAAGTCGCGCGCGTCGTCCACCAATCCGCATTGGTCAATCTTTGCATATAGCTTATATCACCAAGCCCTTTTAAACGATGATGATACTTAGCACGTAACTCCATTGCATTAAACTCAATGGCCTGATCAACTTGCCCATGCTGATCAGCCAAACGTTTTTAAAAGCTAATGTTTTTAATCGCATCGTCGCTATGGTCATTGTTGGCAAAGTGCGATTCGTTAGAAAACTCCAAACGTGTGGCATCAATTTTACAACCTCTAAAAGCTGGTATCTTTTCTTCAAACTGCGCGTTTTCAAAATGCCCTACATTGGCAAAACTGGCATTTTCAAAGTTCGTGCTTTTTTGAAAGGTAGCATTTTCAAAGGCACTAGCACTTTTAAAAGCCGCACGGCCAAAATACGCATCATCTGAAAACTGCGACTCGCGAAAATCCGCATCACCTGAAAACTGCGACGCGCTAAAA
>CAZCBF010000001.1:0-2318 GCA_964496895.1 uncultured Methylophilaceae bacterium | reverse complement strand
TGAAAACTGCGACTCGCGAAAATCCGCATCACCTGAAAACTGCGACGCGCTAAAATACGCATCAAACAGAAACATAAACTGTTCACAACTCAGGTCTTTTTCAAATGCATGCCCACTAAAGTCTAATGTATGAGAAGGCCTTTTTTGCCGAGCTATTTGACCAAGTGTTTGCTGGCTACCATCGTCGTAAGTCAGTGCTAACCCAAAACTGACTTCATTATCATTGCTTTGTGCTTTTGCC
Source organism: uncultured Methylophilaceae bacterium (assembly GCA_964496895.1). Taxonomy (GTDB): domain Bacteria; phylum Pseudomonadota; class Gammaproteobacteria; order Burkholderiales; family Methylophilaceae; genus Methylotenera. The sequence continues at coordinate 2,077 of CAZCBF010000001.1, read as the reverse complement.
TGCCAGCTACGTTGCCAAGCTTCAAACCGCTCTTTGCCTGCTAATAAGTTAGTTAAACATTCCTCACGCCATTGTCGGCGGGTATGCTTGCCTTCTGGCCCGTAGCCTTTTTCATGTAAATGAAGGATTTCAACAGAAACGATTTTTTTATTTTCAGCCATAGTGACAATAGTTAAGGTATTCAATGATCATGCTAACTATATATACTCTAGGTATATATACAAAATTGAATTAATAGCAGCTTCATTCACAAAGTCGTGCTGGCTAGGCATCACCTTGTAGAGAGTACTATCAGTACGGCAAAAGGCGAAAACGACGTCAGCGCGGCTTTGTGGATAAAGCATCGAGCCTGTCGCGTAAGTGGTCGCCGGCTAGATTGATTGCCAATATCACACTCATCAAACTCCCCCCCACCGCCAACACATAATGCGGCGCCACCAACATATAGCGCACACTATCGCGCAGCATGGCGCCCCATGAGGCTTCTGGCGCTTGAATACCTAAGCCTAAGAATGACAAACTGGCTTCGGCAATAATCACACTGGCTAAACTATAAGTGGCCTCTACCACTAATATAGAAGCGAGTAGTGGCAATATGTGTTTAATGAGAATACTCGGCACTGTTGCCCCGAGAGATTGCGCGGCAAGTACATGTTGGCGGCCGCGTAGGCTGAGCGTTTGCCCTCGGGTAAGGCGTGCATAACTCACCCACCCTGTCAGTGAAAGGGCCAAGACTAAGTTATCAATGCCCGCACCCAACACTGCGACAAAGGCAATGGCGAGCAAAATACCGGGGAAGGCTAAAAAGACTTCGGTGATTTGCATGAGTAGTCGATCAACCCAGCCACCATAGTAGCCGGCTAACAAACCCACCATCACACCGATTGCCATGCTGATACTCGTGACGATGACTGCTACAAAGACGGACACCTCTACCCCACGCAACAATCGCGCTAATATGTCGCGCCCTAGGTCATCAGTGCCTAGCCAAAATTGCGCATCGGGCACGCTTAAGATTGAGGCTAACTGAATAGCATTCGGATCAAGTGCAAACGCACGCGCTAAGATCACAGCAACACACCAGACGACTAAAATAAGATAGGCGAGCTTGTACATGCTAGTCTTTCACCCTTGGGTCTACCCAGCGATAGACTAAATCAGTGACCAGATTTACCAACACATAACTGAGCGCAATGACCAACACACAAGCTTGTGTGACGGGGTAATCGCGCTTTTCTATGCTCTCGACTAATAACAAACCGATGCCATCCCAACTAAAAATCGTCTCGGTGATGACAGTGCCCGCGAGCAAGCCGCCCATTTGCAAGCCAACAATGGTGATGATGGGCAATAGTGCCGCATGTAGTGCGTGGCGCAAGACTATGCGCGTTTCACTCAGGCCTTTGGCACGTGCAGTGCGAATATAGTCTTGATTAAGCACTTCTAGCAAACTGGTGCGTGTCATACGCGTGAGGATGGCACTGAGGCCAAAGCCTAGTGTGAGCGCTGGTAACACAATACTCGCTGGCTGCTGCATACCACTGACAGGCAGCCAACCTAGCCAGACGGCAAAAATAAGCATGAGCATCGGCCCGAGCCAAAAAGCAGGCATCGCGGATAGCCTGACCGAAACCAACATCACGACGAGGTCTTGCCAACGGCCAGCTTTCAGTGCTGCCGCAATACCCAGCGGGATGCCGATCAACAAGGCAATGACCAAGGCCACCAAGGCGAGCGCGATGGTATTAGGGTAACGCGCTTTGATAAGCGCAGTAATGGGTTGATGGGTATGAATAGAGCGGCCCAAATCACCTTGCGCCAGATTGACTAAATACTGCCCAAACTGAATGTGCAAAGGTTGATTGAGCCCTAGGCTATCTCTTAAAGCCTCGCGATCTGTGACAGTGGCAGACTCGCCTAACATCACATCGATAGGGTCCCCCGGCACAAGGTGCACGAGTAAAAATGTCAGTAGCAAAACACCAAAAACAACAGGAATAGTGGCCAAAAGGTGCTTAATCATTATGGATATTGACTGCGGTATACAGGGGCACCTGATCAAATAAGGCTATCAAAT